>DATKNA010000195.1:0-5390 GCA_035541595.1 Kineosporiaceae bacterium | reverse complement strand
GACGGTCGAAGCCGGTGACGTACACGGCCGCCTCTTCGAGCCCGAGGCGCAAGCGCACGTCGTCGCGCGTCTCGGGGTCGGCGGTGGCCGTGCAGGCGAGGATGGGCACGCCGGGGAAGAGCTCGCGGAGCTGCCCGAGCTGGACGTACTCCGGGCGGAAGTCGTGGCCCCACTGGCTGACGCAGTGCGCCTCGTCGATGGCGAAGAGCGCGACGCCGTCGTCCTGTCCGGTGCTGTCCGGCCCGCGCCCGAGCCCCTGCAGACGCGCGAGGAACCCCTCGGTCATGAGCGTCTCGGGGGCGACGTACAGCAGGTCGAGCTCGCCGGCGTGGAGGGCGCGCAGCACACTGCGCGCCTCGTCGGCCTCGAGTGAGGAGTTGTAGGCGGCGGCGCTGACGCCGGCCGCCCGGAGCGCGTCGACCTGGTCCTTCATCAGCGAGATGAGCGGCGAGACGACGATGCCGGTGCCCGGACGGACCATGGCCGGGAGCTGGTAGCAGAGCGACTTGCCGCCCCCGGTGGGCATGAGCACGAAGGCGTCGCCGCCGGCGACGAGGTGCTCGACGATCTCCTCCTGGTTGGGCCGGAACTCGGCGAAGCCGAACACGTCGCGCAGCAGATCGCGGGCAGAGCGCGGCGCAGCCGCAGGGCCGATGGGAGCGGGAGCCGGAGTCACGTTCCGAGTCTAGCAAGGTTGACGGACGGGAGCGGGGTAGGATGCCCGCACAGGAGGTCCGTCATGAAGTACAGCACCGCTCAGCTCGGCCGCGTGCTCGTCGTCCGCCTGGAGGACGGCGACGTGGTGCACGAGTGCATCGAGGAGGCCGCGCGAGCCGAGGGCATCGCGCGCGCCGCCGTCATCCTGGTCGGCGGCGCCGCCGGCGGCAGCCGCATCGTCGTCGGCCCCGAGGACGGCACCGCCCGCCCGGTGACGCCCATGGAGCGCGTCCTCCACGACGTGCACGAGATGGCCGGCGCCGGCACGCTCTTCCCGGACGAGAGCGGCCGGCCCGTGCTCCACGTGCACGCGGCGTTCGGCCGCGACGACCGGGTCGCCGCCGGCTGCATCCGCAACGGCGTGAGCACGTGGGTGGTCGCCGAGGCGATCGTCATCGAAATCACCGGCAGCGAGGCGACGCGGCGCGTCGACGCCGCGAGCGGGTTCGAGCTGCTCGAGATCTGAGATCCGGGCTTTGCGCCGACGCCGGCTTCCGGACGACTGAGCAGGCGGCACCGGCCGGGCGCGGGCGTGAACGACGCCGGGCGGGACCTGGAGGTCCCGCCCGGCTCATGGCCCGGAGTCGGTGTCCGGCGCCGGCCTCGAGGGCCGGGTCCGTCGCCGCGTCCGAGAAACCTCTCATCGGCGACCGAGCCGTCGATTCGAGGGATTGTACTCGTTTTGTGCACCAACGCAATCCTTTTTCTTCTGTTGGCGCTCCGGCCGGACTGTCCCGCACGCGGGCGACCGCCGGAATGCCGCCCGAGGGACGGCGATGACCCGACCGGGCCGCGTGCATGTATCCTTCGGCGCATGGACGGTCTGTACGGCGAACGGGCGGCGGCGCGGCGGCGGGGGAGGAGCCGACTCGGCCACGCCCTCGTGCCGGCGTGGGCGGTCACCGCGCTGGCCGTCGCGCTCTGTGGAGCGGCGGCGCTGCCGCGGACCGCCGCCGCAGCGCCTTGGACCGGCCAGCACTTCCCGGCCAGGTACGACCTGCGCAAGCTCGGCCGGGTGAGCCACGTGGGCCAGCAGCTCCACCACGGCACGTGCTGGATCTTCGCCTCGATCGGGTCCCTGGAGTCGTGCCTGTTGCCGGGCACGCGGCTCGACCTCTCCGAGAACCACATGGCCGACATGCAGGGGTCGCGCCTGCACTTCGAGGGGCGCGCCCCGAGCACCATCTCCACCGCGTACCTGGCACGCTGGGAGGGACCCGTGCTCGAGCGCCAGGATCCGTACCCGCACCCGGGCGCGTCGCGCGAGGGCCTGCGCGCCGTCCGCCACGTCCAGGAGGTCCTGTTCCTGCCGCCGCATCGCAGTCCCCTCGGCAACTCCGCCATCAAGTGGGCGGTCACGAAGTACGGCGCCGTGGACGCGAGCATGGCCTACGCGGCCTGGAGCTACGACGCGGCCACCAGCGCCTACTGTACGCGCGACACGGATCTCGACCATCACGTCTGCATCGTCGGCTGGGACGACGCCTACCCGGCCGGCAGGTTCCTGAGCCGGCCGCCCGGTCCCGGCGCGTTTCTCATCAAGAACAGCTGGGGGAGGTCGTTCGGGCAGGGCGGCTACTTCTGGGTGAGCTACTACGACCGCATGCTCGGGACGACGCTCGCGGTGTTCGAGGGCGTCGAGAGCGCGAGGAACCACGACGCCATCTACCAGCACGACGCGCTCGGGTGGTCGGGCAGCGTCGGCTTCGGGAGCAAGACGGCATGGTTCGCCTCGAGGTACACGAGCGGCGGCGACGGCAGCGTCACCGCCGCGAGCTTCTACACGTCCGGGCAGGGCGCGAGCTACGAGGTCAGGGTCGCGCCCACGCTCGCCGACCTCGCGACCGCGCCGGTGGCGGGCTCCGGGACGATCGACGTGGCGGGGTATCACACCGTGTCGCTGGCCACGCCGGGGACGGTGACGACCGGCGCCGACTTCGTCGTCGCCGTCAAGCTCACCGTCCCCGGCTCGCGGGCCCCGATCCCGGTCGAGCGGCCCACCAGCCTGCTGGAGCCGCGGCCCGCCGTGGCGCGGTCGTTCATCAGCCGCGACGGGGTGACCTGGAAGGACCTGCGCACCAAGCGGGGCTACGCTTCCTCCGACGTCTGTCTGAAGGCGTTCGTGGACTCGTCGGGCCCCGGCGACGTCGCCGCCCCGCGCGTCCGTCTCGAGGCGGCGACCGCGGCGCCGGGAGGGGGCACGCGCATCCGCTTCACCCTGACCGACCCCGCGTTCTCGTCTGGCAGCGGGGTCGTCAAGCTGCGTCTCGTGAACCAGACCGGGACGACGCTCCGCATGCTCCGCGTCCCTGGAACGAGCGTCAACGAGACCGACACCTGGCGGTTCCCCGCCCCGGAGCGGCGCGGGACCTACAAGATCGTCGCCCGCGCCTGGGACGTCGCCGGCCACGCCTCGCCGGTCACCACCGCGCCGCTGACCGTGCGCTGACCGCCGGCCGACGGAGACGGCGTCGCCGTCGCCTCGAACCTCTGTGAGAGAATCGGCCGAGCCGACCCAGAGGAGTGATGATGCGAGACGAGCGGACCGCAGCGATCACCCTGGCCCTCGCGGCCCTCATGGTCCTGCTGGCCGTCGCCGGTGTCGCGGCGGCCGACCCCGGCGCCTCGCCGGCGGTCGGGTCCGCCGCGCTCCGGCCCGTGGCCGCGCCGTCGGCCGCGGCGACCGAGCCCGCGCCCTCACCGACTGCTACGCCAGCGCTCACGCTCACGGCCACGCCGGCGGTCGTCACGGCCGGCGACCGCGTCCGCCTGGTGGCCGGCCTCGGCATCCCGGACGCGACCTTGCGGCTGACGCGCCAGCGCGCGGGCGACCCGGTGCCGGTCCTGCTCGCGACGCTCGTCACCGGCGTCGCTGGCTCGGCGAAGTTCGGCGTGCGGCCGGCGGTGACCACGACGTACCGGGTGGAGTACCAGGGCGACGGTCAGCAGTGGCTGCCGGCGACGGCCGAGGTCACCGTGTCCGTCGGCCCGCGCGTGACGTTTGCCGCGGACGCGCGGGTCTACCGTGGCGACAAGGTGCGGCTCAGCGTGTCAGTCCGTCCCGCTCACGCGGGAGGCGCCGTCACGTTGCAGTCCTGGCTGGGCGGCGCCTGGACCGACTGGCGCGCCGTCAAGCTCGACGCCGCCTCACGAGCGACCGCCACCTGGCGGGCCGTCGCCGTCGGCACGTACCCACTCCGGGCAGTGACGGCCGCCGACGCGGAGCACGTGGAGGGCAGGTCCGCCGTACGCCACGTCCTCGTCATCAAGCCCAACCCGTACCGGGTACCGATCGACGCGAAGTCGATGATCGTGGTGGACATCTCGCAGTACCGGCTGCATTTCTTCTCGAAGGGGGTGGAGGTCCGGTCGTTCCCCTGTGTGACCGGGCGCCCGTCGCTGCCCACCCCGATCGGTCACTTCAGGGTCTACGCCCGGGGGATGTGGCCGGGCGGACCGTACGGCGCCCGGATCATGTGCTACCACCCACCGTGTGCGATCCACGGCACCGACGAACCTTGGCTGCTGAAGAAGTTCCCGCGCAACTTCAGCCACGGCTGCACGCGGCTCTACAACTCGGACGCGATCTGGCTGTACGACCGCGCACCCCTGGGCACGCCGGTCTGGAACGTGCCCTGAGCTGACGCGCGGACGAGTGAAGGCGGGGAGTGCTTGGGCGCTCCCCGCCTTCGTCCATCTCAGGCTGGGCCCTCGGGGCGGTCGAGGACCCAGCCATGATCAGGTCAATCCACTGGCGCCTTGGCCGTCTTCCACGCCTGCATGCCGAGGATGGCGCCGTGCTTGGAGTACCAGCCCCACTGCCCCTGCGGGATGACCTTGGTCTGGCCCTTGTAGGCGACGATCAGGTACTTCCCGTACCCCGACACGTCGAGCAGGATCTGGTCCCAGTGCCGGTACTGCACGTCGTGGACGCCGTCGGCGTAGTTGCGCTGGGTGATCTTGGACGACGAGGAGTAGGCGGCGACCCACGCGTCGCGCTGGGCGGGAGGCACGGTGGTGTCCAGCAGTCCGTAGTAGGTGTAGACGGGAGCCGTCACCATGGACACGTCGGGCGCGGTCTGCTGGAAGATGGTGTAGTCCATCGCGACCGCGTGCGGGTCGGCGTCTTGGCCGCGGACGAAGAACGACCACGCGGCCTCGTCGTAGGCACGCTCCTGCCAGCCGGGGATCTTGTCGGCCGTGGTGCCGGTCATGTCCCACCACACGGTTGGATCGATGATGTAGCTCTTCATCGCCGTCAGGTATGCCGGGTCCGGGTAGGCGCTGCCGGGGGTGGACTGGTGCAGCGCCACCGCGAGGTGGATGGAGCGCACCCGCGCCCCGGCTTGCCGCGCGAGCTCTCCGGAGAAGGGGCCGCCGCCGGAGATGGCGATGATGCTGAAGCGGCCGACGCCGAGGTGGTCCAGGACCTCGACCACGTTGGCCGCATACATCTCCCGCGTCTTGACGGGGTCCGCGAGTGCGAGGGCCGCGTCGCTGGCGCCGTCCGCGATGAGGTCGCCGGCCGCGTCCGCCGGCTCGAACTTGGTGAGGCCGAAGCCGTTGCGCTCCACGCAGATCACACGGATGTGCAGCTTGAACTGCAGGTCACGCGCGAACTGGGTGAGCTCGTAGGCCTGTACGCCCGTCCCGGCGCCGCCGATGAGCACCGC
>DATKNA010000194.1:0-3547 GCA_035541595.1 Kineosporiaceae bacterium | reverse complement strand
TCGGCACGGCCGCCGACGCCACGGCCGCCGGCGCCTACGACCTCGCCGGCAGCGGCGCCTGGCAGCGGCTCTCCACGCCCATGACCTGGTCGCCGACGGCCGACCGGACGGGCGTCGTCCTCGCCGCCTACGACTCGACCGGCACCGCCGCGTTCCGCCTCGACGACGCCGTCGTGTGGGACGGCACCGTCGACGGCTCGAACAGGCCCCTGTACCAGGACGTGGACGTGCCGACCTCGGAGACCGTCTACGACGCGACCGGCGCGATCACGGCGACCGTGGCGCCGCCGGGCGCCCCCGGCGCGGACGAGCCCATGGTGACCACGACCGCGCGGGACACCCTGGGCCGCCCGACGGCGGTCACCGTCGACGCCGTCGCCGGCGGCGGCACGTCGGGCGCCGCGGTCAACCTCGCGACGGCCACCGCCTACGACAGGCTGGGCCGCGCGACCGGCTCGACCGACCCGCGGGGCATCGTCACGACGTACTCCTACGACCGCCTCGGCGACGTCAGGAGCACCGTGCAGGACGACGTCGCGGCCCCGGACGGGGGCCAGTACTCCGACCAGGACGTCACGTCGCGCTTCGGCTACGACTCGCTCGGCGAGCTGACCGGGTACTGCCCGGCGGCCGCGGTCTGGGGCGCCGGCGGCTGCGACGAGACCTCCGGATCGGACCCCAAGGCCTGGCACTACGCCTACGACGCCGCGGGGCACCTGGCGGCCCAGACGCCGCCCGTCAACCAGACGGCGACCGCGCTCGCGTCCACCCGCTGGGAGTACGACGCCGGGGGCCGGCTCGCCGCCTCCTGCGACACCACGGCCCCGGCCTCGACCTGCGCGGCCGGCGGCGCCTCGGTCGCGCGCACGGTCGTCCCCGCCTACGACGGCGTCGGCCGGACCGTCCGGCTCGACACCTACCAGGGCGCCGGGACCGGCACGCTCGCCCTGCGGACCGCCACCACCGACTACCTCGGCGACGGCTCGCCGGCGGAGGCCCGCTACTCCACCGGCACGGCCCCGACGCTCCAGGACGCGGTCGACTACGGGTACGACCACGCCGGGCGCCTGACGAGCCTCGCGCGGGGCGGCACGACGATCGCGGCCCAGGGCTGGAACGCGGACGGGACCCTCGCCTCCCGCACCGACGGCGACGGCGGGGCGGTCGGCACCACCACCTTCGGCTACGACTGGGCGAAGCGCCTCGTGTCGGCGGCCCTGCCCGCCGCGTTCGGCTCCGCGGCCCCGACGTGGTCCTGGCGCGCCGACGGGCTCCTCGGGGCGCGCACGCTCGCGTCGGGCGGCGCCCCCGCCACCGTCAGCTACGACGCGGCCAAGCGCCCGACCGGCCTCGCGATGGGCCCGCTCACCCTGGGCCAGGCGTACGACCGCGACGGCAACGTCGTGTCCGAGTCCCGCACGCTGCCGGGCGTCGCGGGCGACGCCGGCTCGGGCACCCAGGCGTTCACGTACGACGGGCTCAACCGGGTGAGGGGCAGCACGGGCCTCTCGGTCGGCTACACGTACACGTACGACCGCGACGGCAACCGGGCGACGCAGACCGCCGGCGGCGTGGCCTTCACGTACACGTACGACCGCACCGACGAGCTCGTCCAGGTCCAGAAGTCGGGCCAGGCGGCGCAGTCATTCGCCTACGACGGCCGGGGCAACCTGACCGGCGACGCGGAGACGGGGCTCGCGGTCACGGCCTACGCCTACGACCTGGGCAACCGGCTGACCGCCGTCGACGCCGCGGGCACGGCCAGCGACGCCTCGTACGCGTACGACGCCCTCGGGCGCCTCAGGACGCGCACCGTGAACGGCACGGCCGACGCCTACTCGTACGCGGGCGCCACCTCCGAGGCCGCCCGCATCGCGACCGCGGGCACCAGCCTCGACTCGGTGGTCGACCCGTCGGGCGACCGCCTCGCGGCCGCGTCGGGCGGCGGCTGGAACTGGCTGCTGCCCGACCCCCACGGCTCGCTGGCGGCCACGCTGAGCGCCGACCAGTCGACGGTGACCTCCGCCACCCGCTACGACGCCTGGGGCGACACGGTCGCCACGGGCTCCGCCGGCGGCACGGCGGTGGGCGGCTCCGCCTGGCGGTACCGGGGCCGGCTCGACGTGAGCCCGCCCGGCCTCTCGACCCCCCTCTACGCGATGGGGGCCCGGCTGTACGACCCGGGGGTCGGGGCGTTCACCAGCCTCGACACCTTCTCGGGCACGCCGCAGGCCCCGCTGTCGATGAACCGGTACCTGTACGCGGCGGCGGACCCCGCGACCCTCGTCGACCCCGACGGGCACTCCTACATCGACGAGGACGGCACCGGGGAGACCATCGTCAGCACGGTCCGGCGGTCGGCCGCCAGCGACGCGGGCTACCGGCGCCGCCAGGCGCGATGGGACAGCCGGGCGGAGGACGACTGGCGGTACCACCGCACCGCGACGGCGCCCCCGGTGGTGGCCGGCGCGTCCGCGGCGGGCCTCGACTGGCTGCCGGGGATCTTCCTCTCCACGGGGCGCCACCTCGCGGCGACCTACGCGACCGCCGCGGCAGTCCTGGAGAAGTACCCGACGGCCGCGCTGAGCGTCGACCTGCCCCAGGTGCTGATCAACGGGGTGGCCGACGGCGTGCAGGGCATCCCCGAGGCCGGGCGCGGGGGAGGCTACGGCTTCCCGGACATCAAGGCGACGATCGGCGACAAGACGTACATCTGGGAGGTCAAGCCGGACTCGGACTACTCGAAGAAAGGCGGGGCGAACCAGTTGAAGGGGTACCTGACCGGGTCCGGGGCAACAGGCGGCGACGCGCTCGCTCCCCGCATCGGCGTCCCCTCGCCCGCGACCGGGGAAGTCCTCGACGTGAACTCGTATGCGCAAGTACCCGGCTTGGAGCTCTACACCCCGACCGGCGGATCGCCGAGCCTGCCCGTCCTCTACTGGACGGTCCGGAAGGTCTTCGCCGACAAGACGCAGCCGCTGTCGCGCCCGTCCACCCCGGCGATCGTGTCCCCGGACTTCCGGCCCGTGGTGCCGGGACTCGTGGGGGGCGTCGGCGCCCTCACGGGGGCCTACCTCCTGGCCAGGGCGGCGGCGGGGGGCGGCCTCAGGTTGGCGACCAGGTAGGATCTCGGGCGTGACCTCGATGACGGGCAGCGGCGAGCCGTCGCCGGACCTCGACCGGTACCCCGCGGCGGTCAGGGTCGAGCTGCTCACGTTCGCGGACTTCGCCGGGACGTCACGGGCGGTCGCCGGCTGGATGGAGCTCGCCCGCGCAAGCCTCCTGGCGCGGGTCCTCGAGCTGTACGCCCCCGGCGGGCCCGAGTGGCCCCCGGCCGCTCGCCACAGGGCCCCGGGCGGCGTCGAGCTGCACCTCCAATGCACGGCCGCGCCCGGCGAGCGGGTCCGCACGCCGCCCGCGACCGAGGCGGGCTGGCGGCGGCTGCTCGAGATGGTGGCCGGGGGCCGGCTCGACTTCGCGGAGGCATCGGTCGACCCGGTCGACCTGCGCGGAAACCTCGTCTGGGCCGGCTTCGCCGAGGGCCGCG
>DATKNA010000193.1:0-30107 GCA_035541595.1 Kineosporiaceae bacterium | reverse complement strand
GCGGCGGCGACCGTCGTCGCCAGGGCGGCGTCGTCCCCGAGGGCCACCACGGCGAACCCGGCCGACGCGCCGATCTGCAGCGCGACGAGGGCGGACGTGGCGTAGCGGTCGGCGCCGGCGATCCGGGTGACGGTCCGCGCGGGGGCGGCCAACGCCGTCACGACGGCGTCCGAGACGCTGTCGGGACCGCCGACCACGACGACCCTGTCCGGCGGGTGGGCCGCAAGGTGGGCCGCGACGGCGGCGGGTATCGCGTCCCTGGCGACGAGCAGGAGCGGGGCGTGCAGGTGATGAGCCAGCGGAGCCGCCACGGCGGCCTCTGCGGTGAGCGGCTGGCCGCCGGCGACGACCACGGTGCCACCCCGGGTCGGGGGCTTCGGCGTGACCAGCGCCGCCCCGGCCAGCGCGGTCGCCCACCGGTCCCGGCCGGCGACGCGCTCGGCGGGGCGGGCGACCCACCAGGACGGCAGGCCGAGCCTGTTCTCCAGGCTGGCACCGCTGATCCGGGACCGCACGCCGGCGGAGGACGTGGCGACGGCGACCCGGACCCCGCCCCCCGCCGTGCGGTCGGAGAGGTCGAGGGAGACGACGTCCGACAGCCCGAACGCGGCTGCGACCTGCGCCTGCGACCGGGTCCGGGACCAGGTGGCGAGCGGGTTGCCGGCGCCGGCGCTCCACGGGTCGGGCACGCCGCGCAGGTAGGGCACGACCGTGGACCAGACGTCCTCGCTGTTCTCGGTGTGGCCGCCGTCGGAGGAGAAGTAGACGGCGTCGATCGGGGCGCCACGGTAGGTGACGACCCGTCCCGTCCGCCGGGAAGCGGTCGTGGCCCGCACGGCGGCGGTCCACCGCGGGCCGGAGCCCGGCGCCGCCTGGCGCGACCAGCCATGGAAGACCTGGCTGCGGGTGTCGTCGTAGACATGGCAGTCGCACCAGCGGTACACACCGGCGGCCATGGCCTTGATCGCGTACGTGCGCGCGGCGATCGCCTGGGCCTGCAGCGCCGCCGGCGCCCACGAGGCCGGCACCTCGTCGATGCCGTTCAGATACTCGTCCCGCAGCCGGAGCACGTCGACGACGTTGAGCAGCCCCAGGATGTTGGTGATCTCGAGGCGCCCCCAGCGATAGGTGGCGCTCGCGCCCTGGACGCGAACGACCGTCGCGGGGCCCGCCATCTCCCGGGTGCCCTGCCAGCGCACGACGAGCCGGCTGCCGGCGATGCTGGCGGACCTGCCGGCGTGGGTGAGGGTGGCCCGCACGCCGGCGCCGGAGGTGGCGACCGCCAGCCTGTCCCCGAGGCGACCCTTGAGCGCGCGCCGGCCGACCGCGATCGTGTACCAGCCGCCGAGCTCGTCGACGGCGCCGGCGGTGATCCTCGTGCTGGTGACGTCGCCCAGGATCTGGACCCGGATGTCGGCGTCGTCCCGGACCGCGGTCACGGTGGTGCCGGTGTAGTAGCCGGCCAGGATCTGGGCTGCGCTGCGCCCCGCCAGGGCCTGTGCCTGGGCGCCGTACTGGGACATGCCCACGCCGTGGCCGAAGCCGCCGCCGCCGAGCACGAAGCTGCCGGGCACCCGCGCGGCACGGACGGCCGGGGTGCCGGCCGGAGCCGACGGCGCGGCCAGTGCCGGCAGGGCGAGCAGGACCGCGGTGCTGGCTGCGGCGAGAGCGGCCGACAGGGCCAGGCCGGCCGAGCGGGTGCCCGCACGCCGGCTCATCAGGCCACCGCCGAGAGGGCCGCGAACAGCGCCGGCGACACCTGCGACGATCCGCCGAGCACCCAGGTGCGCGCGGGATGGGCGACGCCGAACCAGGCGCGGATCCCGCTGGTGACGACCGCCGGCAGGAGCAGCACCGGCCGGCCGGCGGCGCCGGCCGCGACGACGTCGGGCAACCCCGCGCCCGCCGGCGTCCCGGCCCAGGCGTCGCCCCGCGCGCCGGGCCCGTCGGGCGGCAGGGTCCGGGCCAGGGCCAGCGCGACGCCGGCCCGGCCGGTGCCGACGACCCGGGACCAGGACCGCACGCCCAGCCCGGCGAGGCCGCGCAGCGCGCGGTCACCCACGTCGGCCGGGGAGGCCACCACGGTCGCCCGGCCGATCCGCAGGGCGCGCAGGACCGTGGCGGTCTCCGCCGGGACACCTCGGGCGGTCACCAGCAGCACCGGGCGGCCGGTCGCGGCGCCGACCGCGCCGATCGTCGCGACGTCCGCGAGGGAACCGCCGCGGGTGGCCGCGAGCAGGACGCCCGACGCGCGGGCGGGCCGCCCGCCGGGGCCCGGTACGGCGCCGAGGGCGGTCGCCACGGCGGCGGCGGTCCCGGCGAAGGTGGCTCCGGCGACCCGGTCCACCCGCGCGACGCCGAGCGCCTGGAGCTGGGCGATGACGCCGGGGCCGACGGCGCCCGGGCCGCCGACGACGACGACCCGGCCGGCGCGCCGCCGGCGTAGCTCGTCGGCGACGTCGGCGGGCAGGCCCCTCGGGTCGGTCAGGAGCAGGGGGCCGCCCAGGGCGTGGGCCAGCGGCGCTGCGACGACGCCGTCGGTGGCGGCCGCAGGCGTGCCGACGAGCACGACGGTGCCGGCGTCCGGCGCCACGGCCCGGCCCACGGCGAGGGCACGCGTCGCGGGGGCGTCGCCGTCGCCGGCGGCCACCCGGCGGACCGGGCAGGTGCCGGTGGCGCCGCCGGAGACGGGGAGGACCTCGAGGTCGGTGGTCCAGGTCGGAGCCGCGCCGACCGGTGAGCGGGTGGCGAGCGCGAGGCGGTACAGGCCCGGCGGAACCGGAAGCCCGGTGGCGTCCCGCAGGTCCCACGGTGCGGCGAGGCGGCCGGTGGACCGGCCGGTCAGCACGCGGACGGGTGCGGTACCGCACGCTGGCGTGACGGTGAGCGTCCAGGTCTGGGTGGTGGGGATCGTCGCGCTGACGGTCACCGGCGCGCCGTTCCAGACGGCGCTGGGTGCGGAGAGCGCGGGGGCGACGAGCCCGGGGGTCATCCGCGCGGCGACGGCCCGGCGCAGCGCGGCCATCTGGGCGTAGAGGGCGTCGCCCGGGCATTCGGTCGCGCCGACGTCCCGGTGGGCCGAGATGCCGGCGATCTTGACGCGCTCTCCCGCAGGGTGAGCGGTGTAGGGGCCGCCGGCGGAGGTCAACCGCACGTTCGCGATCGGGTTGATCCCGTACTGCGCGGCCTTCCACGCCAGCACGTCGGTGAGGGCATCGGTCGCCGCCGGCGAGACGGGCGCGTCCGTGTACGTGCCCAGCACGGCGACGCCGAGGCTCTCGCTGTTGAAGCCGCCGGTGTGGGCCCCGAGGATCGCGGCGTCGATGCTGCCGCGGCGGCCCTCGAAGACCCGTCCGAAGCGGTCGACCAGGAAGTTGTAGCCGATGTCGCTCCAGCCCCGGACCTGCGTGTGGAACGCGTAGATCGCGCGGATCTGGGCGAACGCCTGGGCCGGGGTGTACGTCGAGGTGGTGGCGGTGTGGTGCACGAACAGCGCCCGCACTGTCGGGTCGACGACCGGGGTGCCGGTGACCAGCCGCTCGTCCGCGCCCCATTCCTGCCGGGTGACGATGGTCGGCTCGGTGGTCGCGGCCGCCGCGGACGCCGCCACCGATCCAGCCCCGGACGCCGTGTCCGCCGGGGCGCTGCCACCCGCGACGAGGTCGACGGCCAGACCCGCCGGAGCGGCACCCGTGGGGGTGTCGATGAGCACCTGGACACCGTCCGCGCCGGCAGTGAGCAGCGGCGCGGTCGCGCCGGGTCGGCCTGCCGGGGGCCGGTCGGGGCCGTCGTCGTCCTCGTCGATCTGCTGCCATCCCGTCCAGTCGCCGTTCTGACGCACCCGGACCCGAACGGTCGCTCCCGGCACCGGCGCCGCCCAGCTGACGGCCACGAGGTCGAACGGGCCGGTGCCGGTCAGCGGCGCGGTGAGCACCGCCGGCGCGGTGCCGAACAACCGGGCGGCGGCGAGGTTGCGCCCGAGCCCGGGCACGGCCGGCCGGCCCAGGGAGGCGAACGCCCCGGCGTCCACCCCCTGCAGGGGGAGCACGACGACGTGCGGCGGCACCGGGCGCGGCGCGGGCGCCGGCCGCGAGAGCGTGGGCAGCAGTACCAGCGCCGGTGCGATGGCGGCCGCGAGGGCGAGGGTGGCAGTGGTCGGCAGGATCGTCGGCAGCGGCAATCGGCGCATCACGTGGCATCCGTTCGGGAGCGGCGTCCGGGCGGGCGTTCCCGGCCCACATCGGCAACGGGGCGCTCGAGCTGGAGCGCCGTCCGGACGGGTGACCGTGGTGACCCTGCGTCAGGATCGGGTCACCTGCCGTCTGCTGGGCCGCGACCGGCCCCATCTCCGCCGGACGGCCGAGGCCCCCCTAAGGTGGCCTCAGGAGCAGGGAGGTGGCCGGATGCCCGTACCGGGCCGGCGCCGGCGGCATCGGACGCCGTCGGCGACGGGAGGTTCGCGCAGGCTGCTCGTCGTCGAGCTGCCCGAGGCACCGGGCGCGGTGGCGCGCCCGGCGCCACTCTCCGTGCCCGTGCCGGCAGGCGTTCGGCCGTGGGTCCTGCCGCGCGAGGGTGAGGCGCTCCGGCAACTGGCGAGCTTCCTCGCGGTCCTCGACGTCGCACCGGCCGGGCCGGTCCTGGACGTGGCCGCGGGCGCGGGCGAGCACGCGCTGCTCGCCGCCGTGTACGGCACCAGGCAGGTGCGGGCCGTCGAGGCGGACGCCGTCCGCGCCCACGCCGCACGCCAGGCCGCCGCCAGCAACGCCCTCCCCGTCGTCGTCGAGGAGATCCGGGTGAGCGGCCCCGGCGAGGACCGGCGGTCGGCGGGCGAGACCCTCGACGACTACGCCGGGCGGACGGCGCTCGAGCCCGCGGTCCTGCACGTGGGCCGCGGCGCGGACGCGGCCGAGGTGCTGGCCGGCGGGCTCGGGCTGGTGCGCCGCCGCCACCCCTGGATCGTCGTGGGGTACACCCGGCAGGCCGGGGTGATCCTCCTCCGACTGCCCGAGATGGTTGCTCTGGGTTATCGATTGATTACGGAAATAGCTGTCGCGGGGTCTTCCCACGGGTATGTTCTCGCTCCGGAAGCCGTCGGAACGGCTTTCCGGCGCCGGGTCGAGGCCTGGTCGGCGGTGCTACCGAGCCTGGTCGAGCCGGCCGCCACGACGGGGGCCGAGCCCGCCGCCGCGGTGGTCGACCTTCGCTCCGCGGAGGGCGCCAGCGCCACGACCTGAGACCGTTCCCGCCGACCGGGGGCGGTGCGAGCACCCCCGGAGGCGTCCGCGTGACCAGCCCTGCCCGCTCCGCGACCACCAACCCCCCGAGAGGGCGGGCCCGGCGCATCATCGCCCGCGTCCTGCCTCGCCGGGTCAAGGTCGCCCTGCGCCGGCGGCTGAAGGGCACCCGGCTGTTCGCACGCGTGTTCCCCGCTCCCCCGCCCCGCCCCGTCGCCGTCGCCGTCCGCCGGCCGGTGCCACCACCTCCGCGCGTGGTGACGATCGAGATCCCCGCGCCGGCCCCGGCGGCGGCCGAGCGGCGCCGGCTGGTGTTCGAGGCGCCTGCCCGGCTGCACGTCCCCCGTCGGCTCGCCGCCTCGGGACTGGCCGGCTACGAGCCGCACGCCCTGGAGTGCTTCCTCACCCTGCTGCAGACCGCCCGCCCCGGCGCGGTGGTCGACGTCGGGGCGAACGTGGGGCTCTACGCCCTGCTGGCAGCCGCCTGCTCGGGCCGAGGCGTGGTCGCCTTCGAACCGACACCGGAACTGGCCGAGGTGGCACGCTCCGCGGCCCGGTGCAACGCCCTCCCGGTGGTCGTGGAGGAGCTGGCTCTCGGCCGCAGCGACGGCACCGCGACCCTCTTCCTCTCCGACCAGTCGGACAGCTCGAACTCCCTGGCTCCGGGGTACCGGCCCAGCTCGCGGCAACTCGAGATCGCGGTGGAGACCCTGGACGGCTACTGCGCCCGGACCGGGATCGTCCCGGCAGTGATCAAGGTCGACACGGAGACGACCGAGCCGGACGTGCTCGCCGGGGCGTCGCAGGTCATCTCGCGGTACCGGCCGTGGATCCTCTGCGAGGTGCTCTACGGCCGCCGCCCCGGCGAGCTCGCCGAGGTCATGGCGCCGCACGGGTACACGTGGTACCACCTGCGTGGCGAGCCGGACCCCCGACCCGTGAGCGAGCTCGTCGGCGACCCCGACCACGTGGACCTCATGTACCTCTTGGCCCCTGAGCCCGTGGGCGCCCGGCTCTGGACCCGGATGGCGGCGTGGCGGGAGGCACTCGACCGGGCGCAGGCTCCGGCGCCGGTGTCGGCGCCTGCGCCGGCGCCTGCGCCGGTGTCAGCCCCGGTGTCGGCGCCGGCGGCCTCGCCGGCGGGAGACGGCGTGCTCGTGGCCGACGCTGCGCTGGTGGCGCCTGGAGTTCGCGTTCCGGCCGAGACGGCCCGGCGCGTGGACGTCGGCCTGCCCGACGAGCTGGCCGCGCACGGCAGCTGACCCGAGGCGCAGCAGCGGGGGTCCGCCGGCGCGGTGCTCCGGTTGTCCTCCGTTGCACGGGTTGTCGGGCGGAAAGGCGCCCCGAAAGGGGGACAACCCGTGCAACGGAGGACAACGGGTGCACGGACACGACGCCGGCGAGTGCCGGCCCGCCGTGACCGGCGTCAAGAGCGCGTGGCCATCCACGCCTCGACGGCGCGTCGCAGCGCGGGCAGCGGGATGCTGCCGCTGTCGAGGACCGCGGCGTGGAAACCGGCGACCTCGAACCGGTCGCCGAGCCGCTGCCGCGCGGCCGCGCGCAGCCGCAGGATCTCCTCCAGGCCGATGTGGTAGGCCAGCGCCTGCCCGGGCCAGCCGAGGTAGCGGTCGACCTCGGCGGCGATCTCCTGCTCGCCCGCCGGCACGATCCGCCGCAGGCAGGCGATCGCCTCGGACCGGCTCCAGCCGAGCGCGTGCAGGCCGGTGTCGGCCACGAGCCGGGCGGCGCGGAAGATCCGGTTGCCCAGGGCCCCGAGCAGCTGCCGGTCGTCGCTGTACAGACCCATCTCCTCGGCGACGAACTCGGCGTACAGCCCCCAGCCCTCCTCGTGCGCCGTCGCGTCGCCGTACCGCTGGAGGTCGGGCAGCTCCGTCCGGCCGAGCATCCGCTCGGTCTGCAGGTGGTGGCCGGGGACGGCCTCGTGGTACGCGGTCGACTCCAGGTCCCAGCCCGCGCCGGGACCCACCTGGTCCACGTTGAACCAGTAGGTCCCCGGGCGCCGGCCGTCGTCCGCCGGCGGCGTGTAGTGCGGGGCGGTCCCGGCCCTGCCCAGATGCGGCGACATGGGCTCGACGCGGCACGGACCCGGCAGCGGGTCTGGGAACCAGCCGGGCAGCGCGGCCTCGGCCCGCGCGATCGCCGCGCGGGCCGCACGCACGGCCTCCCGCGGGTCGACGCCCGCGGCGGCGCCGCGGGCGGCGGCGAGCACGGCGTCGAGATCGCCGAGCCCGAGCCCCGATCCCACCTCGATCATCTGGTCGCGGAGGGTCTCGATCGCGACGAGGCCGCGGTCGTGGATCTCCTGCGCGGTCAGCGGGAGGCTGGTGTGCAGCAGGACGAGCTCGGAGTAGGCCTGCGCCCCCCCGGGCAGGTGGACCAGCCCGGCCTCGTGGTCCTCCCGGCCGGAGACGACGAGGTCGGCGATCACGTCCCGGTAGCGCGCCAGCGCCGGGCGGACGACGTCCCGCACCGCGTCCGCGACCTCGTCCCGCCACTCCACGGCCAGCCGGCCGTCGCCGACGACCCAGTCCGGCGGCGCCGGGACGGCGACGAGAGGGTCCGCACCGACGTCCACCGCTAGCATGCCGTCGACCATCGCGAGGCTCCTGGCCGCCAGCGCCGCGACGGGCGGGCGGCCGGCCGCCGTCCCCTGGCGGAGCCGGTCGGCGCACGCGTCCAGGTAGTCCCCCAACCGACGGCAGCGGGTGAGGTAGTCGACGGCCTCGGCGCCGTCCGCGGGAGCGATCACGTCAGCGAGCTGCACCACCACGGCGGGACCGTCCGCCCACGGCCCGACGGTGAACTCCACCAGACCCGCGTCGACCTGGGCGATGACGCCCCGGGCCGTGTGCCGCACCGTCTCGAGGGTCACGGCGTCGGCCGTGGCGAGGCCGGCGTCGGGGATTACCTCGGCCCGCTGCAGCAGCGCGGCGGCGGCCGCGCGGTAGCGAGCCTGGGCCTCGGCGCTCACGTCGTCGACGTCCGCGTCATGGCCTGGAACGCCCAGGTAGGTGGCGAGGAACGGCGACATCGACCAGCGCAGCTCGTCCACCTCGCTCGCGAGCCGACGGACGTGACCTGCCACGGTGAGCGCGTCGCCGTCCCGGCTCACGGGGCGCCGATGACGCGCCGGGTGACGCCCTGCCACGCGGCCGGGTCCGTCACCCGCCGGCCGTCGACGAGCGTGCGGACACCCGGCACGTCGTCGGGCCCCAGGTCCCGGTACTGCGCGTGGTCGGCCTGGACGACGACGGCGTCCGCCTTGTCGCCGAGGTGGAACGGCGTGAAACCGAGGGCCTCGAGCTCGTCGTCGGCATAGAGCGGGTCGTGCACGGCCACCTGCGCCCCCCGGGCGCGCAACGCCGCGACCGTCGCGAAGACGCCGGAGAACGCGGTCTCCTTGACCCCGCCGCGATAGGTGGCGCCGAGCACGGCGACGGTCTGCCCGTCGAGGTCGCCGTGCGCTCCCTCGAGCAGCCCGACGGTGTACTCCGGCATCCCGGCGTTGACCTCCCGGGCGGCGCGGACGACGCTGGCGGCGGGGTCGTTCCACAGGTAGAGGCGGGGGTAGACCGGGATGCAGTGCCCGCCCACGGCGATGCCGGGCGTGTGGATGTGGCTGTACGGCTGGGAGTTGCTCGCCTCGATGACCTGGTAGACGTCGATGTCGTGGGCCCCGGCGAAGCGGGCGAACTGGTTCGCGAGCCCGATGTTGACGTCCCGGTAGGTGGTCTCGGCGAGCTTGGCCATCTCCGCGGCCTCGGCGCTCCCCAGGTCCCAGACACCGTTGCCGCGCGGCAGGTCCGGCCGCTCGTCGAACTCCAGGACCGCCTGGTAGAACTCACGGGCCCGGCGGGCGCCCTCCGCCGACAGCCCGCCGATCAGCTTGGGGTACTTGCGCAGGTCCGCGAAGACCCGCCCGGTGAGCACCCGCTCGGGGCTGAACACGAGGTGGAAGTCCCGGCCCTCGACCAGGCCGGAACACTCCTCGAGCATCGGCTTCCACCGGGTCCGGGTGGTGCCGACCGGCAGTGTCGTCTCGTACGAGACGAGGGCGCCCGGCAGGAGGTGCTCGGCCAGGGAGCGGGTGGCGCCGTCCATCCAGCCGAAGTCCGGCGTCGCGGTCGCCTCGTCGACGAACAGCGGCACGACCACGACCACGGCGGCCGCGCCGGGCACGGCGTCGGCGTAGTCCGTGGTGGCCCGCAGCCGGCCCGCGGGCACGAGCCGGGCCAGCTTCTCGGCGAGCTGCGCCTCGCCCGGGAACGGCTCGGTGCCGGAGTTGACCCGGTCGACGACGGCGGGGTTGACGTCGACGCCGACGACGTCGTGTCCCCGGTCGGCGAACTGCACGGCGAGCGGCAGCCCGATCTTCCCGAGGGCGATCACGGCGATCTTCACAGAGGTCCTCTCTCGGCGTGGGACGGCGCCCGCCAGCCTAGCCAAGGCAGGCTACGATCGCTGGCGGCCGCCGACCGACGCCGGCCCGGACGAAGGAGACAGCAGCAGTGGGCGCGCCCGTCCTCGTCGTCACCCCCTGGTACCCCGGGCCCTGCACAGCGACGCCGCTCGCCGCCGCGATCATGCAGATCACGCTCGCGGCCGTGCACGCGGGGGGTGACGTCACCGTCGTCCACCTCGTTCCGCAGAGTGCCGCCGGCGACGCCCCCGCCGCCGCCGGCCTGACCGTGCGGCGGGTGCCCGTCGAACTCCCGGACGTCGGCGTCCGCCGCGGCGCCGACGCGGTCGACGCGGTCGCCCGGGCGCTGCAGGAGCGGGCCGCCGACCTCCTGGGGAGCGCGACGGTGGCGCACGCCCACGGCGGGTCCCCCGCCGCCGCGGCGCTCGCCCGGGTGCTGCCGGACGGCGCCAGGCTCGTCGTCAGCGAACACCTGGCCTCGCTCGCGCCGCTGCTGACCGACGGTGACGGCACCGGCGACGCGGAGGCCACCGGCGACGGCACGGGTGCGAGCGGCGCCCCCGGCGCCCCCGGCGAGGCGGTCGCGAGCTCACCCGTGGCCGCCTACCGTCAGGTGCTCGACCGCGCGGAGGTCGTCCTCGTCCCGAGCGACGACCTGGCCCGGCGCCTGGTCCGGCGGTTCCGCCGGGACGGCGTGCCCGGACCCCGGGTCGACGTCCTGCCGTACCTGGTGCCCCGGGCCGCCGTCGGCGCGTTGGCGGGGCCGGACGCCGACGGGACCCGGGCCCTCCCTGCCACCCGGTGGTTCCTGCTCGGCGGCGCCGCCTCGGCCGGGCCGGTCGTCCGCGCCCTCGCGGCGGACGCCCTCGCCGGCGCCGCCACCACGCTGACCCTGGTCGGCGACGGCGATTCCGCGCCCCGGCCGGAGGTGGTGCAGCTCGCGGAGCGTCTCGGCGTGGCCGACCGCCTGCGGACCTGCCCGCCCGAGGAGGTCCTCGACCGGCTGACCCGCGCGGACGCGTCCCGGGCCGTCGACCTCGTCGTCGGCCTCGACCCGTTCATCGCGGCCGAGCCGGCCCTGCCGGTCGCCCTCGGCGCCGGGCTGCCGGCCGTGATCGCCCGGGCGCCCGGCCCGGAGGACGTGCTCGACGAGGTCGCCGCCACCGGCGCCCTGCGCCTGGTGCCGCCGGGGGCCGGTGTGATCGGCGTGCTGGAGGCCGTGGCGGACCTGCGCCGCGCGATCCTCGAACGGCGGGTGCGTCCCGGGTCGCCGGCCCTGCCCGCGTGGCGGAGCTCGCCCGACGCGGGGGCGCGGCTGCTCGCCCGGCACTACGGCGAGGCGCTGGCCGGTGGCGACGGCGGCCGACGTGCCTGGCCGAGGGTCCTGATCGTCGATCTCGCCGGCGCGGGGCGCGGCACGGTCGGCCGGCTCGGCCGTTGGGTCGCCCAGATCGGGGGCGAGGCCGTCGTGGTGACCGCCGCCGTGCCCCCGCCGTGCGCGAACGTCCCCGGCGCCGTCAGCGTCGACCTGCGGCCCGTCGAGCGCGCGGTGGCCCGCCCACCGCTGCGCGGCGTGCGCCGTCGGCTGCCCCGCCGGGCCCGGCCGGGGCTCGACCACGCGATCGCCGCCTACCGTGGCCTCCGGCCCGGGCCGACCGTGGTCGACGCCGCGCTCGCGGGGCCCCTGGCCCCCGGCCGGGGCCCGGCTCCCGGGGTCGACGCGGTGGTCGCGGCCGACCCGGCCGGGGCCGACCTGGCGCGCCGATGGACGGGCCGGCAGGAGGTCATGCCGGCGCAGCCCGACATGCTCGTCCGCCACCTCGCCGGCCTGGCCCCGCCGCCCGCGCCGCCGGGCCGGCTGCCGGCGCCGCCACCCCCACCCGACGGCACCACGGAGAGGTCATGAAGGTCGTCAGCATCGTGGGCGCGCGCCCGCAGTTCGTGAAGCTCGCGCCCGTCGCGGCCGCTCTGGCGGAGGCCGGCCACGGCCACGTCATCGTGCACACCGGGCAGCACTACGACGACCGGCTCTCGGACGTCTTCTTCGCCGACCTCGCCATCCCGCAGCCGGACGTCCACCTCGGGGTCGGCTCGGGCAGCCATGGCGTCCAGACCGGGACGATGCTGGCCGCCCTCGACGGCGTCCTCGACGCCGAGCGCCCGGACTGGGTGCTCGTCTACGGCGACACGAACTCGACGATCGCCGGCGCCCTCTCGGCGGTGAAGATGCACCTCCCGGTCGCGCACCTGGAGGCCGGCCTGCGCTCGTTCAACCGGGCGATGCCGGAGGAGCACAACCGGGTGCTCACCGACCACGCCGCCGATCTCCTGCTCGCACCGACTCAGGTCGCCGTCGACCACCTCGCGAGCGAGGGCCTGGCCAAGCGCACCGTCCTGGTCGGCGACGTCATGACCGACGTCTGCTTCCGGGTCCGGGACGCCGTGCTCGCCGCGCCGCCCCCGACCCCGGGGCCGATCGGCGGCGACTACGTCGTCTCCACGATCCACCGGGCGGAGAACACCGACGACCCCGTCAGGCTGGAGAGCATCGTGGCCGCGCTCGCCCGCCTGGACGTGCCCGTCCTGCTGCTGGCGCACCCGCGGCTGGTCACCCGGGCCGAGACCGCGGGCGTCGACCTGCACCGCGCCGGCATCGTGGTCGAGCGGCCGCTGCCCTACCCCGAGATGGTGAGAGCGGTCCTCGGGTCCCGCGGCGTCGTGACCGACAGCGGGGGCCTGCAGAAGGAGGCGTTCCTGCTCGGCCGGCTCTGCACGACGGTGCGGACCGAGACGGAGTGGACCGAGACGCTCGAGGCCGGGTGGAACGTCCTGGCCGGGACGCCCGACCTGCTGGACCGGCTCCCCGAGCTCGTGGGCCGACCACTGCCCACCGGGCCGCAGTCGACCCCCTACGGCGATGGGCACGCAGCCCCGCTGGTCGCCCGCACCCTGGCCGAGTGGTCGTGACCGGTACGGCCGCCCAGGGGGTGATACCGGACCGGACCGCTCCGCTCACCCGGACCCTCGGCCTGCTCGGCGCCCGGGGAACCGTCGAGCCCGAGACCGTCCTGGAGGCGTGGCAGGCGGCCCACGACGATCCGGCCACCGCCGCGGCCGCCCGGACCGCGGCACCCGCGCTGGTCCGCGCGCTGCGCCGGCGCGCCGCCCAGCTGTCGGCTCCGCCGGAGGCGCCCGCCCTGCGGCGCCGGGCGATGCTGCTCGCCGACCAGGTACGGCGCGAGTGCGAGGTGCCGGCCCTGCGGGCCGAGCTCCGGCTGGAGTCCCTGCTGACCCGGCTGGACGCCGGGGAGGCTGTCGGCGCCGCGGAGGTGCACACGCAGGTGTCCCCGGCACTGGCCATGGCGGAGGCGTTCCTGCCGGGCGCCGGCCGGCCCGGCGCCGAGAACCCGCTGGAGGACCTCACCGCCGCCGCCCGCCTGCTCACCGGGGCGCTCGCCGCCCTGCTCCACCGCACCCTGCACAACGACGACCTCGACTCGCCACTCGTGCCGGCTCCCGAGGCCTACCTGGCGCCGCTGCGGGCGAGCGCCGCCTACCGGCTGATGACGGCCTCGGCGGTGCGAGAGCCGCTGCCCCGCGACACCCCGCCGCAGCGGGTCCTCCTCGTCCACGGCGAGAACCACAACTTCGTCGCCGACCTCGTCGCTCGTATCCAGGCATCCGGCGCCGAGCTGAAGGTGCTCGACCTCACCGCGCCACCGGACGGGCTCGGCGTCCCCGGCATGCAGCAGCTGGCTGCCGAGCGCCTCGCCCGGGCGTCGGGCCGGCCCGAGGCCGCCGCCACGACGGCTCCCGCGCCCGGGTCACCGGCGGCCGAGCTGCTCGCCTGGCCCGAGCTGGTCGTCGTCGACTGGGCCATGGAGGCCGCCGCATGGGCGAGCCTGCACGTGCCGGCGGCCACCCGGCTCGCCGTCCGGCTGCACCGCATCGAGGCGTTCTCCGCGCAGGCCCACCTCGTCGACTACGGCCGGGTCGACGACCTCGTCGTCGTCGCCCCGCACGTCGCGGCCCTCGTGCGGCGGGCCTTGCCGCTGCCGGCCGGCGGCCGGATACACGTCGTCCCCGTGACCCCCCCTCTCGACCGGTACCCGACGGCCAAGCGACCCGGTGCCGAGCGCACGCTCGCAATGATCGCCTGGGCGGTGCCCGTCAAGGACCCCGACTGGGCCCTCGACGTGCTCGAGGGCCTGCGGGCGCAGAACCCGCAGTGGCGGCTGCTGCTCGTCGGCCGCGGCCTCGGCGACCGGCTGACCGCACGGTCCTGGACCTACAAGGACCGGCTCGAGGCGCGGATCGCGGCGGCCGAGGCCGAGGGGTCGGTCGAGCGCCTGGGGTTCCGCTCGGACATCCCGGAGGTGCTCGGGGACGTCGGCGTGATCCTGTCGGCGAGCCGGCACGAGGGCTGCCCGGTGGGGTTCTTCGAGGGGGCGGCCGGCGGCGCGTTCCCCGTCGCCCGCGACTGGCCGTGGGCGCGCGCCTTCGACGGCGGCGCGCGCACGGTGATGCCTGCGGAGTGGATCGTCGAGGATCCGGCCGCCGCGGTGGAACGGATCCTCGCCGCCGACGCGGCCGGGACCCTCGCCGAGCAGGGCCGACAGGCCGCCGCCCACGTCCGCGACCGGTACGGCGGGACGCCCGCCCGCCTCGGCGAGGCCCTCGGGCTGGCGTGATGCGCGGGACTTGTGTGCGCTCATCGGGTCATTCCCGCCCGCATGACCCCGGAGAGCGCACACGAGTCGCCGAGCGGCGAGCCGGGCCGGGAGGCGGTCAGGCGGGTGAGGTCTCCGGCACCTCGATCGCGACCTCGGGCAGCCGGACGTCGACGGTGCGGCCGGTCGACGCCGACTCGATGACGGCCTCGGCGACGGCGACCGTCGCCAGCCCTTGGGCCATCGTGACGATGTCGGCCGCCGTGCCCAGCACCGCGTCCCGGAAGGCCTCGTGCTCGGTGCGCAACGGCTCGGGCTTGGCGATCGCGTACCGCACCATGTCGCCCTCGGACACCCCGCGGAACTCTGCCAGCACACCCCACTGCGTCAGCACCGTGCCGTTCGCGAAGAAGGTCAGGTCCGCGGTGAGGGTGTCGGCGACGAACGCCCCCTTCTCGCCGGTGACGATGGTGACCCGCTCCTTCATCGGCGAGAGCCAGTTCACGAGGTGGTTGGTCACGGTGGCGTCCTCGAGGCTGCCCACGACGGCCACCAGGTCCTCGAACTCGCGCCCGCTCTTGAACGCCGTGCGGGCCGCGACCGACCGGAACCGGGAGCGGGTCACCCACGCGGTCAGGTCGATGTCGTGCGTGGCGAGGTCCTTGACCACCCCGACGTCGGCGATCCGGGCCGGGAACGGGCCCTGACGACGGGTCACCACCTGGTAGACGTTGCCGAGCTCGCCCTGCTCCAGCCGGCGCCGCAGGTGCTGCAGGGCCGGGTTGTACCGCTCGATGTGGCCGACGGCGCCGACCAGGCCACGGGCAGCGAAGGTCTCGGCGAGCCGGCGGGCGCCCTCGCCGTCCGGGGCCAGCGGCTTCTCGACGAGCGCATGCACCCCGGCCTCGGCGAGCGCCAGCCCGACCGGCTCGTGGTAGGCCGTCGGGACGGCGACCACGCAGTAGTCCAGTCCGACCCGCAGCAGGTCCTCGACGCTGCGGTGGAGCTCCAGGTCCCCCGCCACCCGGTGCAGGTCGCCGGCCGGGTCGGCGACGGCGACCAGCTCGACGCCGTCGAGCGAGCGCAGCACGCGCGCGTGGTGCCGGCCCATCATGCCGAGCCCCAGCAGGCCGGCCCGCAGAACGCCCGGTCCCGCGGCCATCAGGTACCCGCCCTGGAGAGGTTGTCGACGCCCACGACGATCCGGTCGAGCTCCGCCCGCGTCAGCGACGGGTGCACCGGCAGGGAGAGCACCTCGGCGGCCGCGCGCTCGGTCTCGGGCAGGTCGAGGGAGAGCCCGAACGAGGGCAGCCGGTGATTGGGGATCGGGTAGTAGACGCCGCTGCCGACGCCGTACTCCTCCGCGAGGGCCCGGGCGAACCCGTCCCGATCGTCCGGGACCCTGACCGTGTACTGGTGGTAGACGTGCGTCGCCCCCGGCGCCACCGCGGGCACCCCGACACCGCGCAGGTTCGCGTCGAGGAACGCGGCGTTCTCCTGCCGCTGCTTGGTCCAGCCGGCGAGCTTGGTCAGCTGCACCCGGCCGATCGCCGCGTGGATGTCCGTCATCCGGCAGTTGAAGCCGACGACCTCGTTCTCGTACCGGCGCTCCATCCCCTGGTTGCGCAGCAACCGCACCATCCGGGCGACCTGCTCGCTCGCGCACGCGACCATGCCGCCCTCGCCCGAGGTCATGTTCTTGCTCGGGTAGAGGCTGAACATGCCGAACGTGCCGAACGTGCCGACCGGGCGGCCGTCCCAGGTGGCACCGTGGGCCTGCGCGGCGTCCTCGAACACGGCGATGCCGTGCCGGTCGGCGAGCTCGCCGAGCCGGGTCATGTCGGCCGGCTGGCCGTAGAGGTGGACCGGCATGACGCCGACCGTTCGCTGCGTGATCGCGGCCTCCACGGCGGCCGGGTCCAGGGTGTAGGTGACCGGGTCGATGTCGGCGAAGACCGGCCTGGCGCCGGTGAGCGCGACCGAGTTCGCCGTCGCCGCGAACGTGAAGGACGGGACGATCACCTCCTGCCCCGGGCCGACCCCGGCGGCGAGCAGCCCGAGGTGCTGGCCGGCGGTCCCGGAGCTGACCGCCACGCAGGTGCGGCCACCGACGAGATCCGCGGCGAACTCCCGCTCGAACGCCGCCACCTCCGGACCCTGGGCGATCATGCCGCTGCGCAGTACGCGGTCGACCGCTGCCCGCTCGTCGTCACCGATGAGCACCTTCGCGGCGGGGATCGCCGTGGGGGTGTCCGTCATCCTGGGCTCGCCTCCGTGAGCGTCTCGACGAGGTGTCCGTCGTCCGTCGTGGTCGTGGTCTCGGTGTACCGTTCGCCGGTCCGCGGGCAGCGCCACGTGCCGGGCGCGGCCGCGGACTCGTCCGGCTCCAGCGGGACGCCCGCCCGGCCCACCCATCGCAGTCGGCGCGCCGGCACGCCCGCGACGAGGGCGAAGTCGGGCACGTCCCGGACCACGACGGACCCGGCGGCCACCAGCGCCCAGCGGCCGATCGTGAGCGGGGCGACGCAGACCGAGCGCGCGCCGATCGAGGCCCCCTCACGCACGGTGACGCCGACGGCCTCCCAGTCGTCGCCACGCTTCAGCGTGCCGTCCGGGGACACCGCGCGCGGGTAGTGGTCGTTGGTGAACACCACCGCGGGGCCGACGAAGACCCCGTCCTCGAGGACGGCAGGCTCGTAGACCAGGGCGTGGTTCTGCAGCTTGCAGTTGTCGCCCGTGCGGACGCCGGGGCCGACGTAGGCGCCGCGGCCGACGATGCAGTTGCGGCCCAGGACGGCGTGCTCACGCACCTGGGCGAGGTGCCACACCGCGGTGCCGTCTCCGATGGTGGCGCGCTCGTCGACGTCCGCGGACGGCACGATCCGCACTGTCACTCGATCCTCCTGGTGGCCAGGCCGCGCAACCGCTGCGCAAGCTCGTCGTAGCCGGACGCCCCGGCGAACGCCTGGCCCGCCCACTCCAGGGCCGCCGCCCGCAGCGGCGCGAGGGCCGAAGGCTGGGCAGCCCAGTCCCGCAGGGTAGCGGACAGCGTGGCGGCGTCCGGAACGACCACACCCGCTCCGCTTCCGGTCACGATCTGCGCCGCCCGCGGCAGCGGCGTGGTGGCGACCGCGAGGCCGGCCGCCAGGTACTCGTACAGCTTGCTCGGCACGGCCTCCCGGAAGGCGGGCGTGTCCTCGAGCAGGGACAGCCCCACCCAGGCACCGCGGGCCAGCTGCCAGGACTGCGCCGGCGGTCGCCGACCGTGCAGCCGGACCCGGTCGGCGGCCGGTGAGGTCGCGCACCACCGCTGCAGGGCGGCGAGGTCGCCGGTCGCGACGGGCCCGACCACGTCGAGGGTCCAGCCGGGCGCGCCCTCCAGCGCGCGGAGCATCGTCCACAGCCCCCGCGACGCCCGGACGTCGCCGATGTAGATCGCCCGCGGCCGGGGGTCGGGCGCGCTCGGCTCCGGCAGGTAGCCCGGCGAGGGCTCGTTGCGCAGGACGAGGCGCTCGCGCGCGGTCACCGGCGGGACGTGGTCGTCGGCGACGACGACGAGGTCGGCACGCCGCGCGACGGCGAGCACCCCCCGGACGCCGACGTCAGCCAGCCGCCCGGCGATGCCGCGGGCCCACGGCCGGTCGCGCAGCAGCGCGAGGTAGTCCTCGTGGACGTCGACGACGACACTCCGGTGGCGCAGGCGCGCGGCGGCCAGCGCCGCGGGGACGACGTCGGGGTCGAGGGTGAGCAGGACGCGACCGCGGGCGCGCCACGGCTGCACCAGCGCGAGCGCCAGCCGGCGGGGGATGCCACGGGGTCGGGAACGGGTCCTGACCTCGGCCCCCGGGGGGCCGCCCGCGGCCTCGCCGAGGCCGAGCACCTCGACCCGCAGGCCGGCGGCGAGCGCCGAGGAGACCTCGCGGTGCAGGCGGGCGTCCGCCACGTCGTGCCCGCTGCTGACGACGGAGACGTCCGGGCGGGTGCCGACGGACACGATCTACAGGTCCTCCATCGAGATCGCATCGCGCTTCACCTGGAGCGACTCGGTGTAGCCTTCGACGATCTCCTGCGGCGTGCCCCGGGCGACGAGTTCGCCCTTCTGCAGCCAGATGGCGTCGTTGCACAGGTCGACCACGGATCCCAGGGCGTGGCTGACCAGGAAGATCGTCCGCGCCTGCGCCATCAGCTCCTGCATCTTCGCGAACGCCTTGTGCTTGAACCGCGCGTCGCCGGCCGAGAGGGCCTCGTCGACGAGCAGGATGTCCGGCTCCATGTGGACGGCGACGGCGAACGCGAGCCGCCCGAACATGCCGGAGGAGTAGGTCCTCATCGGCATCTCCATGAAGCCGTCCTCGAGGTCGGCGAAGGCCGCGATCTCGTCGTAGCGCTCTCGGACCTCGGCCCGGGTGAGGCCGGCGGCGAGGCCGCCGAGCATGACGTTCTCGCGCCCGGTGAGGTTGGCGTTGAACCCGACGCCGAGGGCGAGCAGGGTGCTCACCCGGCCGCTGACCTCGATCTCCCCGCTGGTCGGCGGCAGGATGCCGGCGAGGGCTCGCATGAGCGTGGACTTGCCGGCGCCGTTCGGGCCGACGATGCCCAGCACCGTGCCGTGGGTCACCTCGAAGCTGACGTTCCGCAGCGCCCTGACCTCGCGGATCCGGGATTCCGCCCCGCGTCCCACGGACAGGACGCGCTGGCGCAGCGTGTTCGCCTTGCGGTCCACCGCCGTCCGGTACGTGATCGACACGTCCCGGACCGATACCGTGGTGCGCCGGCGCTCAGGCTGGCGTTCCCGCTCGCCGTGCGGCCGGTCGGAGAAGAACTCCCGCGCGGCGGGCTCGTCGGTCACCGAGGGCTGCTCAGATACGGACGGCATAGTCGCGCTCCCTCGACACGTAGACGACGAAGCCCACCACGAGGAGCACCAGGGAGTAGACGGTCGCGCGGACCCAGGTGGCGACCGGGCTGCCCACGCCGGCCACGATCGCGTTGCTCCAGATCTCGAAGATCGGGGCGAGCGGGTTCACGGCCGCGATGTGCAGGCGCAGGCCGGATGCCGCCTTCCCGGTCGTGGGGTCCACGACGAACCACAGGATCGGGGTCAGGTACAGGCCCAGCCGGAGCAGGTAGGGCAGGAGGTTCTTGAAGTCGGTGTTGTACACCTGCAGGGTCGCGCAGATGAACCCCAGGCCGGCCGTGAACAGCACGAGCAGCGCGAAGTCCGGGATGGTGTAGAGCAGCGCCCAGGAGATGTTGCTCCGGTTGTTCAACCAGATGACGACCGCCAGCACCGGCAGCGTCGGCAGGAATCGGAAGAACGCGATGACGACCTGCGTCAGCGGCAGGAGCAGCCGCGGGAACGCGGTGTTGAGGATGAGCTTCCCGCCGCCGGCGACGGACCCGGCCGCCTGCGACACCCCGTTCTGGAAGAACGTGTACGCGAAGATCCCGCTGAGCAGGTGGGTGATGTAGTTGGGGACCTTGTTGCCGCCGTTGAGGATGTAGACCAGGAAGAAGTAGACCGTGGCGTTGAGCAGCGGGTTGAGCACGAGCCACAGTTGCCCGAAGACGGTCTGGTAGTTCTGCGCCTTGAGCTCGGCCCGGGCCAGCTCGCGCACGAACGCGCGGCGTCGCCACAGCTCGCTGAGGTAACGGCCCAACGGAGGCAGGCCCGCCCGGTGCGGCCTGTAGACATGGTGCTCGCCGAGGTACTCGTCCTCGGCGCTCGTCACCGGCGCGGCCACGTCCACCTCCCGTCCTCGACCGCGGTCTCGCGCATGACCGGATGGCGGACCGGCGCGCTGCCGCCCCACGATAGCTCGCTCGCGGTCGACGTCACGGCATCACCGGTGGGAGGGCGGAGCGGTCCAGGGAGAACGTCACCGGCAGGTCCGGCCGGGCCCTCGCCAGGTGCCAGCCGATCGACACGGCCTGGGCGTCGGCGAGCAGCACGAGGTCGATCGAGCCGAGATCGAGATCCGGGAGCAGCACACTGCGCGTGGACCGCCACAGCACCCACGGCCGGATCGCGCGGTAGCCGCGCATGAACAGCCGGCTGTGGAAGGCCTGGCCCAGCTTGTTGTACCGGCGCTTCACCTCGGCGGTGCCGTCGTAGGCGGCCTGCGCCGGGACCCTCGCCCCCGGGACGCCGCGGGCGCGCCGGAACACGGCCGCGACGTAGCGCAGCAGGAGGTTGGGCGCGGTGAACACCAGCCCGCGTTCGGCCCGCAGCAACGGGTGCCGCACCTCCGCCGTCTCCACCTCGGAGAAGTCGACCTGCCCTTCGAACTCGGGCCACTCCGACGCGCGCATGCACAGGAAGGTGACGCGTGAACCGGTGTCCAGGATGTACCGGATGTCGTCGACGACACCGGTGCGGCGGCCCTTGGTCACCGACACGACCAGGACGTGCGGGTGCGGCCGGGGGGCCCCGACGGGGCCGCCCACCGGCCCGGCGACGGCGACGGCGGCGGGCGCGGACGCCGCGGCGGCGGTGGCGGAGCTCATGGCGCAGCCTCTCTCGATCCTGGTCCCGGTCGCGGGTTCGTCCCGGTAGACAGCGTCCAGCCGGGCGGCGACAGCGTCGAATCCGAAGCGGGAGCGCATGACCTCGCGCGCGGCGAAGGGGTCGACGCTGTCCCACCGGTCCCGCAGGTCGCGGTAGCCGTCGGCGATCTCCTCCCAGCCGGCTCCGATGTCGACGAGCCCGCCGGCCTCCTTCTCGACCCCGGCGAGCACCTCCTCGGCGGCGGCGTACCGGGCTACCAGGACGGGCGTCCCCGTCGCGAGCGCCTCGACCGGCGTCATCCCGAACGTCTCGTGCCAGCTGGGGTGCACCAAGAGGTCGTGGGCCGTGATCAGGGGCGGCACCTGGCTCGGCGGCACCGGCGACAGGATGCGGACGGCGTCCTCGACGCCGAGCTCGGCGATCAGGGCCCGGACCTCGTCGCGCTGGGCGCCGTCCCCCAGCAGGGTGAGCTCCAGGTCCGGCTCCTCCCGCCGGCACCGGGCGAAGGCCGCGACCAGACGCAGCGGGCCCTTCCGCTCGATCAGCGACCCGATGTAGATCCACCGCCGCGGGCGCTCGGGCTTGGCCTCGCGCGGCCGGATCGCGGTGAAGTCCACCGGATTCCCCACCACGTGCATCTTGTCCGCGTGGTGGGGGAAGGTCTGCAGCAGCTGCTCGCGCAGCACCCCGCTGACGGTGATCCACGCGTCGGCGCGGTGCATGGTCTCGTCGTAGAGCTCGCGGGCCTCGGGCTGCGCCAGCACCTCGGCGAGGTAGGAGGCGTGCTCAGTGACGACGACCCGCGCACCCGCCGGGGCGTTCTCCACGGCGACGAGCCCGCCGGGCAGGCCGACGTGTCCGTGGACGACGGCGGCGTCCAGCAGGCGGCCGCCGCGGGCGGCGCGCACGCTGCCCGCCACGGTCCGGGCGTACTCCGCCCAGGGTCGCCGAGGCTGGACGAGCACGGGCAGCCGGGTGAGCCACGCGCCGTCCTGCAGCACGGGCCGGACCGCGCTCGCTGTGACGTCGCGGTAGTGCCGGCGCTGCGCACGCCGGACGAAGAGGCCGCGCGGGGCGATCCAATCCTCCGTCGCGAGCACGTCGAGCCGGCCGGTGATCGGCCGCACCGCCCGCACCATCGATTCGACGAAGGAGCCCTGGAACGGCTTGTTCGGCGAGGGGTACCAGGGCGTGACGACGGTCAGCGTCTCAGGCACGTGCCACCTCCGGGAGCCGATCCTGGCCGGCGGGTCGGGGGGCCGGGGCGTCGTCCCACGTCCGGCCGACGAGCGCCCGCAGCTCGTGCTCGAAGCCGGCGAGCTGGGCGTCGCGGGTGAACCGCGCCGCGTGGGCTCGGGCCGCCGCCGCGAGCGCGGGATCGGCGACGCGGGCGGCGTCCGCCGCCTCCCGCACCACCCGCGCGACCTCGGGGCCGGTGACCTCGCGGACCGGGAACCAGAGCGGGTAGCCCGTCAACGGTCCGGCGGCCGCGCTGCCGGGGTCGTGCACGCTGACGATCGGGCGGCCCGCGGCCATGTACTCGTAGACCTTTCCGGAGGTCACGTAGCGGCCACCGGCGAGCATCAGCACCAGGACGTCCAGCCCGGCGTAGGCACGGCTGACGTCGGCCTTGGGCACCGAACCCTGGTAGTGCACGCCGTCCTCGCCGTCGCGCGGCAGCCTGGCCCGCAGCGTGTGCGCGGAGGCGGGGAAGAAGCCGAGGTGCCCGAACACGTGCATCGTGGCCGCGGCCAGACGTGGGTCGGACCCTCGCGCCAGGCGCCACCCGTGGAGGAAGGGCCCGACCGGGACGTGCTGGGTCAGGGTGCCCATGTAGCCGAAGCGCAGCGGGCGCTCGACGCCGTCCGTGAGGACCGGAAGCGGGGGCGGGACGTCGCCCAGGATCTCCGGCTCGTAGCCGTTCTGGACCACGAGCATGCGGTCCGCGTCCCGGGGATAGCGAGCCGCGTGCCAGTCGCGCAGCGGGTCGTTGACGAAGACGATCCGGGCGGCGCGGTCGAGGATCCGCCGCTCCCACCGCCACGCGGGATGGCCCGGCGGGAAGGCGGGCGCGTCCTCGAAGAGGTCGAGCGTCCACGAGTCGCGGTAGTCGACGACATAGGGGATGCCCGTGAGGCGGCTGGTCGCCCAGGCCGCGGCGAACGCGCTGAACGGGTTGCCGGTGGCCAGCACGAGGTCGACCGGGGTACGCCGGTGCAGTTCGCGGACGTGCCGGACGACCCGTGGGATCCACGGCGAGTAGTGCTCGGGGAAGACGGCGTTCTCGAGCTTGGTGTTGATCGCCTTGGACAGCGCCGGCACGTTCGCGCGCAGCCAGGAGTAGCGGCGCACGTCCTGCTCCCAGGCCCGCCCCGGGAACCGGACCCGGTCGACCTGCACGTCGCCACGCACGGTGGCCTCGAGGCTGGGGTCGAAGGAGCTGATGTAGTGCGTGAAGAACTCCCGCTGCGGAGTGATCACGGTGACGTCCCATCCCGCCGCGGCCAGGTGGTTGGCGGTGGCCCTGCTGCGGTAGACGCCGCTGGCCCGGGTGGGCGGGAAGTAGAAGGCGACGTAGACGATGCGCGGGCGGCTGGAACGGACGGTCTGCCGGAGGGTGGGGGCTCGCAGCCGGCGGGGGGACATGGACCTCGAATCGTCGTCTCGTCGGTGTGCGGCACGGGTGCGCGTCGTCGCGACACGCCCACGTCCTTACAGTGGTGATCAAGGAATAGGTTGCCCACAAATTCCTTGATCACCGCCGGGTGAGGGCACCCGGGAGCATGGCAGCGGACCTCGCTGGCCGCCGTGCCTTGTCTGGATCCTACCGAAGTGAGGGGCCCTGACGGTCCGGACGCGACGGAGCGGACCCGGGCTTCGCCGGGACGAACCGGTCGTAGAGGCCGGTCAGCACCTGCGCCTGGCGCTCCCAGGTGAGTTGTCCGATCGTCGCCGCGGCGGCGGCGCGCGCGGCCCGGTAGCGGCCCGGATCGGCCAGGACCCGGGCGGCGGCGGCGGCGAGCGCGGCGCCGTCCGGCTCCTCCCCCGCGCCGACCGCGAACACCTCCCCCAACCCGTGGGCCCGGGTGAAGGCGGCCATCGACCGGACGTCGCTGACCACCAGCGGCAGGCCGGCCTGCAGGTACTCCAGGTACTTCGTGACCAGGGAGATCTCGTGATTGGGCCGGTGCCGCAGCGGGACGAGGCCGGCGTCCGCGCCGCGCAGGTGCTCGACGACCTGGTCCGGTGCGACGTAGGGGACGACGTGCAGCCGCTGGGCCGCCCCCAACGCATCGGCGAGCCGGCGCAGGGCGGGCAGCTGCGGGTCGTCGTCCGGTGCGACCAGGGCGAGATGGACGCCGGGCAGCCGAGGCAGCGCCCGGACGGCGAGGTCGACGCCGCGGGACCGGGCGAGGCCGCCGGCGTAGACCAGAAGGGGCACCTCGGGCCCGAGGCCGGCGCGCTGCCGCAGCGACGGGGCCGGCCGGGCGGCCGCGACGGGCGGGGCGTTGAGGACGACGGTCGGCCGTGCCGCCAGCCGCAGGTCGGCCGCCAGCCGGTCGGCGAGCTCCTCCGAAACGGTGACGACGGCCGCCGCCGTCGGGACGAGCTCGGCCAGCATCCCTGCGACCATCCGCCGGCGCAGCAGTCCGCGCAGGCCCCGGGCGCCGCGGTCCGCGGTGGCTGCGCTGAGCTCGTGCGCGTCGTGCACCCAGACCGTCCCGGTCCCGCGGGCCCCAAGGACCGCGGTCGAGCGGGCCGCGAGCGGCACGGTGTGGTGGTCGTGCGCGTGCACCACCGCGGGCTCGAGCGCCTCGACGTGCGGGGCGAGGGCCAGCTCGACCTCCTGGACCCACGGGTCGAGCCGGCGCCAGCCGCCGCCGGGGGTGAGGGCGCCGGCGACCTGCCGGGCCGCCCCCCGCAGGGGTCCGACCGGCCGGCTGATGCGCCGGCGCGCCGACCAGGGGAGGCGGCCCGGCCCGCGCAGCGCGACGTCCCGGTCGGCGAGCAGGACGGCGTCCGCCGGGCCGAGCCCGGGTCGCACGGGGACGAGGACGACGGGCACCCCGTCGAGCTCGAGCCGGTGCTCGTCGAGATCCGGGCTCGTCCCGAGGACGGTGACGTCCCAGCCCGCGCCCGCCAGGGCGGCGGCCGACTTGCGCACGCGCGAATCGCCGGCGACCGCGTTGCGGACGACCATCGCGACCCGGCGGTTCACACCGCCCCGCTCGGCGTGGCCACCGGCAGTGCCGCGTAGGCGCCGGTGAGGACGGCGGCGTCGTGCTCCCAGCGGTAGCGGTCCTGCGCGGTCGCGACCGCGGCGACGGCGTCCGGATAGCGCTCGACCACCCCGGCGACGGCCCGGGCCAGCGACGCAGCGTCGCCGGGCCGGTAGGTGGCACCGAGCCGGTCCTCGGTCACCACCCGGGCCAGCTCGGGGAGGTCGGCGGCGACGACGGGCACGCCCGCCCGGATCGCGTGGAACAGCTTGTTGGGCAGCGCGAGCCGGTGGTTGTCGCAGGAGCCGTCCAAGGTGACCACCGCGAGGCCCGCCGACCGGTAGACCTCGTCGACCTCGTCCAGCGGCAGCGTGACCGGGCGGAGGTCGAGGTCGCCGCCGGCCCCCCGCCGCCCCCGCATCGCGGACCGGGCCCGGTAGTGCGTCAGGTAGCTCGCGTCCGGGGGCCCGACGACCACCGGCCGGACGCCGATCGCGGCCAGCGCGGGGGCGGCGGCGGCGAGCGTCTCGAGGTCTCGCCCCGGTCCGATCCGGCCGGCGTAGACCAGCCCGGAAGGCCGCCCGGGCAGGGGCGAGCTCCCCGGCCGGGCCGGGAAGGAGTTCCGGACGACGGCCACCCGGCGCGCACCGCGGGCGAGCAGGCGCTCGGCGATGCCCTCGCTCACGGTGAGCACGAGGTCGGCGCGCGCCAGCAGCGCGTCCTCCCGGCGGGCGTCCCGCCGGCGACGCACCGGATCCGGCCGGCCGACGACGGCGCGCCCCGCCCACAGCTCGTGCGCGTCGTAGACGAGGGCGGCGCGGGTGCGGTCGGCCACCCCGGCGGCCACCTCGAGGGTGTTGAAGTCGTGGGCGTGCACGACGTCGGGCGGCCCCGACGCGAGGTAGGCCTCGATGCGGCCCGCCGCGGCGGCCCGCCAGGCGCCCTCGACCCGGGCGCGGTGCTCGGGGAGCAGCAGCCAGCGGGCGGCCGCGAGGCCGGGCCGGCCCTGGGCCGGCCGGGGCGCCGAGCCCGGCGCGGCCGCGCCCGGGCGGAGCCCGGCGCTCCTGCCCACCGAGTCGACGCCGACGCCCGCCGGCGGCTCGAACCCCGGCGGCACGCCCCGCCCGATGATGTGCACCTCGTAACCGGCCGTGGCCAGCGCCTCCGCCTCGCGCAGCACGCGGGCGTCGCCGGCGACGGCGGATTGAGCGAGGGCGAGGACGCGACGACGGGCTGCCGGTCGCGCCGCCGTCACGCGCGCACCTTCTGCTTGAACCGGCGGACGGCGGGCGAGTGCCGGCCGAGCCTGCGCAACGGGACCAGGAACCCGGCGCCCCAGGCGAGGTGCATCGTGGCGACGACGACCGGCAACCACGCGCGCTCGCCGGCGTCGGCCGGCTCGTCGCGACCGGCGATCACCTGGCTCCCGATCAGGACGGCCGCGACGTACCCGCCGGGCACCATCCAGCCCAGACGCAGCCATCCCGGACCGGTCACGGCGCCGACCAGGCCCGCCAGCGTGCCCGCGGCCATCGCGACAACGGTGATCGGCGGGGCCAGGTAGCGAAGGCTCGCCGTCTCGGGGTAGCGGCGGGTGACCTGGCGGCGCCACCGCCCCGTCCGGAAGAACTGCAGGGCCAGGGCCTGCCAGGTGGACCGCGGGCGGTAGGTGACCGAGAGCTCGGGCGAGAACCAGATGGTCCCGCCGGAGCTGCGGATCCGGTGATTCAGCTCCCAGTCCTGGGCCCGGTGGAAGTGCTCGTCGAAGCCACCCAGCCGGTCGAGGGTGGAGCGCCGGAAGACCCCGAGGTAGACCGTCTCGGCCTCGCCCTCCTCGCCGCCGACGTGGAACCGGGCGCCGCCGATGCCGAACCGGCTGCCCATGGCGCAGGCGACGGCGCGCTCGAACGGGGTGCGGCCGCGGGCGAGCATGAGGCCGCCGACATTGTCGGCGCCGGTGTGCTCGAGGATCTCGACGGCCCGCCGGACGTACCCTCCGGACAGCTCGCTGTGCGCGTCCACCCGGACGACGACGTCCCCGGTGCTTCCCTTGATCGCGGCGTTGAGGCCCGCGGGAGTGCGTCCCGTCGGGTTCTCCACGATGTGCACCCGCGGATCGGCGGCGGCGAGCCGGGCGGCGACGGCGGCGGTGCGGTCGCGGCTCGGGCCGACGGCGAGCACGACCTCCATGCTGCCCGGGTAGTCCTGCTCGAGGACGTTGGTCACCGCCGCCTCCAGGTGCCGCTCCTCGTTGAGGACGGGGACGACGACGGAGACCGGTGGCCACGCTGCCGCGCGCGCGCCGGGGCCCTGCGAGCCGGGCGACATCACGAGGACGACGGTAGCCGACTCCGCTGTGCCGGTCGGCCAACCCTCGACCCGCGGGTCCCCGTGAGCGGCCCTCGGCTCGCCACCCCCGGGCCACCTCCGTGGTCACCCCTCGAGCACCTCGCCGAGCGGGCGGCGTGGTGTCGGCGGCACGCTCACGAGGGACTCGCCGATCCGCAGCACGAGCTGCGGATGGCCGACCTCGCCGAGGAGGCGGACCAGGAGCGGGCGGAAGTCGGCCTGCTGGACGGCCTGGTTGAGGAAGGACGCGACCAGCCCCTTGACGGTGGCGTGCAGGAGCAGCGCCTCCAACCCCCGCCCGGTCTGGACCCACTGCCGGCGGTCGTCGCGCCGGGTCAGCAGGACGACCACGGTGCCCTGGGCCAGGTCGTCGACGACCCAGGCCGGGGCGGACTCGCTCTGCGGACGCGTCCGAGTGAGCAGCCCGTCGACCGGGAACGGCGCCGTCGCCTGGGACTGCGCCGGGATCCCGTCGTTCGCGCGGTCCGGCCGGGTCCACTCTGCAAGATCCTCCTGAGCCGCCTCGTCGTGCACCTGGCGCTGGACGGCGTCCCACAGGAGCTGGGCGAACGCCGCCCGTCGGGAAGCGGGCACGACTGCGAGCCGGACGCCGAACGGCGCGACCGCCTGCTGCAGGGCGGGGAGCAGGGCGTCGATGGAGTGACTCGCCATGAAGATCCGGCGGTGCGTCCGGCGCTCCCAGATGGCCCGGTACAGGTCCTCGATCTGCGGCGTCGGCGGGCTCGGCGTCCCGGCGCGCAACCCGGCCACCCGCGGGCTGTCGGAACCGTCCGGCAGGACGGTCACCAGCGGCGAGCGGCCGAGCCGGGACAGGGCGACCTCGGCGTTGTACACCGCGGCCCCGCACGAGATGAGCCGCTCGCGGCCGGTGGGGTCGACCCCGCGCAGCGCCCGGGTCGGGTCCTCGTCGAGGTCGAGGCCGTCGGCGGTCGCGCGCAGGCGCCAGGGCTGGCTGTTGTGGATGGAGGGTGCCTGGTGCGCGGCACGCGCGAGGTCGAGGATCTGCTGCCGGGTCAGCGCGGGCAGCGCCGTGCTGGTCATCGGGTCCTCCCGCGGGAGCGGACGGTGCAGGTGGGATCGGGACGGGTCGGATGGTCGGCCACCGGCGGACCGGGCCGGGTGTGGACGGGAGAGATGCGCAACGGCCCCGGGAGGGGTGACCGCGGTGCGGCGGTGGCCCGTCCCGGGGCCCGGTCGTGTGGCGGGCCGAACCTGCGAGGCATCGGCCCGGGGTGGTGTGTCAGGGGTGCGGCTACGTCAGGAAGGGGTAGCGCTGGACCACGGCGAGCCGCTCCCGGTACTGCCCGAAGCCGACGAAGGAGGCGCGCGCCGGCAGGGCGGGGGGCGCGCGGCGGTTGCCGGAGCCGCCGCCTGCGGGGTCCGCGGGGTCATGTTCGTCTCCTTGCTCGACGCGGCGTGCTCGCCGTTGCCACCAAGGCTCGTTCCGATGACCGTGGCCTGGTCAGGGCCACCAGGCGGTCCCCCGGAGGCCTTTGGTCCTGATCCGGGTGGACCCCCCTCGATCCGGCTCACCCCGCTGCCGGGACCTGCGCGCGCACGCGGTGCGCCGGGACCTGCGCGCGCACGCGTTGTGCGGGGATGCACGCGTTGTCACGCCGCACGCGCCCGCGACACGCCGCACAACGCGTGCATCGTCGTCCAACGCGTGCACGGAGGGAAGGCGAGCGTGCACGGGATGGAAGGCGAACAGGACTCACGGCGCGCGACGTCAGGCGTCGAGCAACCCGCCGACGAGCTCCTCCACATGGTCAGGACGTTCGAGGTAGGCGAAGTGCCCGCACTCGGTCAGGACGTGCAGCCGCCGCAGGCCCGCCGAGAGGTCGAAGTCCGGTCGGAACCAGGTCTGCTCGTTCGGCCGCTCCTCGATCGCCCGGGCGGTCAGCACCGGCACCGTGGCGACGTTCGACCCCAGCCGGCGGACGACCAGAGGCGGACCGCGTACTCCATCGCCAGGAGGCCGCCCGAGGAGTGACCGGCACGGCCGCGGAATCACTTCGAGCCAGGACCGGACGGCTCAGGATCCTCGACCTCCGACTGGATGTGACCTTACTGGCCGAGACGCCGTCGGCCGACCGCCCCCGCCCACGCTGGTCGTAGTACACCAGGCGGAACCGGCCGGCCAGCTGGTCGAGCCCGGGGCGCAGGCGAGTGCGTGGCTGAGCTCGTCTGCCAGCGCGGCGACGTCGTACGGAGCGTCCCGCCCGTCAGGACCCGACGGTGTCAGCCGGCGAGGTCGACGGCCCAGGAGCCAGCAGGCACGGCTGACTACTCCAGGAGCCCGCGCACGTCGGACGCCGTCAGCGAGGCCGACGCGAAGCTGCCCTCGCTCAGCACGCTGTCGAACAGCTCGGTCTTGGCAGCCTTGAGCGCCATGACCTTCTCCTCGATGGTGTCCTTGGCCACCAGCCGGTACACCATCACCTTCCGGGTTTGGCCGATGCGGTGGAGGCGGTCGACGGCCTGGGACTCGACCGCCGGATTCCACCACGGGTCGAGCAGGATGCAGTAATCCGCTTCCGTCAGGTTGAGGCCGAAGCCGCCGGCCCTGAGGCTGATCAGGAACACCGGTGCGTTCCCGGTCTTGAACTCCTCCAGCACCGCCTGCCGGTTCCTGGTGCGGCCGTCGAGGTAGCAGTACTCGAT
>DATKNA010000192.1:0-30906 GCA_035541595.1 Kineosporiaceae bacterium | reverse complement strand
AACGCCCTCCAACGCATCCTCAACCAAGATCAACCGACGGCGGCTTGACACAGGGCAACTCACGCCGCGGGCTGTTTCGCGCGGACCTGCCGCTTGATCCCGGCGAGCATGCCCGCCATGCCGCGCAGCCGCAGCAGGCTCACCGCGCCGCCGATACCCAGTCGCTCGGGGACGTCGTCCGGGACGGCGAGCACCTCGGACGCGGTCAGTCCGTCCAGACCCTCGCGCAGGATGCCGGCGAACCCGCGGGTGGTCGGTGCCTCCTCGGGCGCGTCGACGTAGACGTGCACGCGGCCGTCGCGGCCGACGTCGACGAGCAGGAACACCGGGGACTGACACTCCGGCACCGGCTCCATCCGCTCTCTGTGCTCACTCAGCCGCCGCGGCAGCGGTGGCAGCTCGCGACTGAAGTCCAGGAGGAGTTGCAGCCGGTCGCGTTCGGAGAGCGAGCGGAAGTCCTCGACGATGCCGGCCATCGTCTCGGGGAGATCGCTCGGCACGTCCCCGGGCTCGCCCATCCCGCTCACCTCTCGCTCCCGGCACGTCTGCCTGGGTCGATCCTCCCACGCGCCCGGGACGGCTCCGGCGTCCGGTCACGCCTACGCTGCTGGCGTGGACGCCCCCGACCGTCCGGCGGGCCCCGCCGCGGCGGGACCGTCCCACCAGCAGCCGGCGACGGCGAACGCCCCGGCGCACCTCGTCGACCGCGACCCGCGCGTCCCGCCGGAGCGCCTGCTCGCCGAGCTGACGCCACCGCCCCGATTCGCCGGTGAACGGTTCTCGACCTACCTCCCCGACCCGGATCACCCGAGCCAGGCGCGGGCCGTACACCGGCTCGAGGCCTTCGCCACGGACGTCGCGGCCGGTGTAGCCGGCGGCTCGCGTGGCGGGGCCCGATGGTGGCCCTTCGCCGGGCGGCCGGCACGTCGGGGGCCAGCCGGCGTGTACCTCGACGGAGGGTTCGGCGTGGGCAAGACGCACCTGCTCGCCTCGCTGTGGCACGCCGTACCGGGCCCGGCCGCCTTCGGGACGTTCGTCGAGTACACGCACCTCGTCGGCGCGCTGGGCTTCCGCGGCACCGTCGAGGGACTGTCCCGGTTCCAGCTCGTCTGCGTCGACGAGTTCGAACTCGACGACACCGGCGACACCATGCTGATGTCACGGCTGCTGCGCGAGCTCGTCGACGGCGGCGTCCGGCTGGCCGCCACCTCCAACACCCTGCCCGACGCGCTGGGCGAGGGCCGGTTCGCCGCCGACGACTTCCGGCGCGAGATCCAGGGCCTGGCGTCGCACTTCGACGTCGTCCGGGTGGAGGGGGAGGATTACCGGCACCGGGGACTGCCCCCGGCGCCGCACCCACTGGCCGACGAGGTCGTCGTGGCCGAGGCGCGCCGCCGCGCCGACGCCACGCTCGACGACTTCGATGCGCTGCTGACGCACCTGACATCGGTCCATCCCAGCCGGTACGGCGCCCTGCTCGACGGCGTCCGCGCCGTGTGCGTGCGCAACGTGCACCGCCTCGACGACCAGATGGTCGCCCTGCGGCTCGTCGTGCTGGCCGACCGGCTGTACGACCGGGACGTGCCGGTGCTCGCCGGCGGGGACCCGCTGGACCGGCTCTTCAGCGACGAGATGCTGGCCGGCGGCTACCGGAAGAAGTACCGCCGGGCGACCTCGCGGCTCGTCGCGCTCGCCCGCGAGGGCTCCGGACTCGTCGCCCGCGGCGAAGGCTGACCCGCGAAGACCGTGCCAGCTGGCGGTCTGCTCGGCCGGTGCCGCCCGGTGCGCAGCTCCGCCGGGCGGCCGGCCTCACGACGCAGCCCCCGACGACGCGCCCCGGCGAACGATCGCGACACTGTCCGGGGGAAGCACGAGCACGCCTTCGGCGATCTCTACGCGCCCCCAGGCGAGCAGCACCTCGGCGGCGGCCGGCGCCGGGAACTGCTGCGCCGACGGGCCGATGTTGACGTGCACGTCGAGACCCCCGCGGCGCATCGTCAGCCGGTCGGGCCCGGTCTCGACCCGGACCTCGCGCAGGTCGTCGGCCTGCAGATCGGGTGCGTCGCGGCGCAGCGCGGTCAGCGCGCGGTACCAGGCCAGCACCCGGGCGTGCGGCTGCGTGCCGAGCTCGGTCCAGTCGAGCACGCTCGCGTCCCGCGTCGCGGAGTCCTGCGGGTCGCGGACGTCGGCGACGTTCCAGCCGTACCGTGCGAACTCGGACCGCCGCCCCTCCCGGACGGCGGCGCCGAGCGCCGGGTCGGGGAAGTCGGTGAAGAACCGCCAGGGCGTGGACGCCGCCCACTCCTCACCCATGAAGATCATCGGGGTGAACGCCGAGGCCATGGACAGGGCCGCGCCGACCGCCTGACGGCCCACCGAGACGGACGCGCTGATCCGGTCGCCCCTGGCGCGGTTGCCCACCTGATCGTGATCCTGCAGATAGCCCAGGAACCGGTGGCCACGGTGCCGAGCCGGGTCGACCGGCCGGCCCCAGGTCCTCCCGCGGAACGTCGAGTAGCCGCCGGAGTGCCTGAACACCCGCGTCAGCGTGCGTGCGACATCCTCGACGGAGCCGAAGTCGACGTAGTAGCCCTGGGTCTCGCCGGTGAGCCAGGCGTGCAGGGCGTGGTGCAGGTCGTCACTCCATTGCGCGGTCATCCCGAGGCCGCCGGCGCTCGTCGGTTCGATCATCCGAGGATCGTTCAGATCGCTCTCGGCCACCAGCGACAGCGGCCGGCCCAGCCGCGCCGACAGCGCGGCGGACTCGTCGGAGAGCTGCGCGAGCAGGTGCCGCGGCGAGTCGTCGACGAGGGCGTGGACGGCGTCCAGGCGCAACGCGTCCAGGTGGAAGTCGGCGAACCAGCGCAGCGCGTTGTCGACGATCCACCGGCGGACGTGCTCGCAGCCCTCGTCGTCCAGGTTGGCCGCATCGCCCCAGGGGGTGGTGTGCCCGCCGGTGAAGTACGGCCCGAACTCGCCCAGGTAGTTCCCCGACGGGCCGACGTGGTTGTAGACGACGTCGAGGCAGACGGCCAGACCCCGGCGGTGGCAGGCATCGACGAAGCGCTGCAGGGCGGCGGGGCCGCCGTACGGCTCGTGCACCGCGTACAGGTCCACGCCGTCGTACCCCCAGCCCCAACGGCCGTCGAAGGCGGCGACCGGCATGACCTCCACGACGTCGACCCCGAGCTCGACCAGGTGGTCGAGACGGCTCGCCGCGGCGTCGAGCGTCCCCTGCGGGGTGTACGTGCCGATGTGCAGCTCGTAGAACACCCCGCCGAGGGCGCTGCGCCCACGCCAGCCGCCGTCCTGCCAGGCATGCCGAGAGGTGTCGAACACGCGGCTCGGTGCGTGCACGCCGGCCGGCTGCCACGGACTGCGCGGGTCCGGGAGGGGTCGGCCGCCGTCGAGACTGAAGCCGTAGTCCGTGCCGTGCCCGGCGTCGGCGACGTCCAGGGTCCACCGGCTGTCGCCGTCGACGTGCATGGGCAGACGGCGCTCGTCGGCGGGCAGGATCAGGTCGACGGCTGACGCCCGGGGGGCCCAGACGGAGAACCGGTGCACCTCTCAACCCTTGCCAGCGGGTCGGCCGTCCGCCACCCCAGAGGTCTCGGGTCGCTTGGAACGACATCCGGACACCGGGGGTGGGAAGAGGGTGGGACGACACGGCGTCAGGCGCGGACCAGGAACGCGACCGGCAGGCCCGTCAGCAGGTCGGCCAGCCGGACGTTCCCGCCGGCGGCCTCCCGGCCCGTGAGCACCTCACGCCACCTCCCCTCGGGCAGGGTCAGCGTGTGCTCGGCCCACCCGCCGTGCCGCTCGAGAGCGACCGCGAGCCGGGTGGCCACGGCGACCGCCTGGACCTCGGGTCCGTCGGCCGTGCCGCGCCCGAACGCCACCGCGTTGCCGGTCGACGTCGGCAGCGGCACGTAGGCGGACGCCGGACCGGCGAACCACTCCGGATGCTCCCGGCGCACCCGCAGCAGGCGCGAGGTGACCAGGAGCTTCTCGTCGTCCAGATCGGCCGGCTCGTCGCCGGCGTCCAGCCGTGCCAGCCGGGCCCGGCGTTCGTCGAAGTCGACGTCGCGCCGGTTGTCGGGGTCGACGAGGGACAGGTCGACGAGCTCGCAGCCCTGGTAGACGTCGGGGACGCCGGGCATGGCGAGCTGGACGAGCTTCTGTCCGAGCACGATCACCCGGGCCGCGGGGTCGAGCGCCGCGGCGAAGGTGCCCAGGGAGGCCAGGATCTCCCCGTCGCGGAGGACGGCGTCCGCGTAGGCGTGAACCGCCTTCTCGTAGGCCTCGTCCGGACGCACCCATGAGGTGGTCTGCTTGGCCTCGCGCATCGCCTTGGTCAAGTACTCGCGGAGCCGGCGCGCGGCCAGCGGACCGGCGGGGGACCAGGTTCCGACGAGCGTCTGCCAGAGGAGGTAGGCGGTCCCGGCGTCAGGCCAGCCCTCGGGGGACCCGTACTTCCCGGCGGCTTCCATCCAGCCGCGGACGGCCGCCGCCCACTCCTGCGGCACCTCGCTGATCGCCAGGATGCGGGCGCGCAGGTCCTCCGAGCGCTTGGTGTCGTGGGTCGAGAGGGTCGTCATGGTCCCGGGCCGGCCGGCCTGGAGCATCGCGGCGAAGGCGTGGAACTCCTCCGGCGGAACGCCGAGGCGACCAGGGTCGCCGCCCACCTCGTTCAGCGCCACCAGCCGGTGCCACCGGTAGAAGGCCGTGTCCTCGACCCCCTTCGCCATGACCGGCCCGCAGGTCTGCTGGAACCGGATGACGAACTCGGCGCGGCGGGCGGCGTCCTGCCAGCCCCTCGCCCCGCGGCCGACCCGGCGCCCGAGCACGAGGTCGCGGACGAGGTCGAGGGCCTCCCAGGCGTCCTCGGGCAGGCGCGGCCGGGCCCGCTCCACGGCGTGATCGACGACCTCCACGCTCTCCGCCGGAGCCGCCTCGCCGGGGACGACGTAGGCGCGGTAGCGGTCGAACGCGACGAGCAGCTCGACGAGGCAGAGCCAGAGCTGACGGCGGGTGTGGTCGCGCAGCGTGATGTCATCGTGGCAGATGACCGCGAGCAGGTCGACGAGCCGGTTGACCTCGGTGTACAGGCTCTGCTCGACGATCTCGCGCTTGGCCTGCTCGACCACGGCGGCGATCTCGGTCGGTTCCCCGGTCAGCTCGGTGAGCAGCTCGCCGAGCGGGGCCGCGCCCGCCGGGTCGGCGAAGAGCCCGCCCACCCGCTGCAGGCTGTCGTACCCGGTGGTGCCGGCGCAGGGCCAGTCCGCCGGGAGCTGCTCGTCCGCCTCGAGGATCTTCTCGACGACGACCCACGCCCCGCCGGTCGCCTCGTCGAGACGGCGCAGGTACCCGCGCGGGTCCGCAAGGCCGTCGGGATGGTCGATCCGCAGCCCCTGCAGCGCCCCGGCCTCGACCAGCTCGAGCAGCAGGGCGTGCGTCGCGGCGAAGACCCGGGGGTCCTCCGTGCGCAAGGCCGCGAGGGTGCCGACGTCGAAGAACCGCCGGTAGTTGAGCTCGTCGTCCGCGACCCGCCACCAGGCGAGGCGGTACCACTGCCGGTCGACGAGCTCCTCCAGCGGGAGGTCCTCGGTGCCCGGCCTGATCGGGAACTCGTGCTCGAAGTAGCGCAGCACCGGCTCGTCGCCGGCACGGTCGACGGTGAGCTGCCCGTTGCGCAGCACGGTGCCGATGCGGTCGCCGAGGACGGCCATCAGCACCGCGTGGTCGGGGACGGTCCAGTCCACGTCGAACCAGCGCGCGAACGGCGACTCCGGGCCGTCCCGCAGCACGGACCACAGCTGGGCGTTGAGCCGCACCGGGGTGGGCACGGCCATGTGGTTGGGGACGACGTCGGCGAGGGCGCGCAGCCCGCACCGGTGGAGCTCGGCGACCATCCGGTCGAACGCCGCCCGCCCGCCCGCGTCCTCGTTGAGGCGGCCGTGGTCGACGACGTCGTAGCCGTGCTGCGACCCCGGGGTGGCGGCCAGGATGGGGGACAGGTAGACGTGCGAGACGCCGAGAGCCGCGAGGTGGTCCGCGACGGCGGCGACGTCGTCGAAACCGAACCCGGGGCGCACCTGGACGCGGTAGGTCGCGCTCGGAGCCGGCCGATCCCGGGACTGCTCCTCCATGAGCTCCTGCGTGGTGAGGTCCTGCGTGGTGAGCTCCGGCGTGCTCCGGCCCGCGGCGGTCCCGCCCGGGACGTCCGGGGCCCGTCGTGTCACGCGGACCCTCCGTCGTCGGTCCGTCGCAGGGCGGGCCGCGGCGGCGGGAGCGGAGCCCGGCCCCTGCCGGTGCCCGCCGCCTCGGCCGCGGGTCGGTCGGCGTCGGTTCCCCCGGGCCTGGCGGCGCGCGCGGCCGACGGGGTCACCGGGTCCTGGGTGGCCGCCGCGGTCAGCGCGCCCCTGGCGTCGACCTCGAGTGGCCGGCGCAGCACGATCGTGGACCGCGGCGAGGCGACGAGGACGTCACCGGGTGCGAAGGTGTCCCCGCTGTCCGACGCCCACGTGCCGTCGTCCGCGGTGTCGATCACGACCGACCACCAGGTGCCGTACTCCTTCGGCGGGAGGGTGAGCTCCAGGTCCTCGTGGTGGGCGTTGAAGATCACGATGAAGGAGTCGTCCAGGATCCGCTGGCCGCGCTTGTCGGGCTCCTGGATGCGCTCGCCGTTGAGGAACACGGCCACGGCCCGCGCGTCCCCGTTGTGCCAGTCGGACTGTTGCATCTGCGTGCCCGCCGGCGTGAACCAGGCGATGTCCCCGATGTCGCTCTGCCCGCCCTCGGCGGCCGCGCCCTTGAAGAACCGGCGGCGGCGGAACACCGGATGGTCCCGGCGCAGCGCCACCAGCCGCTGCGTGAAGGCCAGCAGCTGCGCCCACCGCTCGTGGGACGTCCAGTCCACCCAGGACAACTCGTTGTCCTGGCAGTAGACGTTGTTGTTGCCGCGCTGCGTGCGGCCCATCTCGTCGCCGTGCAGGATCATGGGCACGCCCTGGGACAGCAGGAGCGTGGTGAGGAAGTTGCGCTCCTGGCGGCTGCGCAGCTCGATCACGTCCTCGTCGTCGGTCTCGCCCTCCGCCCCGCAGTTCCAGGAGCGGTTGTGACTCTCGCCGTCGACGCCGCCCTCACCGTTCGCCTCGTTGTGCTTGTCGTTGTACGAGACGAGGTCGCGCAGGGTGAACCCGTCGTGCGCGGTGACGAAGTTGATGCTGGCCATGGGGTGCCGGCCGTCGTCCTGGTACAGGTCGCTGGACCCGGTGATGCGCGAGGCGAACTCGCCGAGCGTGGACGGCTCGCCCCGCCAGAAGTCCCGGACCGTGTCCCGGTACTTGCCGTTCCACTCGGTCCACAGTGGGGGGAAGTTGCCGACCTGGTAGCCACCCTCGCCGACGTCCCAGGGCTCCGCGATGAGCTTGACCTGGGAGATGACCGGGTCCTGCTGGACGATGTCGAAGAACGCACTCAGCCGGTCCACCTCGTGGAACTGCCGGGCCAGGGTGGCGGCGAGGTCGAACCGGAAGCCGTCGACGTGCATCTCCGTGACCCAGTACCGCAGCGAGTCCATGATCAGCTGGAGCACGTGCGGGTGCCGCATGAGCAGGCTGTTCCCGGTGCCGGTGGTGTCGTAGTAGTGCGCCGGGTCACCGTCGACGAGCCGGTAGTAGGCGGCGTTGTCGATGCCGCGGAAGCACAGCGTCGGGCCCCTGTGGTTGCCCTCGGCGGTGTGGTTGTAGACGACGTCGAGGATCACCTCGATGCCCGCCTCGTGGAGAGCGCGCACCATCGCCTTGAACTCCTGCACCTGCTGGCCCCGCTGGCCCGCGGAGGAGTAGGCGTTGTGCGGCGCGAAGAAGCCGATCGTGTTGTAGCCCCAGTAGTTCGACAGCCCCTTGTCGAGCAACGTCGTGTCCTGGACGAACTGGTGCACCGGCATGAGCTCGATGGCGGTGACGCCGAGGTCGGTGAAGTGCTGGATCACGCTGGGGTGTCCCAGGGCGGCGTACGACCCCCGCATCTCCGCGGGCACGCCGGGGTGCGTCATCGTCAGGCCCTTGACGTGCGCCTCGTAGATCACTGTCTCGTGGTACTCCCGGCGCGGCGGGCGGTCGTTGCCCCAGTCGAACGACGTCCCGACGACGACCGAGAGCATGGTGTGCCCGAGGCTGTCGGCGTCGTTGAACGCGCCGAAATCGTCGAACCGGTAAGAGAACAGCGACTCGTCACCGTCGATCTGCCCCTCCACCGCCTTCGCATAGGGGTCCAGGAGCAGCTTGTGGGGGTTGCACCGCTGGCCCGCGCCCGGGTCGTGCGCGCCGTGGACGCGGTAGCCGTACCGCTGGCCCGGACCGACCCGGGGAGCGTAGACGTGCCACACGAACCCGTCGACCTCGGCCATCGGGACCCGCTGCTCCTGGCCGTCGCTGTTGATCAGGCACAGCTCCACGCGCTCGGCGGCCTCGGAGAAGAGCGCGAAGTTCGTCCCGGCGCCGTCGAAGGTCGCGCCGAGCGGGTAGGGATTGCCGGGCCAGGTTTCCATGACTTCCCAACCAGAGTGACGGTGAGCTCTTCATTCTTGCGGTGGCGGCCACCCCGCCCCGTCGAGGTGCCGTTATCGGGCCTGTCCCGGATCGCGGCGCGCCTCCCCGGGGACCGGTGGGAGGAAACCGGCAGGCTCCTGCGCGGCGTGCCGGCCGAGAGTCTCCGGGAGAGCCGGGTGCGTGCCGGCGAGGTGGAGATCGACGGGCGCCGGGACGAGGCCGCAGCCGTCGTGGGTGTCCGCCACGAAGGCCACCGTAGCGACCCGTCACGGTCGAGGATAACGCGCGCATAGGCGCGGCGACGCCGCGGAGCGTAAGCGGCTGGCTACCGTGACGGAGTGCCGCGAACCCCGGTCGCCGACGTCGGCGACCTCGCCGACCTCGCCGACCTCACCGCGGACACCGTGCGCACGTGCCTGCGCTACCGGGTCACCGGGCTGGCCGCCGAGGCGGGCTTCTTCGCCCTGCTCTCGCTGCCGTCGTTCGTCCTCGGGCTCGTCGCGTCCGCCGGGTACGTGGGCCGCGGCCTGGGCACCGACCTCCTGGGCGACCTGCGCGGCCGGCTCGCCGAGCTGGCCGCCACCGTGCTCACGCCGGACGTCGTGCACGGGGTGATCCTGCGGACCTTCGACGTGGTCGTCCGGGCCGGGCGGCCGGAGATCGTCTCGCTGGGGTTCCTGCTCTCGGTCTGGTCGGGGTCGCGGGCGCTGAACGTCTACCTCGACACCATCACGATCATGTACGGGCTGGGCGGCCGCCGGGGCATCGTCCGCACCCGGTTGCTCTCCCTGCGCCTGTACCTCCTGGCTCTGGCCGGTGCGGTCGTCGTCGTGCCCCTGCTCCTGTTGGGTCCCGGCCTGCTGGAGGACGTCGCCCGGCAGCGGCTCGGCACCGGCGACGACTCCGCGGCGTGGGTGGGCGCCCTGTACTGGGTCGTCCTGGTGCTCGTGGCGGTGGCCGCCGTGACGACGCTGTACCACCTCGCGCCGCCGGTGCGGTCCCCGTGGCGGCGCTGCCTCCCCGGCGCCGCCGTCGCGCTGGGGCTGTGGGTGATCGCCAGCGTCGGCCTGCGCGGCGTCGTCGGCGGCGGCCTCGGGGGCGTCGGGCGCGCCTCGGTGTACGGCCCCCTGGCTGCGCCCGTGGCGTTGCTCGTCTGGTTCTACCTGCTCGCACTCGCGGTCCTGATCGGGGCCGCGCTGAACGCGACGATCGAGCGGAGGCCGGCCGAGCCGGCCCGGTCGAGGGCTCGAAGGCCTTCGGTCCCGGCCTCACTCCCGCGCCCGCGCCGTGGCCTCCTCGACGATGCCCCGACGGTGGACGGGCGTGACGCCGAGAGCCGCGGCGACCTCGGCGATGCGTCGCCAGTCGGGTTCGCCGCCGCGGCTGAGCGCGAGCACGAGGTCGGCGAGCCCGCGTAGCAGGCCCTCCTTGCCCAGCGCGGTGAGCTGGCCGGAGAGCTGGTGGAGGACCTCGAAGTCGGTGCCCTCCCAGTGCGCCGCGAGGTCGGCGACGAGGAGGTCCCGGGAGTAGTCCGGCCCCAGCGGCCGCTGCAGGACGCCGAGCGCCCGGCCGAGGTCGTCCGCCTCGGGTTGCGGCCCCGCCCAGCCGGGCCGAGGGGTCGCCAACAGGCCGACGAGCACGTACGCCGCCGCGGTGCGGGTGCCCCGGAAAAGGACCTCGGCGAGCCGCTCGGACGTGGGAACCTCGAGCACCCCGGGGTGGAAGCGACCGGGGCAGCCGTCGCACTCGACGTACGTCTCGCCCGGCCGCAGCGGCACCAACGGGACCCAGAACACGTGGACCCACATCCTCGGCCGGAGCAGCCGGTACCGACGGTCACCGCCGCAGGACGGGCAGTGGAACAACCCCGTCGTCACGACGGCGGCCAAGGCCCGGACGCCGAAGACGAGCAGCATCGCGACATGCTAGACGGACGGCCGCTCCACTCGGGTGCGAGGGGAAGAAGACCGCAGCGGCGCGGGTTGCCCCGGAGCAGATCAACGTTCAGATCGGCGAGCAGCAGCTCGAGCGGAAGGGAGGGGCGATGGTGGAGACGGCTGGCGAGGTCAACACGATCGGCCTCATCGGCGCGGGGCGGATCGGCTCCACCCTGGCCCGGCTCTTCGTCGGGACCGGCCGGGACGTCGTCGTCAGCAACTCACGCCGCCCGGAGACGCTCGCCGACCTCGTCGCCGAGCTCGGGCCGCACGCCTGGGCGGCGACCCCCACGGAGGCGGCCCTCGCGGCCGACCTCGCCGTCGTGTCGATCCCGCTCAAGGCCTTCCGGGAGGTCCCCGTCGACCCCCTCGCCGACGTGATCGTCGTCGACACGGACAACTACTACGCCGCCCGGGACGGGCGGATCCCGGAGCTCGACGACGAGTCCACGACGGTGAGTGAGCTGCTTCAGGCGCACCTGCCGACGTCGCAGGTGGTCAAGGCGTTCAACACCATCCCGTGGGGGCACCTCGCCACCCACGGGACGCCGCCGGGCACCCCCGGCCGCCAGGCCCTGCCCATCGCCGGGGACGACACCACGGCCAAGGCCGTCGTGGCAGGTCTCATCGACGAGATCGGCTTCGACGTCGTCGACGCCGGGCCGCTCGCGGAGGGTTGGCGATTCCAGCGGGGCACCTGGGCGTACGTAGTGCGGCTCGACAGGGACGAGCTCGCCGACGCGCTGGCGCGGGCCAAGCGCTACCGCGACCTGACGCCGGTCGAGGCACGGGAGATCGCCGCGCGGACGCAGGCCGGTCTCGCGTCCTGACCTCCTGTCCCGTGCTCCCGCGTCCTCTCCCGTGCTCCCGCGTCCTGTCCCGTGCTCCCGCGTCCTCTCCCGTGCTCCCGCTATGTCGCGATGCACGCGTTGTGCCGCTCGGCAGCCTCCGGCGAGCGGCACAACGCGTGCATCGCGACAGAACTCGTGCACCCGGGCGGCGCAGCTAGACCTGGTAGGTCGGGGTGATGACGGCCCGGGCCAGCGTGTGGAACACCAGGTTGAAGCTGGCCAGGGCGGCCGAGGCCGCGGGTGCCAGGTCGAGGCGGTCGACGTCGACGGCGTGCACGACGGTGAAGTACCGGTGCGGGCGGTCGCCCTCGGGCGGGTACGGGCCGCCGTATCCGGTCTCGCTGTAGTCGTTCCGCAACGACAGCGCGCCGGCGGGCGGGTCCTGTGCCCCGGCACCCTGCGGCAGCTCCGTCACGGACGCCGGCAGGTTGACGAGCACCCAGTGCCACCAGCCGGACGGCGTCGGGGCGTCCGGGTCGAAGACGGTCACCGCGAAGCTCCGCGTCTGCGCGGGGAAGCCGGACCAGGACAGCTGGGGCGAGACGTTGCTCCCGCCGACCGCGGGATGGGCGAACCTGGGATCCATCGGGGCGCCGTGGGCGACGTCGGCACTCGTCACGGTGAACGAGCCGACGGCGGGCAACAGCGAGTACGGGTCCGGGGCGACGGGTCTGTCCAGGCTCACGGGCTCTCCCGAAGATCGATCACGGTCCGACGGTTACCCGTCAGATAGTGCTCCATCTGGCCCGGTCGAGTGAACGTGATGCGCGTCGGCGGCACGTCGCGAGCACGCTGCACGCGCCCGGTCACGCAGCGTTAATGTCACCGCGTGTCCACGCGCCCACCTTTGCACGGACATGACGTCGGGTTCCGGACATGTCTAGTCTCAGGGGCTTCAAGAGGCGTTGCGAGGAGGAACCCGGTGGGGTACCACGTCACTGCTTCGAGCCAGGGCAGGCACTCGAACAAGCTGTGGCGCAGAGCCGGGGTGGCGGCCGTTGTCGCCGTCCTGGTCTTCGCCGCCATCCTGATCACGAAACCCTTCAGCGAGAGCGTCATGACGGCGTTCACGGACATCGGCCAGTTCGTCGCCGCCGCCCTCGGCGGTTGCGGGGCGGCATGGGCCGCCATCCGGGCCTGGCGCGCGGGCCAGCCGCGCCTGGCCACCGCGTGGGGATTCATCGCCCTCGGCGCATGGTCCTGGGCCTGGGGCGAGGCGATCTGGACGGGCTACGAGGTGATCCTGGCCGAGGAGGTGCCGTTCCCGTCGTTGGCCGACGTCGGCTTCCTCGGGCTGCCGGTGCTGGCCGGCATCGGACTGCTCATCTGGCCGACCGGGGTGTCCGAAGGCCGGGACCGGCTGGTCGCGCTGCTCGACGGCGCGATGATCGGCGCCGGCCTGCTGCTGATCTCGTGGGCGACCAGCCTGGGGGCGACCGTCGCGGCCGGCGGCGAGAGCACCCTGTCCATCGCGATCGGCGCCGCCTACCCCGTCGGCGACGTCCTCCTGGTCTCCCTGGTCGTCCTGCTCCTGACGCGGGCAGGCCCGACCAACCGGACCGCCCTGCTGCTGCTCTCCGCCGGGCTCGTGCTGTTCGCCATCTCCGACAGCGCCTTCATGTACGGGACGTCGACCGGGACCTACTCCTCCGGCGCCGTCACCGACGCGGGCTGGGTCGCCGGCTTCCTGGCCATCGGTGTGGCCGGGGTGGCCATGGGAGCCGCACCCGTCGCACGCAACCGCACCCTGCGCACGGCGAGCTGGCAACGGCTCGCCCTGCCGTACATCCCGGCCGGCATCGCCATGATCATGGTCTTCGCCTCCCTGCTCGCGGGCAACTCGCTGCACGTCATCGAGGTCATCTGTGCCATCATCATCGTCGCCGCGATGATGGCCCGGCAGTTCCTCCTGCTCGCCGACAACCACGAGCTGGCGGCCGCGGCCAACGCTGGCGAGGCCGAGGTCCGCGAGATCGCCTTCCACGACCCGGTGACCGGTCTGGTGAACCGGCCGCTGTTCGAGGACCGGGTCCAGCACGCCCTGCAACGGGCTGCCCGCGACGGTCGACCGCGGGCCGTCCTGATCGTCGACCTCGACGACTTCCGCCACATCAGCGACGGGATGGGGAGCGCCGCGGGAGACCAGGTCGTGGCCGAGGTGGCGCACCGCCTCCAGGCCTGCGTCCGGGACGCCGACACCGTGGCGCGGATCGGTGGCGACGAGTTCGCCGTCCTGCTCGAGGCGGGCAACCAGCTGCCGGAACGCGTCGCCCAGCGGATCGTCGAGAGCATGCGCACGGTCGTCGACGTCGGCGGCGAGCCGGTGCCCGTCAGCGCCAGCGTCGGTCTCGCGGTCGACGAGTCGCGTCGGCCACTGATCGGGGCCAGCGACCTCCTCATGGTGGCCCGGCAGGCGGTGATGCAGGCCAAGGCCGAGGGCAAGGACCGCTTCGCCGCGCTCGCGGCCATCCCGCGCCAGCAGCAGGCCCGGTGACGCCGGCGCTCGGCGCGTCACGAGGCCATGGTCACCGGGTCCCGGTCGCCGACCAGCGTCGCGGGGTCAGGCGCAGGGTCAGGCCGCCGGCCGTCCCGCCGACGACGGTCCCGACGATGGCCGGTCCATACCGGTCGTACTTGGCGTGGTAGGCCGCGTCGACGTCGGCGTTGACCTGGTCGCCCGGCTGCTCGAACGCGACGTCCCGCTCGGCGCCCGGCGTGCGCAGCCGGCCCGCGCCGCTCGCCACGGCGAGCCGGTACCAGGGGTTGTCCGGCCCGTAGGCGGAGCGGACGTACAGATCGGCGCCGACCCGCACGATCCAGATCGGGACGTACCGGCGCAGGCTGCCGTCCCCTCGCCTCGGGGCGATCTGCACCTCGGTCGCCTCGCCGAAGGTGGCCAGCTCCTGCTCGGTCCAGCCCTGTTCGGCCTGACGAGTGGTCATCGGCCGTGGCCCATGGTCATCGCTGCGAGGTCCGGTCGGCCGCTTCGGTGAGGGCCGCGGCCTTCTCGCCGCCGCCGTCCCTGAACAGACGCCAGACGGTGCCGGGGACCCGGCGCCAGCCGTCTGCGCGGGCCGATTCGACCGCGACCGATCCCGCAAGCCAGAGCCCGACGAAACCGACCAGGACCTGAATCCCCCAGATCGACAGGCGCACGAGATCGGCGGAGTTCCCGGTCGTGAGGTACCCGTAGTGCTGGGAGATGCTGATGACGGCTTGTGCGATCGGCACCCACGACAGCACGACGAGCAGCACGCCGAACCTCAGCCGCGTCATGGCCCGACTGTACTGCCCGCCCTGGGGCCGACGGGTCGTCGCAGGCGTCGCCCGACGCCATCGGAAGGCCTCTGGCGTCCGCTGACCAGACGCCGACGCAGCACCTGCGACGATCACCTCCGACGCCGGCGTGGACGGAAGCGAGCCCCGGCCGCCGTCCACGGCGACAACGTCACGAATCCATAACCGCGCCGAGAGCCCTTGTCCGCGACGTCTGACGCGTCTAGAGTTGACAGCGCTGTCAGACAGCGCTGTCAATCGCTCACGTCCGTGCTGATCGTGACGGCCGGAGTCGCGATTCACGAGCCGTCCGGGAGGAGGTCCACGTGATCGTCCTCGGCGCGAACCTGACCGTCGACCGCACCCTCCAGGTCGAACGCCTGGTCCCTGGCAACGTGATGCGTCCGCGGGCCGCAGTGGTCACCGCGGGCGGCAAGTCCGTGAACGTCTGCCGCGCGAGCCAGGCCTTTGGCGTCCGTCCTCAGCTGATCGCGAACCTTCCCGGGCGCACCGGGGAGCTGGTCGGCGATCTGCTCGACGCCGAGGGCCACCACGTCTACCGGGTCCGCACCGCAGGGGAGATCCGTACCTCGACGATCGTCCTCGAGGACGACGGCCGGATCACCGTGCTGAACGAGCCCGGTCCGGAACTGACATCGGCGGACCGGGTCTCCCTGCTGGGCGCCGTCGCAGCTCACCGCGCCGGGGAGCGGATCCTGGTCGCGAGCGGCAGCCTGCCACCGGGCGAGGCGGCGGCCGACCTTTACCACGAAGTCACCCAGGTGGCGCGAGCTCACGGTCTTCGCCTCATCCTCGACGCAGCCCGGGGCGATCTCGGCGCCGCCTTGCCCGCCGGGCCCGACATCGTCACCCCGAACCTGGCCGAGGCGCTCGCCGTCCTGTCGAGTGCCCAGATCAGTGAGGCCGTCGAACTCGACGTCCCGAACCTGCACGAGGTGGCCCTGGAGGCCGCCGTGCAGCTGCGGGCGGCTGGTGCCGGTGCGGCCCTGGTCACCGTCGGACGCCACGGCGTGGCCGGCGCGGACGCCGACGGCGTGTTCTGGGTGCGCGCACCGGAAGTCGACGAGGCCAACGCGATCGGTGCGGGGGATGCCTTCGTCGGCGGGCTCGCCTGCAGCCTCGAGGCGGGGCTGAGCCTGCGGGAGGCGACGGCCCGAGCAGTGGCGAGTGGTGCGGCATCGGTGGCCACCGACTTGGCCGGCCGGGTCGACGAGGTGGTCCTGGCTCGGCTCCTATCCGGGGGAGGACCGGTCTGGGAGCCGGCCGAACCGCCGCAGGTCTCCGCGCTGTCGACCGCCGCCCCCGGGTCCGCCGGCCCGCGTGACCGGGCCGTGACGTCGAGACGGGTGGGGTTGCGATGAGCCGGATCGGTCGCCCGACGCTGGCCGACGTCGCACGGCTGGCCGGCGTGAGCCTGAAGACGGCGTCCCGGGCCATGAACGGCGAGTACGGGGTCGCCGAAGGGACCGCGGACAGGGTCCTGGCCGCGGCTCGTGAGCTGGGCTTCCGTCCCAACCGGTTGGCGAGGTCGCTGGCGGCAGGCGGAGCCAGCGCAGCGGTCGGATTGGTCCTGCCGGCCGTGTCCGATCCCTTCATGGCCGCCGTGGCCGGCGCCGTCGAGATGGTGCTCGCCCCGCGTGACCTGCAGCTGCTGTCGGCCAGCCACAACAACGATCCGCAACGGGAACGCCAGATCATGCGGACCTTCGTCGAGCGGCGTCTGGACGCCCTGATCACCATCCCGGCGCCGGGCGACGCGTCATACCTGCGCCGGGACATCGACCACGGCCTGATCATCGTGGCCGTCGACCGGCCGCTGCGGGGCGTGGACGTCGACACCGTGGTCGTCGACAACCGCGCGGGCGCAGCCGAAGCCGTCTCCCGTCTGGTCACCCGCGGGCACCGGCGAATCGCCGCCTTGGGCAACGACAGCCGGCTGTGGACACTGCAGCAGCGTCTCTGCGGGTACCGGGACGGCCTCGCCCGCGCGGGACTGGCCTACGACCCGGCGCTCGTCCACCTGGATTGCGTCGATGAGGCCGGTGCCGAGCGCGCAGTCCGCACGATGGCGAAGCTCGCCGACCCGCCCACGGCGGCCTTCGCCGCCCAGCACCTCGCCGGCCGTGGAGTGATCCGCGCCATGCGCAGCCTCGACCTCCCCGTGGAGGTGGCGGCCTTCGACGAGCTGATCGACGTCGACCTGCTCGCCCGCCCCCCACTGATCGTCGTCGCCTCGGGCCCGGACCGGCTCGGGAGCCTGGCCGCGCAGCGGGTGATCGAACGCCTCGACGGCTCGCACGCAGCCCCGGAGCTCATCGTTCTCACGCCCCTCTACATCGAGCAGGGTGAGGCGCACCGGACCGGTTCCGCAGACCCGCTCCCGGCGGTGGCCGGATGAGCGGCTCGGACCGGAACGCGTTCCTGATCGGTGTGGACGTCGGCACCACCCGGATCAAGGCGGTCGCCTTCGACCAGGTCGGGACCGCGGTGACGGCCGCCGAACTCCGCACCCCGTGGCGGCGGGACGGCGACGGCAGCGCCATGGACCCCGAGGAGCTGCGAGACCTGGTGCTCGCCGTGGTGGCTGAGACCGCGGCGCCGTTGCCGGCGCCGGTGGCCGGGATCGGCGTGACCGGCATGGCCGAGGCGGGTGTGCTCCTGGACCGCACCGGCCGCCCACTGGCGCCGATCCGGGCCTGGCACGACCAGCGGGCGGACGTGGCGACGCTCCGAGCGGCGATCGGGGAGGACGCCTTTCACGCGGCGACCGGCGTGCGGCTCGACACGCAGCCATCCCTGGCGAAGATCCTTCAACTGCGGCAGGACTACCCGCAGAGCGCTGCGGCGGTCCGGTTCGACTCGGTGCCGGAGTGGGCTGTGCGCTGCCTCGGCGGGACTCCCGGCAGCGAACTCTCCCTGGCCAGCCGCACGGGCCTGCTGGACGTCGTCTCCGCGCGGCCCTGGCAGGCTGCCATCGACCTGCTCGGCGTGGACCTGCTCGGCGAGCCCCGGGTCGCCGGGACGTCCGAGGGAACCGTGACGGGGGCGGGGCTGCCCGCCCAGGTGCAGGGCGCCGTGCTGGCGATCGGCGGGCACGACCACCAGTGCGCCGCCTTCGCCGCCGGCGCGGCGAGGCACGCCACCTTGTTCGACTCCTTGGGCACGGCTGAGGCCCTGCTGCAGTTCATGCGCGGCCCCGTCGAATCGAGCCTGGTCGCCGACGTGGCCCGCAGTCCCGGCACGATGACGATCGGGCTGACGGTCGTCGAGGGCCACTACTGCGTCATGGCCGGCCTGCGGACCGGGATGAAGCTGGAGACGGTGGCGTCGGCACTCGGCGCGGCCGACCGCCGGCAGCGGTCCCACCTGGGCGAGTCCGCCCTCGCCCTGCTGCGCGCTTCGAGCCCGACCGAAGGTCTCTGTCTGCCCGGGGCCGAGGCTGCCGCCGACCTGGTGCCTGACGGCGTCCGGGTGACCCTGCGCGAGGGCGTCACTCCGGCGCACGTCTGGGCGGCGACGATCGTCGCCTGCGTGGACGAGGCCCGCCCGGCCCTGGACCGGATCCGCGCCGTGGCCGGTCCCCCTGTCCAGGCGATGGCGGCGGGAGGCTGGACTCACGACCCGAGCCTTTGGGAGGCCAAGCGTCGGCAGTTGCCCGGCGTCATCCGGACGGCCGTGGTCGAGGCGGGGGCCGCGGGCGCCGCCTACCTGGCCGGGGTCGCGGCGGAGCTGCTTGCGGCCCCGGAGCACCTCGCCGGTGCGCCGTGGGGCGCCGGCGGATCCGGCTCTCCCGACACCCACGACACCGCGATGCCGGTACGCCCCCCGGCCACCGCGGTCCCCGCACGCTCCGCTCCGTCCGACCACCCGCCGACGATTCCAGCCGCGTCCTCCCACTCCATGGAAGAGGTTTCCCCATGACACGTTCCCCACTTGCGTCGATCGCTGACGAGGACGGCCGCGTGATCGTCCTGGCGATGGATCAGCGTGCCACCCTGGCGCGAATGCTCACCGCCGCCGACCGCCCCGCCCAGCCGGCCGATCTCGCCCAGTTCAAGGTGGACGTGATCGGCGCACTGTCCCCGCTGTCGTCGGGCGTGCTCACCGACGTCGACTACGGCGTCGGACCCGTGCGCAAGGCGCACGCCCTCGCGCCCGGCGTCGGGCTGCTCATCGCGGCCGAGCCCGCCACGAAGCAGACGTTCCATGGCGAGTACGTCAACGCCGTCGATCCCGCGCAGAACGCCGCCTGGGTCAAGGAGAACACCGGGGACGCGCTGAAGTTCCTCATCTACTGGAACCCCGACCGGGTGCCCGCCGAAGGGGAGCCCGACCTGGCCCGGATCACCCTCGACGTGGTCGCCGGCATCGTCGCCGACTGCATCACCGAGCGCATCCCGAGCGTCATCGAGCCGCTCGTCTCGTTCGCACCCGATGCAGAGGTGTCGGCCGCCGAGCAGGAGGCCGCCGTCGTCCGGTCCGCGATCCGGCTGGCTCCGCTGGGGATGAGCCTGCTGAAGCTGGAGTGGCCCGGCAGCGCCGACGGCTGCGCCGAGCTGACCAAGAACCTGGGCCGCGTTCCCTGGGCCCTGCTCTCGGCCGGGGTCCGGTACGAGGCGTTCCTCGACCGCGTCGAGACCGCGATGGCCCAGGGCGCTGTCGGTGTCATCGCCGGCCGGGCGATCTGGGGTGAGGCCGTCGACTACGTGGGCGAGGAGCGGCGCAGTTGGCTCGCCGACGTCGCCGTCCCCCGGATGAGAGGCCTGGCAGACCTGGTGCGCAAGGGACAAGGAGTGCGGTGACATCATGACCAGTCAACCGTCGATGGAGCCGGCTGGGGGGCCGGACGTCGCGACGCAGACCGCGCCTCCGGCCCTGGAGGCACGGTCGATCGTGAAGACCTTCGGGACCGTCCGCGCGCTGCGGGGGGTGTCGTTCGAGGCCTTCCCCGGGGAGGTCACCGCGCTCGTCGGTGACAACGGCGCGGGGAAGTCCACGCTGATCAAGATTCTTTCCGGGGTGCTGTCGCCGACCAGCGGGGAGGTCTTCGTGGACGGACGGCGGGTGACGATCGCGGACCCCCAGGCCGCAGCGCGGATGGGGATCGAGACCGTGTACCAGGACCTGGCTTTGGCCCCGGACCTCGACGCGGCCTCCAACGTGTTCCTCGGCCGCGAGCTGCGCCGGTTCTGGATCCTGCACGACCAGCCTGAGATGCGCCGCCAGACGGTGCAGCGGTTCCGCGAGCTCGGTGTCGGGATGGTTCAGGACATGCGGGTCCCGGTGGCCTCCTTCTCGGGAGGGCAGCGGCAGTCCGTGGCCATCGCCCGCGCAGCCATGTGGGCCGAGCACGTGATCATCATGGATGAACCCACCGCCGCGCTCGGGGTGATCCAGACCGCGAAGGTCCTCGACCTCATCCGCACCGTCCGGGACCGCGGGCTCGCCGTCGTGTTCATCTCGCACAACCTGCCGCAGGTCCTCGAGGTGGCTGACCGGATCGAGGTCATGCGCCTGGGCGCCCGGGTGGCCCGGTTCCGCCGGGGGGAGACCGACGTCGACCGCCTGATCGCCGCCATCTCCGGCGCCTACACCAACGAACCCTCCATCGACCAGGCGACGGGTGGTGCCCGATGAGCGAGAACACGCAGGTCAAGCTCGAGGCCGAGGTGCAAGGGGACGTCATCGCCGCAGAAGAGGCTCGGCCCTCCCGGCTGCAGCGGTTGGCGTCCTCGCAGGTGCTCATCACGCTGGGGTTCCTGCTCGTGCTCATGGTCGTCTTCTCGCTGATGGCGCCCGGCCAGTTCGACACCGGCAGCAACTTCACCTTGCTGGCCCAGAACGTGGCCATCCTCACCGTGGTCAGCGTGGGGACGACGTTCGTGATCGCCACGGCCGGCATCGACCTGTCGATCCCCAGCGGGATCATCCTCGGCGAGGTGTTCGCCGCCCAGGCGCTGTCGAGGATCACGGTTCCGGGGGGCGGGACCGCCGTCGACGTCCAGGCCAGTGACACCAAGGCGTCCTACATCCTCGTCGCCCTCGTGGCGTCGCTCGCGGCCGGGCTGCTGCTCGGCACCTTGAACGGCTTCATCGTCGCCTATATGCGGATCCCCCCGATGCTGGCCACGCTCGGCACCCTGGGCGCCGGGCTCGGCGTCGCGCTGCTGCTGCAGAAGGGTGTCAACACCGCTAGTTACGCCTTGAACCCCGTGGCGACCGGTCACCTCATCCCCGGGATCACCAACCTCGTGCTGATCGGCATCCTGGTCGTCATCGTCGGATTCGTGGGCATGCACTACTCCGTGTTCGGCCGCCACACCCTCGCGATCGGCTCCAACGACGAAGCCGCGCGACGGGTCGGAATCAAGGTCCAGCGGCACCTGGTCAAGGTGTACATCGTCGGCGGCCTCGCCAGCGGTTTCGGCGGGTTCCTCTCCCTGGCCTATTTCTCCACGACCTCCGTCGGCGGACACACCACGGACAACCTGCAGGCGATCACCGCCGTCGCGCTCGGTGGCACGAGCCTGTTCGGCGGAGTCGCCACCATCCTCGGGACGGTGATCGGCGTCTGGATCCCTGCGGTGCTCCAGAACGGCTTCATCATCGTCGGGGTCAACCCGTACTGGCAGATGATCGCTGTCGGCTTCGTGCTGGTTCTCGCGGTCTGGCTCGACCAGCTACGCCGCCGGTCACAGAACCGGCGTTAGACGACCGTCGCTCCGGCGCGGACCACCGGGCCGGAGCCACGGCGAACCGCACCACCGCACCTGTCCCTGCACCTCAACCGAACACCTGCAACGTCGCATCGGCAACACCGCACCGGCGGCACCGGTCCGCAGGCTGCTCCCCTGCGCGATCTCACCGTCGATGCGGCCCATGGCCCGGCCGCGCCTGACCGGGCAACCCCCTACCGAAGGACTGAAGGAGTAACAGTGAGGACCTCTCGGCTCATCGGCGTGTCGGCGGTCACCGTTGGCCTGCTCGCAGTCACCGCCTGCGGCTCCAGTTCCAGCGGCGGCTCATCGACCAGCGCAACGAGCGGCTCGGCCGCGGCGGCCGGCTCGTCCGGCAAGAAGATCACCCTGATGGTGGGGGTGAAGGGTGACCCGTTCTACGTCTCCATGCAGTGCGGCGCGCAAGAGGCGGCGACCGCCGCCGGCGCGACGCTCACGGTGCAAGGCCCGGACAAGTTCGACGCCACGCTGCAGAACCCGATGCTCGACGCCGTCGCCGCCAGCAAGCCCGACGCGCTGTTGGTCGCGCCCAACGACGTCAAGGCCTCCGCACCCCCGCTGCAGCGGATCCAGAGCGCCGGAACGAAGGTCGTGCTCGTCGACACCGTGGTGGACGACCCCACGATCGGTGTGTCCAGGATTGCGACCAACAACGAGCTCGGCGGTGAGAAGGCCGCGGAGGCCCTGCAGACCCTCGGCGTGAAGTCCGGCGGGAAGGTGCTCGTCATCTCCACCGATCCCGGGGTCTCCAGCGTCGACGCGCGGGTGGCGGGCTTCAAGAAGAAGGCAGGTGAGCTGGGCTTCACCCTGGTCTCCGACACGCAGTACTCACACAACCAGGCCTCGACGGGTGCCCAGGTGATCAGCGCGTCGCTGGCCAAGAACCCCGATCTCGCCGGGGTCTTCGCCACGAACCTGTTCACGGCGCAGGGCGTGGCGACCGGTGTGAAGCAGGCCGGCAAGTCCGGTCAGGTCAAGGTCGTCGGCTTCGACGCCGGCCCGGACCAGATCAAGCAGCTGCAGGCCGGGGACGTGCAGGCGCTGGTCGCCCAGAAGCCCTTCGACATCGGCAAACAGGGCGTCGAGCAGGCGATGGCGGCCATGACCGGCGGCACGGTGACCCCGAAGATCGAAACCGACTCGCTCGTCGTCACCAAGGACAACATGAGCCAGCCGGACGTCTCGAAGTACATCTACAAGTCCAGCTGCTGACTCTGGACATCTGCGAGTCCAGTTCCCTGACTCGCCGCCCACGATGGGGCCGGTGCCCGAGCGCCGGCCCCATCGTGGAAGATCCCCGTCCACAACCTTCGAGCCCGGCGGCGCCGGCCGGCCCGCGGCAGAAACGTGAGTGACCCGGTGAGGACCCTCGACCACACGCCGGAAGCCGTCGCGTCGTGAGCCTTCCGAGGCGGTCTCTGCGCGAGCCGCCGGCCGCGTGGGTCGTGGCCGGGGCCCCTGGTTCGGGCAAGTCCACGGTCGCCGACGTGCTGGTGCGGATGCTCGACCCCGTCCCGGCGCTGCTGGACAAGGACACTCTGTTCGCCGGGTTCGTCGAGGAGGTCCAGCGCGCCTGCGGCCGGACCGCCGGTGAACGCGAGGGCTCCTGGTACGACGCCCACGTCAAGGTCCACGAGTACGCCGGGATGACGGCGGCGGCCGTCCAGATCCGGGCGGCCGGTTGCCCGGTGATGCTCGTGGCACCCTTCACCAGCCAGATCCGGGACCCCGACCGCTGGGCGAGCTGGGCGGTCGCCCTCGGCGGTGATCCGGTCCACCTGGTCTGGGTCCGCTGCGACGAAGCGACGCTGCGGACCCGCCTCCGGTCGCGGCAGTCCGTCCGGGACGCAGGGAAGCTCGCGGACTTCGAGAAGTTCGCTGCCCGCAGCGTCCCTGACGTCCCCCCGCCCGTTCCGCATCTCGAGGTCGACGGAGGTGCGGACGTCGCCGCCGTGACGCGCCGGCTCACCGAGATCGCCGGCGTCGCGGCCGTCGACGCGGGGCAGCCCACACGCACTCCTCGCTCGTGACCCTGCGTATCGACGACATCCGCCGAGCCACGGTCCCGCGGTACGGCGCATGTCGGCGGCACCGGCATCCACTCGGTGTCCACTCGGTGTCCACTCGGCTGTCCACTCGGCTGTCCACTCGGACCTCGATCCAGGAGCGTGCGCGGTGCACTTCAGCGATGCCGACGCCCTCAGCTTCGACTGCTACGGCACCCTGATCGACTGGGAGGCCGGCATCGCCGCCGTCCTGCGCACCTGGGCGGACGCACACGACCTGACGATGGCCGACGAGCAGCTGCTGGCCGCGTACTCCACCCACGAGGCGCACGCCGAGGTCGAGCACCCGGGCGACCTGTACCCGCGGATCCTGGCCCGGGCGATGCGCGACCTGGGCACCGAGCTCGGCGCGCCGGTCAGCGAGGAGGAGGCCCGGTCGCTGGCGGTCTCCGTCCCCGACTGGCCGGCGTTCCCCGACTCGGCGGAGGCGCTCGAGCGGTTGTCGCGCCGCTACGCGCTCATCATCCTGTCCAACGTGGACCGGACCTCGTTCGCAGCGTCGAACAGGCGCCTGGGCGTCACCTTCACCAGCGTCCTCACCGCCGAGGACATCGGCTCCTACAAGCCGTCTGCCCGGAACTTCGAGGCGTTGACGCGCGAGGCCCAGCGACTTGGGATCACCGAGGGCCGGCTGCTGCACGTCGCGCAGAGCCTGTTCCACGACCACGTCCCGGCCAAGGCCGCCGGACTGCCGACCGTCTGGATCGACCGCCGTCACGACACGCCGGGCTGGGGCGCGACCCCGGCGCCGGCGGCCGACGTGGCTCCGGACTGGACCTTCACGTCCATGGGGGCGTTCGCGGACGCCGTCGACGCCGAGCGCGCCTGAGCGGCCGTGGGCCGAGAGGGGCTCAGTTCGGCGCGGCGCCGATGTCGTTCATGAAGGCGATCACGGTGACGAGCAGGAGCAGGGCCAGCCCGAGCTGGGAGAAGCGCTCGTAGACCCGGCGCGGCACCGCCCGCCCGCGCGCGCCTTCGATGAGCGAGACCAGGATGTGCCCGCCGTCGAGGGGCAGCAGCGGCAGGAGATTGAAGAGCGCGATCGACATGCTGATCACAGCCAGCAGCTCGAGGTACCACTGGACCCCGACCGTCAGCGCCTGCTCCGATGTGCGGACGACCCCGACCGGGCCCGTGACCTGTGCGCCCCCGCCAGAACGGAAGAGATCGCGCACGGACTCGACCGTGCCGATGACGACGCCCCAGCAGTCGGCGGCCGCCAGGCGCGCGCTGTCGCCGGGGGAATGGGAGACGAGCTGGGGCGCGGGCACGAAGCCCCAGACCCACCGGCCGTCGCGCATGACCGGCCGCCGCGCGGGGAGCGTGACGGTCCGCCCGTCACGTTCCACCGCAACGGCGAGGGGGGCCCCGCCGCTCGCGCGGATCGCGGCGCTGATCTCGGCGAACGTGTGCGTCTGGTGGCCGTTGACGGCGACGATGCGGTCACCGGCCCGAAGGCCGGCGTCGTCCGCCGGACTGCCCGCCTCGACCTGGGCGACCTCGGTGCTCGGCAGGCCTGTGGGCGCACCCGTCGCGAAGACGGCGAAGAGGAGGACGAAGGCGACGAGCACGTTCATGGCCGGCCCGGCGACGATGGTCACGACGCGCTTCCAGATCGGCTGCCGCCAGTACGCGTCGGCGCCGGTCCCCTCGTCCACGTCGCGCACCGCCCGCCCGGCGGTGCGGCGCGTCCGAGGGCTCAACCGGGCGTCGCGGAGCGCGTCGTTCAGGGCGGGCAACGCCGCCCTGGCGCCGTCCAGGTCCTCGGCCTCGAGCCGGCGCTGCACCGCGTCCGCACTCGGTCCGAGCCCCGGATCCTCGCGGGCCGCGGGCGCCATCCGGCTCTCGACGTCTGCAGCGGCCGGCCGGAGCATCCCGGGGATGCGTGTGTACCCGCCGAGCGGTATCGCCCCGATACCGTATTCGATCCCATGTCTTTCCACCGTCGCCAACGCCGGCGGAAAGCCGACGTACAGCGCACGTGGCTTGATCCCGACGAGCCAGGCGGCGCAGAAATGCCCGAGTTCGTGGAGGAACACGAGCAGCGCGAGGCCGAGGACGACGACGAACCACGTCACGGGCCGATGCACACCCCCTCCGTCGCGGGTCGGCGCGGGAGCTGGGGTGGGGGTCGCCTCTGCCCGGCGACCCGGCTCCGTCACCCCGCGTCCCTCCCACCGACACCAGCCATCCTGTCAGCCGGCGCCTGCGACGTCCGGTTCGAAGCCTGGTTCTCGCGCTCTGTCGCTGATGATCGACGGTGGGCTCCGTGGGCGCCGGCGGCCCGCGCCTCCGGCAGACGTCGGACGTCACGCGTCCACGCCCTTCGGCCGTCGCGCCCCACGTGGCCGACCGGGGGACATCACGCTCGGCTCTTCGCCTGTCGGCGTCGTCCGCTCCTCGTGACGTCCCCCGGGAGGGTCCGCTGCGGCGAGTGGGTGGATCAGTCGGCCACGACGACTGCCGGCGGCAGGCTCACGGCCTGCCCACCCAAGGGGGCTCGGGTGAGCAGACCCCGGGCGAGGACGCCGAAGGTCACGATCCCGATCGCCATCTGGACGACCTCGGCGTCGGGGATCGGGAGCATGTCGACGACGAGGAAGACGACAGCGCCGAAGGGAATCCACACCGGTGCGAGCCCCGCGCGGACCGCCGACGCCGAGAGCACGACCAGGGCGACGGGTCCGAGGAACATCAGCGGCAACGCAACGGGACCGAAGGTGGCGTCCACGCTGTCGAGGGCCCGCAGGGCCTGGGACACGTCGATCGTCGCCAGCCCGGAGATGAAGACGTGCCGGAAGGCGATGGCGGCCATCCCCACCGTGCCCAGCACGCCGAGCAGGCCGCCGATGTTGGCGACACGGACTCCGCGATCGTGCACGGCCAGGACGACGGCGGCGACGGCCAACGCCATGACCACGACGGCCAGCAGCTCGAGGAACGCGGCTGCCGCCCACGGCACCGGGTGGGCGGCGGCGGCGCGCAGCTGCGTGGCGTTGTCCGTGGAGTCGGTCGGGCTGACGAGCGTCGCGGCGAGCAGGACGAGCGGCAGCAAGGGCAGGGCGAGTGTGCAGACGATGCGACGCGTTGTCATGGTCGGTCTCCTTGGGGGGTCGTCGCCGCACCTGAAGGGCCGCGACCCGGCACGGCCGGTACGCGAAGGCGGCGGAGGAACGTGACGAGCGTAGGAACGGGGCACGCCGGGGTTCGTCGGCCGGCGTCGTGATCGTGATCCGCCTGGCGGCGGATTCCGAGAGCCCTTCGGTCCGTCCCGGGACGGATTCCCGGTGCCCGATCCCGTGGATAGCCTCGAGAGATGCGCAGACATGTCGCGGACCTGCCACACGGCGACGTGGCGCTGGCTCTCGCGCTCCTCGCCGTCCGGCTGGTCACCCTGATCAGCGGGATCCAGCCGGGCTCGGGGTCGGTCAGCTACCTGACGGCGATCGGGATGACCCTCCCGTTCGCCTGGCGCAGCCGGTACCCGCTGGCGGTCGCGGTGGCAGTGTCCGCGGCGAACGTCGTCGAGGTCGCCGTCGGCTACCACGACTCCGTGGTGGCTCTCGCGTCGTGGTTGATCGCCGCCTATTCGCTGGGTGCGCACTCGACACGCGTCGTCCGGCTGGTGATCGGCGTGCTGCTGACCGGGCTCGCCGGCAACTGGGTCGCGCTGCAGCAGGGCCCGGCCACCTTCTGGAACGCCGTCGCCGTCAACGGGCTGCTGCTGGCGTCCCTGCTGGCCGGGCTGTGGGTGCGCCAGTTGCGTCTGCGCGCGGAGACGGTGGAGCAGCTGGCCGCACAACGGGAACGAGAGCAGGACGAGCGTGCCCGGGCGGCCGTGGCGCAGGAGCGGGTGCGGATCGCGCGCGAGCTGCACGACGAGGTTGCGCACGCGATGAGCGTGATCGCGGTCCAGGCGGACGCGGCCGAGGGCGCGCTGGCCCGCGACCCCGAGCTCGCCGCGTCGCCCCTGGTCGCCATCCGGGACACCGCTCGCGGGGCGCTCGCCGACATGCGCCGCGTGGTGGGAGCGCTGCGCAGCGGGCCATCGCCTGACCTCACACCCGAACCGGGCATCGACGGCCTCGGTGCGCTCCTCGACCAGACCCGCGCGACCGGCCTCACCGTCGATCTCACCTGCGAGGGGACGCCGCGGCCCTTGCCGCCGCCGGTCGACGTGGCCGCCTACCGCGTCGTGCAGGAGGGCCTGACCAACGTGCTCCGGCACGCCGCCGCTCGACGGGTCGACGTCGTCCTCAGGTACGACGAGACGGACCTCGACATCCGGGTGTCCGACGACGGCGACGGCGGTGGCCCTGGGGACGGCAGCGGCTACGGGATCGCAGGGATCCGCGAGCGCGTCGCGGTGCTGGGCGGACAGTTGTCCGCGGGCCGGTGCGATGACGGGTTCGTCCTGCACGTCGTCTTGCCGTTCGCATGATCCGGGTGCTGCTCGCCGACGACCAGGAGTTGGTCCGGTCCGGCTTCCGCCTGATCCTGGAGCTGGCGGACGGCATCGAGGTCGTCGGGGAGGCCGCCGACGGGCGCCATGCCGTGGACCTCAGCAGGGAGCTGCGTCCAGACGTCGTCTTGATGGACGTCCGCATGCCCGAGCTGGACGGCATCGAGGCGACCCGACGGCTGCGCCAGGCCGGGGTCGACTCTCGGGTCCTCGTCCTGACCACGTTCGACCTCGACGAATACGTCTATGCGGCGGTGTGTGCCGGAGCCAGTGGATTCATGCTCAAGGACGCCCCTCGGGAACAGCTCGTCGCGGCCGTACGCACCGTCGCGCGCGGCGAGGCCCTGCTGGCGCCGGCGATCACGCAGCGACTCATCGAGCGATTCGTCGCGCGGCCTCCCCGGCAGGAGGCGTCACCTGCGCTGACGCGGCTGAGTGCCCGGGAGCTGGAGGTTCTCCGACTGTTGGCGAGAGGGTTGTCGAACGCCGAGATCGCGGCTGAGTTGATCGTCGGCGAGGCGACCGTGAAGACGCACGTGGCCCGCGTCCTGCAGAAGCTGGGCGTGCGCGACCGGGTCCAGGCGGTGGTCTTCGCCTACGAGACCGGGGTGGTCGAGCCACGCTACGGCTGACCTCGCGACGTCGCCGTCCGCCTCGGACACCCCGCTGCGACGTGGCCTGTCGATGGCACTCCCGGCAGTCTGGGGAGAGCAGAGAACTACAGTCCGCTCTGGGCGGTGACGCGTCCCGTGGCGGCTGCCTCGGCGAGGGCTGCGTGGTCGAGGTCGTTCTGTTCGGCGTACAGCTCGGCGAAGTCGGCGATCGCCTGGTCGAAGCGGTTGCTGGAGCCGAGGTAGGCGGCGATGGCGACGCGGTCGCCGGAGCGGGCGTGGCCGCGGGCCAGGGTCTGGCCGCACAGCCGGGCGTAGAACGCCATCCCGTCCGGGACCATCTCCTCGACCACGACCGAGCCCTTCCCGTCGCGCAGCTGACGCAGGTAGAAGTCCCGCTGGACCCCGTCCGGCGCCAGCGCTCGCTCCCAGCCAAGGAAGATGTCGCTGCTGGCCTGCATCAGCCGCTGCCCGGAGACCACGCGCTCACCCTGGTTCGCGAAGCCGCGTGCCTTCACGAACCCGGACAGGACCGAGGGCTGGGCCTCCTTGGCCTGCAGGAACAGCGGGTCGCCGGAGTCGATGCCCTCGAACAGCAGGATCCAGGCGCGGGTGCCGACGCTGCCGACGCCGACGACCTTGCGGGCCACCTGGACCAGCTCGAACTGCTCCAGCAGGTGCCGCCGGTCCAACTGCAGGGTGCGCCGGTAGGCCCGGATCAAGGCCGCCATCCGGTCGTCGATCTCTGCGACGAGGTGCTCGGGGAACAGTTCCTCGATCGGCACGATCAGCGGCGGCTGGCTGACGATCCGGGCCCGCCCGCCCACCTGGGTGGTGAGCTTGGCCAGGGCCTGGACGCTGTCCCGGGAACGCGCCTTGTCCAGGACGGCCCGCATGCGCGCCTTGCGCGCGACGTCCAGCTGTTCCCCGATCTGCTGCAGCACCTGGTCCATGTCGAAGTGGGTGTACCAGACCGCCAGGTTGCCCTGACCGGCGAAGGTGGTCATCGCCTCCCGGTAGCCGGCAGCGGCAGCCCGGACGATCTTGTGGCGCTGCTTGTGGGAGAAGCCGTTGTCCCGACCGGCCACGGCCAGGCTCGCCGCCAGCCGCTTGACGTCCCACTCGAACGGCCCCGGATGGGTCTCGTCGAAGTCGTTCACGTCGAAGACCAGGCGCCGCTCGGGTGAGGCGAAGATGCCGAAGTTGCTCATGTGCGCGTCCCCGCACAGCTGCACCTGCAGCCCAGAGCTCGGAATCCGGGCCAGGTCCGCCGCCATCACCAGCGCCGCCCCGCGGTAGAAGCCGAACGGCGAGGCGAGCATCCGGCCGTACCGGATCGGGACCAGCTCGGGCACCCGGGAGGTCGCCTGGCTCTCCAGCAGGTCGACCGGATCAGCGCGCCCATCGGTCACGAACTCCGCGTGTGCCTCGAGCGGGGTCCGGTGTCGCGCCGCCTTCCCCGCCCGCCGCCGGTCCTCCCGAGCAGGGTGCACGACCTTCGCCGGCGCCTCCTCCCGCTGCTCGGCCACGGGACGGGCCGCCTCAGGGTCCACGACGGCCGAACCAGTTGACTTGCTCATGCGATCCGCCTCCAGCGGTAAGGCACGACCTGCACCATTGCTGTGTGTGCATCTGGCGGGCGCCGTGGCCGGGTCTCGCCGACCCTGTGTGCGTTGCCTCGTCGTCCTGGTGTGGGCGGTCGAGCGCGAACCACTGACAGTGTCGCTCCCGGCTCCGCGTCGGCGCATCACCCGGCCGGGATGAGCGTGAGGGGCCGTCCGCCATCTCCTTCGGCAGCCTTGCGTGTTCCCTGCGGGAGCGGGGAGGGCCACGCTGAGTGTCTCTCATCCGGGATCGGAGCAGCCTCGGGCGGCGCCCGGTGTTCGACGTTCCTGAACCGCCGGCCCCGTTCCGCCAGACTGTCGCACGTACTCCATGGGCAGGAGGACGAGGGTTGGCGATGCTCGACGGACAGCTGGCGGGGCACATCGTCGTGTTCGGAATCCACGGCGTCGCGCGCCGGATCGTCAAACAGCTGTCGACCACGGGCAGGCAGATCGTGGTGGTGGACCCCGACGCGACGCAGGAGGAGCGGGACGAGCTGGAGCGCTGGGACGCGGAGTACCTGGCGGGGTCCGGGCAGAGCGTCGACATCCTGCGGGCCGCTCGCGTCTCCAAGGCCCTCGCGGTGGTGTGCGCGACGGACAAGGACGTGGTCAACATCGAGATCGCCCTGCTGGTCCGCGAGATGTCCTCGACGGTGCGGGTCGTGGTCCAGATGGGGAACGCGTCGGTGGCTCGGGCGCTCGACCCGCTCACCAGGCCGGGTGGTGTGTTCGACGTCGCCGAGCTGGCCACGACCTCCTTCGTCGAGGCCGTGCTCGGACGGA
>DATKNA010000191.1:0-2367 GCA_035541595.1 Kineosporiaceae bacterium | reverse complement strand
AAGGACCGCCTTGTCGCGATGGCGGGCAACTACGCCGACTTTCCCGCCTCGGTTACCCAGGCGGCCAAGGGTGTTCCGCAGATCGGCACGTCGATGAGCTGGCCGTCGAAGGAGGTGCTGCTCAGCGAGGATCCGGATCTCGTGGTGGGGCAGTCTCTCGTGGGGTACGCCTTCGACACCTCGCACGGATACGCCTCTGTGCAGCAGATCGAGGAGGGTGGCGCCCAGGTCTATGGGGCGAACATCTGCAACGCGGTCTCCGGAGGCGCCTTGCAAATGACCCTCGGCACCCCGGTCAAGACCCTGCAGGACCTCGGGAAGATCTTCGGCGTCAGCGACCGCGCCGACCAGATCATCGCGCGGCTAACTGCGGAGAAGCAGGCAGTCGTCAAGGCGGTGCAGGGACAGCCGACCGTCAAGGTCGCCTTCTACAACGGCGGCCAGGGCCCGCTGATCGTACTCGCCGGCGGGATCTACGACGACGAGATCACGACCGCCGGCGGGAAGGACGTGTTCCCGGCCAATTCCGTCTACGTCAGCAAGGAGGCCTTCGCCGCGTCGGGCGCCGACGTGATCCTCGTCGGCACCTATACCGGGCAGAACTTCTCGACCCTGCGCGCCTACCTGGAGAAGACCTTCCCCGACCTGCCGGCCGTCAAGAACGGACGGATCGTCCAGGTCCCCGTCGACGACACCGACGCATCGATCACCGTCATGAGGGGCCTTACCGAGATCGCCAACGGCCTCCACCCGGATATTAAGCTTCCGGTCCCGGCATCGTGACTTCCCCGGCGACGGCCGCCGCGACGCGCCGCCCGCGGACTACGATCGCCGTACTGGCGCTTGCCTGCACGGTCGCGGTGGTCCTGTCCGTCGCGGTCGGCTCGGTCCCGATCGCCCCGGACCGGGTGGTCTCCGTGATCGTGGGCCATGTCCTGCCGTGGCACATCGGCCCGCCGGCGACGGGCGTGCAGGCGGAGATCGTCTGGGAATTCCGCCTGCCCCGGGCGCTGCTGGGGCTCGTGGTCGGGGCGTCGCTCGCCGTCGCCGGCGCCGTGCTGCAGGCAGTGGTCCGGAACCCGCTGGCCGACCCCTTCGTGTTCGGGGTCTCGTCGGGAGCGTCGGTGGCGGCGGTAGCGACGCTGACGCTCGCGAGCGGCGTGCTCGCGACCGTGTCGGCGCCGGTCGCGGCTTTCGCCGGCGCGCTGGCGACGACGCTGGCCGTCTTCCTGCTCGCGCAGCGCCGGGGCCGGGTGACACCCGGCCGCCTGGTGCTGGCCGGGGTCGCGATGTCCTACCTGCTCAGCTCGGTCACCAGCTACCTGGTACTGCGCGCGAGCACGCCCGACGGAGGGGTCAGCGAGGTGCTGTCGTGGCTGTCGGGCAGCCTCGCGGCCGCCGACTGGGGCGATCTCGGCCTGCCCGCCCTGGTGCTCGTCACCGCCACGGTCGTGCTCGTCCTGCTGGCCCGTACCCTGAACGCCTTCCTGACCGGCGACGAGACCGCCGCGAGCCTCGGCGTCGACGTCGGCCGCGTCCGGCTCATCCTGTTCGCCGTCACCTCGCTGCTCGTCGGCGTCGTCGTCGCCGTGAGCGGCGCGATCGGCTTCGTCGGGCTCGTGGTGCCGCACGCCGTCCGCATGGTGGTCGGCTCCGACCACCGGTGGGTGCTGCCCGCCTCCGCCCTGGCCGGCGGCCTGCTGCTCGTCGTCGTCGACATCGCTGCCCGCCTGGTCATCGCGCCCTCCGAGCTGCCGGTCGGGCTGCTCACCGCCGCGGTCGGGGCGCCCTTCTTCCTGTGGCTGCTGCGCCGTTCGGGGCGGAGTGAGGCGTGAGCGACCCCGACGGCCGGCCCGCCGGGGCCAGGCTGAGCATCGACGGGGTCAGCGTCGAGATCGCCGGCCGGCGCATCATCGACCAGATCGGCCTCACGGCCGAGTCCAACGTCGTCGGGCTGGTGGGGCCGAACGGCAGCGGCAAGTCCACCCTGCTGCGAACCGTCTACCGGATGCTGCGGCCCGCCGCCGGCCAGGTCCTGGCCGAGGGCCGTGACGTCTGGTCGGTGGGTGCCCGCGAGGCCGCCCGGGTCACCGCAGCCGTCGTGCAGGACAACCCGGGCGACCTCGAGCTGACTGTGGCCGAGTGCGTCGCCACGGGCCGGGTCCCCCACGGGCGCCTGCTCGGGACCAGCACCGCCGATGACCGCCGGGCGGTCGAGCGCGCGATGGCGGCGGCCGGCGTTACGGCCTTCGCCGGCCGGGACATCAGCACCCTGTCCGGCGGGGAGCGCCAGCGGGTCCAGCTGGCCCGCGCGCTCGCCCAGGAGCCGCGCATCCTGGTGCTCGACGAGCCCTCGCTCGGCCTCTC
>DATKNA010000190.1:0-4527 GCA_035541595.1 Kineosporiaceae bacterium | reverse complement strand
GCCTCCTCGTCGGCGGCTGGTCGGCCGAGCCTGGTTACGCCACCGTAGCTTGCCCTCCGCCGGCGGCAGAACTCGCGGCCGTCGGGATCGGTCACAACCGGGGGGAGGCGCCCCTGCGTCGCTGCGGGCTCCCGCCGTCCGTGGGGGCCGGCCCGCGTTGGCAGTGCGGACAGTAGAACGCCATACGGTCCTCGGGCGCGAGACCGATGGGCGCGACTCTGATCGGCATCCCGCAGCGCAGGCACGGGCGACCGGACCGGGCGTGGACATAGTTCGTGCGCCCCCGGCGCGGGTTGCCGGTCGTCACCTGGGTGCCATGCAGCCGGCTGACGTCGAGCAGCCGGCGTGCGAGAGCGACGACGGCGGGCAGACCGGGGACGTCGGCCACCGGCGTCCACGGCGTGGCGCCGCAGAGGAACAGGGTCTCGGCCATGAAGAAGGTACCGATGCCCGCGAGGTTGCGCTGGTCGAGCAGCGCCTCTCCGATCGGGCGTTCCGGCTGCGCGCGCAACCGGCGAACCGCCTCGCCCGCGTCCCAGTCGGCGCCGAGCAGGTCCGGCCCGAGGTGCCCGACGAGCCGGGCCTCCTCGGCGGTGGGGACGAGGTCGAGCATCCCGAGCCTGTGGCCGACGGCCGTCCAGGCGTCGTTGGCGAGCACCGCTCGCACGCCGTGGCCGCCGCGGCCCCTCCACGGCTCCGGAGTCCGGTGCACCTGCCACGACCCCTCCATCCGTAGGTGGCTGCGCAGCGTCAGCGCGGGATCCGCCCCGCTGGATTCGATCCGGACCAGGAGGTGCTTGCCGCGGCTGACGACGCCGAGGACCTCGCGACCGGCGAGGTCGACCGTCGCCAGAGATGGCCAGCGCAGGTCGGACAGGGTGAGCACGCGCCCGGCCAGGGCGGCCTCGAGGCGGTGCGCGACACGCCAGACGATGTCTCCCTCCGGCACGTGACCACTGTGCCCCACGCCAGCGGACGCCGCAGGCCAGGCGCCGTACGGCACCGGGTCGCCTGCGCACGTCGACCCGCGATACCGTCACGCCCGGATCCGTAGCCCCCGAGGCGTGGCGTGGAACCCCGCGGCCGAGAGCGCCACCGCCAGTGGGTGGGCCGTCGCCAGCAGCCCCTCGCCGTCGGCGCGTTCGACGGTGAGCCGGCCGAGCGCGCCCTCCCGGACCGCGAGAGCGAGTGCGTCGGCCGCCGCCTGCAGCGGCGTCGGATCGTCCGTCCAGGAGAGCAGGGATCGCCCGCCGCGCTCGACGTAGAGCACGAGCTCCCCGTCGACCAGGACCACCAGCGCGCCGGCCTTGCGCCCCGGCTTGTGCGTCGGACCGCCGCCGCCCGCTTCGGCCCGATCGCGCGGGGGCCGCTCCGGCCAGGCGAGCGCAGCGCCGTAGGGGTTGGCGGGATCAGCGGCGGCGAGGACGACGGTGCGCGCCGCCGGTGAGGGGTCGTCGCCTGGTGGTCGCGCGGACGCGCGCAGCCGGTCGACAGCGCCGGTCGTCGCGAACTGCGAGGCGCCGAGGCCCTCGACGAAGTAGCCGCGGCGCACGCGACCGGCATCCTCGAACACCGACAGCACCCGATACACCGCCGCGAAACCCCCCTGGACGCGCTCGGCCGCCGCGGCCCCGCGGGTGACCACCCCGTGGCGTTCGAGCAACAGCTCGGCGACGGCATGCGCCCGGAGCGTGGGATCCTGCTCCCGGGGTGGCAGGAGCGACCAGCGGCCCGCCGCCATCGGCGGCCCGGTGCGCGTAGGCAGGGCGGGCCGTCCCGGGGCTGCGGCACTCGGTCCGGCACGAAGCCCACCACGCACCAGGGAAGCGCGCCCGCGGTAGCGGGCGCGGGGCGCCGCCGGGCGCGACCGGTGCGCCGTGCGGCCCCCGCCGAGTCGGGCCCGCAGCGGGGCCGCGGTGTCATTCGTCAGCAACCCCGCCCAGGTGAGGTCCCACAAGGCCGCGGAGAGGGCGGCGTCGTCCTGGGCGCCGAGCCGGGCGCCGACGGCGTCGGACAGTGCGCGGAAGAAGTACGCCCCACCGCCGGTGAGGACGTCCAGCACCGCCCGGTGCAGTTCGCCCGGCGCGAACTCCGGGTCGGGCTCGGGCAGCGTGAGCGGGCCGAGGTCCGCCGGGTGCAGGGCCACCCATCCGTCGTCCCCGGGCAGCGACCCGTGCCCGGACCAGATCACCTCTCCGGCGGCCGTGAGCTCGTCGAGCAGCGCGGGAGTGTACCCGGGCACCCGCGCGGGCAGGACGAGCGTCTCGAGCGCGCTCGCCGGGACGACGGCGCCGGCGAGCTGCTCGACGGCCCGAATCAGGCCCTCGACCCCGCGCATCGAGGCGCCCACACCCTGCCAGGCTGGCAGGAACCGGGCGAGGTCGCGGGCGGGGACGGGCTCGACCTCGGCCCGCAGAGCTGCGAGCGACCGCCGGCGGATCGTCCGCAGCACCTCGGCGTCACACCAGTCCGTGCCCCGCCCACCGCCGGACTCGACCGGTCGCAGCTCGCCTTCCACGACCCGCCCGGTAACGGCGAGCCGGCGCAGCGTCTCGGTGACGACGGCCGCACCGAGGCCGAACCGCACGGCGGCCGATGCCGCCGTGAAGGGCCCGTGGGTGCGGGCGTACCGGCCCAGCAGGTCGCCGAGGGGGTCGGGCACGGGCTCGGTGAACGCCTCGGCGACCCCCACCGGCAGCGGAGTGCCAAGGGCGTCCTGGAGGCGGCCGGCGTCCTCGACGGCGGCCCATCGCTGCTGGCCTGCGATCCGCACCCGGATCACCCGCCGCGCCGACTCCAGCCCTGTGAGCCAACCCGCCACCACGTCCGGAGGCGCGGGATCGTCGTCCGCGCTCACCGTGGTCCGGGCGGCGATCTCCCCGGCGTCCAGCGGACCGAGCAGGCGCAGCAGGTCGGCGACCCCCTCGGCGCCCCGTAGCCGCCGTGCAGGGACCAGACGCTGGAGCTCTGCCTCGGTGCGGGTCAGCGCCGCCGGGTCGAGCAGGTCGCGCAGCGACGCGCCGTCGCCGCGCCCGAGCAGCTCCGCGAGCAGGCCCGGATCGAGCGCGAGCGCGGCCGCGCGCCGCTCCGCCAGCGGCGCGTCGCCCTCGTAGAGGAACTGGGCGACGTAGCCGAAGAGCAGGCTGCGTGCGAAGGGCGACGGCTGCGGGGTCTCGACCTCGACGAGCCTGACCGAGCGGGCGGCGACGGCCCGCATGAGGTCCACGAGGCCGGGCACGTCGAATACGTCCTGGAGGCACTCCCGGACGGTCTCGAGCACGATCGGGAAGCTTCCGTAGCGGCTGGCGACCTGCAGCAGCTGGGCAGCCCGCTGGCGCTGCTGCCACAACGGCTGGCGACGACCCGGCGTCCGGCGGGGGATCAGCAGCGCCCGCGCGGCGCACTCGCGGAACCGGGCCGCGAACAGCGCCGAGCCGCCGAGCTCGGACGTCACGAGCTCCTCGACGTCTGCGGGGTCCAGCAGCACGAGCTCGGCGACGTCCGGCCCGTGGCCGTCGCCGGTCTCGACGTCCGGCAGCCGCAGGACGAGGCCGTCGTCGCCGTGCATCGCCTGGACGTCGACCCCGAACCGCTCCCGGAACCGGGCCGCCATGGCCAGCGCCCACGGGGCGTGCACCGGGCTGCCGAACGGGGAGTGCACCACCACGCGCCAGTCGCCGAGCTCGTCGCGGAAGCGCTCGACGACGATGGTCCGGTCGTCCGGGACGTGCCGGGTCGCCTGACGCTGCTCGCGCAGGTACGCGACGAGGTTGTCGGCCGCCCACTCGTCGAGCCCGGCGTGACGCGCCCGGCCCTTCGCGTCGTCGTCGGACGCGGTGGCGAGCTCGCGGACGAAGGCGCCGACGGCCCGGCCGAGCTCGGCGGGGCGGCCGGGGGCGTCGCCGTGCCAGAACGGCAACTTGCCGGCCAGGCCCGGCGCCGGGGTCACCAAGACGCGATCGTGCGTGATCTCCTCGATCCGCCAGCTGGAGGAGCCGAGGGTGAAGACGTCGCCGACCCGGGACTCGTAGACCATCTCCTCGTCGAGCTCGCCAACCCGCCGGCCGGCCGCGCGGCGCACCTCGTCCCCACCCGCGAGGAAGACGCCGAACAGGCCGCGATCCGGGATGGTGCCCCCGGAGGTGACGGCCAGCCTTTGCGCGCCGGGACGGCCGGTCAGGACGCCGGAGAGCCGGTCCCAGACCAGGCGCGGGCGCAACTCGGCGAACTCGTCGCTGGGGTAGCGGCCGGACAGCATGTCGAGCACCGCCTCGAGCACTCCGCGCCCCAGGGTGGCGAACGGGGCGGCCCGCTTGACCACCCGCTCCAGCTCGTCGATCTGCCAGGAGTCCATCGCCACCATCGCGACGACCTGCTGGGCGAGGACGTCGAGCGGGTTCGCGGGCAGGCGCAGCGCCTCGATCCGGCCCTGCCGCATGCGCTCCACGACGACGGCGGTCTGGACGAGGTCGGCCCGGTACTTCGGGAAGAGGACCCCGCGGGAGACGGCCCCCACCTGGTGCCCGG
>DATKNA010000189.1:0-35502 GCA_035541595.1 Kineosporiaceae bacterium | reverse complement strand
CCGTGCCGTGGTCGTCCGGGGCATCGGCCACCCCCTCGAGCATCCGACCGCGTGATGTCCGGTCTCGTGCAACGCTAAGCCCTCGACGATCACACGGCCAGGTAGGACGGCCGGGCGGGCGGGACCACCCGCCCGGCGGCCGGTGGTCGGCCCCCGGTCGCCCAGGTCGAGCCGCTCCCCGCACGGGACCGAAGGCCCACGCGAACGGGGCCGCACGTCTCTCGTGACCCCCGGAATCGCTTGATACGGTGCCAGAACGGCATCAGGGGCCGGCCGGCGTGGAGGAGCTCTCATGACGTTCAACCTCGCGACGATCCTGCGGGAATCGGCCAAGAAGGCGCCGGACAAGATCCTTATGCACTTCGCGGATCAGTCGTTCAGCTACGCGCAGGTGGACGAGGTCTCCGGGCGGGTGGCCTCGGCGCTGCTCGCCCTGGGCCTGCGCCCCGGCCAGACGGTCGCCGTGGAGCTGCCGAACGTGCCGCAGTTCGTCGTCGCGTACTTCGGCATCCTCAAGGCCGGCCTGGTGATGCTGCCGCTGAACCCGCTGCTGAAGGGGCCGGAGATCGCCTATCACCTCGCGGACGGCGACGCGGCGGCGCTGATCACCATCGACGTCTTCGCCGAGGAGGCGCTCCAGGGCGTCGCCCAGGTCGGGGAGCTACCCACCTTCGTCGTCCGGACCGTGCCAGGCGAACTCCCGCCCGGCACCCGGCCGTTCGACGAGCTGTACCAGGCGCCGGACACCGGTGAGATCGCGCCGACGAACGCCGACGACACCGCCGTCCTGCTCTACACCAGCGGCACCACCGGCAGGCCCAAGGGCGCGGAGCTGACGCACTTCCAGATGTTCATGGCGTGCACGGTCGCCGGCGACACCTTCGGGTTCGAGCCGGACGACGTCATGCTCGTCGTCCTGCCGCTGTTCCACGCGTTCGGGCTGTCGAGCAGCCTCAACACGACGATCCGGTTCGGCGCGACGACCGTCCTCATCCCGCGGTTCGACCCGAACGCGGTCTTCGACGCCATCGACCGGCACCGCGCCACCCTCATCTGCGGCGTCCCGACCATGTACATCGCCCTCACCCGGGCGGACGTCGGCGACCGCGATGTGTCCTCGCTGCGCGTCGGCGCCTCGGGTGGCGCGTCGATCCCCGGCGAGGTCATCCGCGCCTTCGAGGCGACGTTCCCCGGCGTCGTCATCCTCGAGGGGTACGGCCTGTCGGAGACGGTGGCGTTCGCGACGTTCAACGCCAGCGCTCAGGAGCGCAAGGTGCTCTCGATCGGCAAGCCGATGTGGGGTGTCGACCTGCGCATCGTCGACGAGGCCGACCGGCCGCTGCCGCCGGGGCCCGACAACGTGGGCGAGATCATCATGCGGGGGCACAACGTCATGAAGGGGTACTACAAGAACCCCGAGGCGACGGCGACCGCCATGAAGAACGGGTGGTTCCACACCGGCGACCTGGCGTACGCCGACGAGGACGGCTTCATCTTCATCGTCGACCGCACGAAGGATCTCGTGATCCGCGGCGGATTCAACGTGTACCCGCGCGAGATCGAGGAAGTCCTCTACGCGCACGAGGCGGTCGTCGAGGCCGCCGTCATCGGGAAGCCCGACGAGCGGCTCGGCGAGGAGGTCATCGCCTTCGTCAGCATCGCCCCCGACGCGCGCGTCACCCCGGAGGAACTCATCGCGTACGCCCGCGAGCGGGTCGCGGCGTACAAGTACCCGCGCGAGGTGCACATCCTTCCCGAGCTGCCGAAGGGTACGACAGGTAAGATCCTCAAGACCGAGCTGCGCCCCGCGGTGACCCGAACACCCCCGTGATCAAGGAATACTTGGCGATCAAGGAATACTTGACCGGATCCCTTCCCGTGCAGCAACGCCTCGACGCAATCGATCGGCGAACCGTCGTCGCGACCGGGCCTCGTCGTGCCCGCCCTCCTCGCCCTGGCCGCCCACGCGGGTGCCCGGGCGTTCGGCCCGCTCACGACGTCGTGCCGAGCGCGGCGCGCAGCGCCTCGAGCGAGGTGTGGCGCGGCGACCAGCCGAGCTCACGCTTCGCCTTGCTCGCGTCCATGATCGAGGGGTGGCTCAAGGCCTCCACCCACTCCGCGGCGGGCGGCACGAGGGGCGGCCACGGAACCGCCGACGCGAGACGGGCCGCGGACTGCGCGAGCCCGGAGGGCACCGGGAGCGGGACCAGCCCCACCTCCCTGGCGACGTCGGCGAGGGTCAGCACGCCGTCACCGGTGATGTTGTAGGCCCCCGGAGCGCCGCCGGCCGCGACCGTGCAGAGCAGCAGCGCCTGGCCGACGTCGTCCTCGTGGATGAACTGCATCGGGAGGGCCGCGACCGGGACGACGACGGGCAGTGGCGAGCGCCGAACCGCGTCGAGCAGCAGGCTGCCCAGCGTGGCGCTGCCGGGGACGAGCTCCTTGGCGCCCGTCGTGTGCGGCCCGAGCACCACCGGCGGGCGGAGCAGGTACAGGCCGGTCTCGGGGTGCGTCCCCGCCTCCTGGGCCAGCAGGAGCTCGAGCTCGGCCTTCTCCTGCGCGTAGAACAGCCGGGCCGCGGGCCGCACCGGCCAGTCCTCGGTCATCCCCACCGGGTTGTCGGGGTGGAAGCCGTAGGCGGCCACCGACGACGCGTAGACGAAGCGCTGCGCTCCGGCCGAGGCGGCCGCCCGGAACGCGTTGAGCGTCCCCTCGACGTTGACCGCCCGGGTGGTGGCACGGTCCGCGCCACCGGTGACCAGGAAGGCGAGGTGCACGACGACGTCGGCGCCGCGGAAGGCCTCCCGGAGCGCCTCCGGATCGCGCACGTCGCCCTGCCGGTAGGCCATCTTCGTCCAGCCGTGCTCGGCGGGGTCGAACGGGCGCCGGGCGATGCCGACGACCCGGCTGATCCTCGGGTCGGCTTGCAGCAGCGGGACGAAGCCGAACCCGAAGGTGCCCGTCGGGCCGGTCACGGCCACCGTGAGGTCCGTGGTCCTCGGCTCGGCGGGCCGTCGCGCGTTCGTCGGCATCAGCCGACCGTACCTCTCGCGCGCCGGGATCGGTCGCGTCAGGCCGCCCGTGCCGACCCGGTGGGGTGCTGGGACGCCGCCGCGTGCGGAGACAGGTCGGCGAGCGTCAGCAGGTGCGCCGGCCTCTCGTCGAGGACCAGGTCGCTCTGCACCGACAGGTCCCCCGTGACGTGCAGCAGCTCACCGCTGCGGAGCAATCGCCAGCCCGGGTTCTCGTCCACGCGTTCCGACGCGACCACGACGGCCGGGGCCTGCGCCAGCTCGCCGGACCGCACGCGCATCGTGCCGGCGGCGCTCGCCTGCTCCAGGTGACGGCCGTGCGGGCCGCCGGCCTCGCGCTCCAACACCCACAGCTCGTGGGTGTCGGGATAGCGCAGCGCCCACAGATCCGTCGGCGTCGTCAGCACGACGTTGAGGGCGTAGAGCGGCAGGTTCCCGGCGACCCATCGAGCGGCGCCGACCAGGGCCGAGCCGACGTCCGCGCCCCCCCGCACGTGCTTGGTGACCAGCGCGAAGAACCGCTCCGAATCGGTCTCGCCCCGCACCAGGCTCATCGCGTCGCCCAGCTCCTGCTCGAGGTGCGGCAGGTCCTCGAGCACGCCGTTGTGGCCGAAGAGCCGGCCGTCCTGCTCGAACGGGTGAGTGTTCTGCGGGAGCAGCCCACCCGTCGAGGCGTACCGGATATGCCCGATGAACGTGGCCGACCGCAGCTCACGGGCCTCCCGGGCGAACTCCCGGTCCTCGTAGGCGGCGACCGGCCGCTTGTGGACGACGGGTCGGCCGTGCTCGTCGAACACTCCGAGGCCGACGCCGTCCGGCTCGCGCCGGCTCTGCACCGCGAGACTGTCGGGTGCCTCGAGCAGCCAGAAGGTGGCGGAGACCCGGCGCGGAGCGGCCGAGAGCGCGAACAACCGGCACATGACGGGGACCTCCTGACCGCGGGTCCGGGCCAGGCCATTGTGGCGGCCGCGGAGTGCCGACGCAGCTCACCGCCGCGCTCAGGGGGAGAGCCCATGGTCGACGGCCCGCACTCACGGCTGTGGCGGTGACCCCGACGTTCGCCGCGTCGGCCGTGAGGCCGCGGACGACCCCGGTGACCCCGACCTTCGCCGCGTCGGCCGTGAGGCCGCGGACGAGCCCGGTGACCCCGACCTTCGCCGCGTCATATCCTGCGGCCGTGCCGGGCACGGATGCCGACGACGTCTGGGACGTCGTGGTCGTGGGCGCGGGACCGGCCGGGAGCTCGGCGGCGCTGGCCGCGGCCCGCGCCGGCGCCCGGACCCTCGTCCTCGACCGGGCGAGGTTCCCCCGGTACAAGACCTGCGGCGGCGGCCTCGTGGGCTCGACCCTGGCGGCCCTGCCCACCGGCCTGCGCATCCCGGTCCGTCAGGAGATCACCGAGGCGACGTTCACGCTGCACGGGCGGCAGCCGGTGACGCGGCGCTCGCGCCCTCCCTTCCTGACCATGGTCGACCGGGCCGACTTCGACGAGACCCTCCTGCGAGCGGCGATCGACGCCGGCGCAGCCGCCCGGCTGGGCGCCATGGTCCTCACGGTCGCCGAGGCCGACCACGCCGGCGACGTCCGGGTGGAGACCCGGGACGGCCCGATCCGTGCGCGGTTCGTCGTGGGCGCGGACGGCAGCGCGAGCCGGATCGCCCGGCACGTTGGTGTCGTCCTCGCCGAGGTGGACCTGGGTCTGGAGCTGGAGCTGGAGTCGGGCGGCCACGCGGGCGACTGGCAAGGCCGCCTGCACCTGGACTTCGGCACGGCACCGGGCTCGTACGGCTGGGTGTTCCCGAAGGGCGACCGGCTCACGGTGGGCGTGATCGCCGCGAAGGGCGGCGGAGAGGCCGAGCGCCGCTATCTCGACCGCTACGTCGCCGCCCTCGGCCTTGACCGGGCACGGGTCCTGGTGGACTCCGGCCATCTGACGCGCTGCCGGGCTCCCGGCTCACCGCTCGGCCGGGGCCGAGTGCTGGTCGCCGGAGATGCCGCGGGGCTGTTGGATCCCTGGATGCGGGAGGGCATCTCGTTCGCGGTCCGCTCCGGGCTCATGGCGGGTCGGATCGCCGCCGACGCCGCACGCGAGCAGGCCGCGCGGGCACGGGGCGAGGGCGGGGGGGCGGGCAGCGCCGGTGTGGAGCATCGGCCACGGCCGTCGGACGTGGCACAGGCCGAGTACCGCCGCTGGGTCGACACCACGCTGACGCCGGAGATGGACGCCGGCCGGGTGTTCCTCGCCGGGTTCCGGCGCCGCCCGGACCTTGCGCACCTCGCCGTCGCCCGCACCCGGCCCGGGTGGGCGGCCTTCCGCCGGATGTGCCGGGGGACCACGACACTCCCGCTGCTGCTGCAGCACCCCGTGATCCGGGCGAGCGTGGCGCTCGGGCAGCGGCTCTGACCGGATCACAGGGTTCAGGGGGCGCCTGCGACGCCGCTGCGCTCGCTCCCGGCGGGCGCCTCGTCCGGCGCACCGGGGTGCCCGGCGTTAGCGTGTGATCGTGGTCGCCGGAACGGAGCAGCCCCCACCCGAACTGGTCGTCCTCCTCGACGAGGAGGGCCGGCCCGCCGGGACGGCGCCCAAGAACGAGGTGCATCACCTGCGGACGCCACTGCACCTGGCCTTCTCGTGCTGGGTGGTCGACGACGCAGGTCGCACGCTGCTCACCCGCCGGGCCGCCACGAAGCGCACCTGGCCGGGCGTCTGGACGAACACCTTCTGCGGTCACCCCGCGCCGGGCGAGGAGATGCACGCCGCGGTCCGCCGCCGCGCCCGGGACGAGCTGGGCTGCACGGTCGACGGGATCCGGTCGCTGCTCCCGGACTTCCGCTACCGGGCGGTGATGACGGACGGCACGGTCGAGAACGAGATCTGTCCTGTCTTCGGCGCGCGCCTGGCGTCCCCACCAGTGCCGAACCCGGAGGAGATCGACGACCTGGCCTGGATCCCGGTGGCCGACCTGCCGCTGATCGCTCGCGAGGACCCTGACCGCCTCAGCCCGTGGATGCGCGAGCAGCTGCCCCGGCTCCTCGGCGTCCTCGGCGTTCCCGCACCCCCCGCCGTGATCAAGGAATAGGTGGCTGCGACCCGGAGCGTTCGGTGGCACGATCGCGAGCGGACGGTCATCAATTCCTTGATCACGGCCGCTAGGGTGCCCGCTCGAGGTGGCACGCGAGATCGGGCAGGTTCAACCCCGTCAGGGCCGGAGCGCGGAGGTACGCGGGTAAGGCCCGCGCCCGCGGTCGAGCCACGCGCTGCGCAGACCGGCCCGCCCGGCGCCGTCGACGTCTCAGGGGGGACCGCGACGAGCAGGATCCGGTCGAGGGGACGCCACAGGCCGCGCCGGCGTACCTGCATGCGGCGGCGGGCTTCCACACCCGGCATCCCTCGACGGAGAGCAAAACGCCTCGAACTGATCGCGCACCCCCGGCTCGGGACAGGAGCCGCTCGGCCACCCACGACGCGCCGTTTGGCGAGCGTCACCAGGCGTAACCCCGGGGCGCGCAGGGCATGCACCCCGTCGGCGACGTCCGAGTGGACGTGGAGAGCGGCGAAGCCGTCCACGACGTGCTCGATCGCCTCTCCGGCAGCGCCCGATCGAGCCGGGACGCCGGCGAGCACGCACCTCAGCGCGCTATGGGCGATAGCGCGCTGCGGGCGATCACGCGCTGCGGGCGATCACGCGCTGCGGGCGATCACGCGCTGCGGGCGAGAGCGCGCTGCGGGCGATAGCGCGCTGCGGGCGATAGCGCGCTGCGGGCGGCGAAGGGCGCAGCCGTGCCGGCGGCGAGGGCGAACCCGGCGCGCAGCAGCGTTGTGAACCACAAGCCGGCCAGGTGTTCGGACGTCCTCCCCGCGACCCCGGCGGCGGTCGCGCGTTCAGGTCACCGCCACCCGGCTGCCACGCCCGCGCTGTTGCGGGCTCGCGTCACGTCAGGGGCACACCGCCGAGTGTCTCTTGGCGGGGGACGTGGTAGCCGACGGCCGCCTGGGTCACCAGCCCGATCAGAGTGATCGTCGCCCCACCGATCACCCGTCGTGTGTGCGCTCATCGGGGTCGATTCGGCCGAAGCCGCCCCGACGAGCGCACACAAGTGAGGCCGGGGCCCCGACGAGCGCACACACGTGAGGCCGGGGCCCCGACGAGCGCACACACGTGAGGCCGGGACACGCGGGTCGCCGTCGTCATGCCGAACTCTGTCCGTGTCAACGGTGCGGCCTGCGTCGTCGCTGTCACGCGACCGGAGCAGGATGGCGCGCCGCGCGTACATCGCCACGCTACGTCACATGGCGTGACTCTCTGTTAGGCTTCCCGCAAGAACGAGTGCGAGAGTCGGCGCACAACGAGCTGGGGGACCAGATGCCATTCGGTACGGGCACCAGGACATGGCTTCGCCGCACAGACCCTCGAGGGCGGGCGCCGATTGCAGTGCTCGCCGTGGCGACGGCAATAGCGGCGAACCTTGCGTTGGCAGCGTTCCCGGCAAATGCGGCCACTGTCACGCCACCGGATATGCAGATCAAGGTCCCCACCAACCTCATCTCCGTCGGCAACGATCCGGGGACCGGTCATCGGATGCTCCGCTTTACCCACATCACGTGGGACGCGGGCCCCGGCCCGTTCGAGATCGACCCGACCTACAGCCAGACCACGGGTACGTCCACGTTCGTGCAGTCGATCTACAACAGCCCGTCGGCCGGCGTCTGGTCGTTCGACCACACCGTCCCCGTGTCTGCCACGGGTGTGTTCCACCAGCCGGACGACTACCAGTTCCCCTTGACGGCGTTCACGTTGCACACGTCGAACACAGATGGCACGCCGGGGGCCGTTGTCGCCACGAGTCCGAAGACTGATTACTGCATCACCGGTGACACGTACGTCGGCGGCGTTCCGAACACGCCGAACCAGACGTTCATACCTCAGAGTAACTGCGAGGACCCCACCAAGCCGCTGGGCTGGTCCGTCGGTTGGGGTGATCAGTACGACCAGACGGATGCCGGACAACCGATTGACCTCACCGGCGTGCCGGACGGTACATACGTATTGCATGCCACCGTTGACCCGCAACACGTGCTGACCGAAACCAACACGTCGAACAACGTCACCGATACCAGGCTGCAGATCAGTGGTGGCAACGTCACGGTGCTGTCGCAAACACAACCGGTCGTCTCGCCGCCGGCGGTGAGCGTGACGGGTCCGGCGAGCGGGACGAACGTCTCCGGGACCGTGACGCTGCAGGCATCCGCATCCGCCACGCCGCCGGCAACGGTCGGCTCGGTGCAGTTCCTGCTCGACGGCCAACCGCTCGGCGCGCCGATCACGACTGCGCCGTACGCCTTCAGCTGGACGGTCGGTGGCACCACGCAAGGGACGCACACGGTCAGCGCGAGGGCAACTGACTCGAACGGAAACGCCGGCACCTCCCAAGGTGTGACCGTGAATGTGGTGTCGGGGAATCCCGTCGGTTTCGCGGTCGATCAGACGGCGAACGCGACCGGAACGGGCACCGCAACGACTGCGGCGTTCAACACTGCCGGATCCGCTGACACACTCGTCGCATTCGTTTCCGCCGACGGTGCATCGTTCGGCGGACAGACGGCTACCGTCTCGGGCGCCGGCCTCCAGTGGAATCTGGTGAAGCGCACCAACGCTCGACTCGGTGATGCCGAGATATGGAAGGCAACGGCGACCGCACCTTTGTCCAACGTGACCGTCACATCGACACTCGGACAGGCGGCATACGACGAGCAGCTGACGGTGCTCGCGTTCTCCGGTTCGGGGGGCATCGGTGCCTCGGGGTCGGCGTCGGCAGCATCCGGCGGTCCATCGGTGTCGTTGAACGCTACCGCAGCGGGCTCCTTGTCCTACGCCGTGGGCAACGACTACGACAAGGGCATCGGACGCACCTTGGGCGCGAATCAAACGATGGTGAACCAGTGGGTGGACACCACCACGGGCGACACCTACTGGGTGCAGGGCTCGTCGTCTGCCAGCACGGCGTCAGGGCAGTCCGTCACGCTCAACGACACAGCACCGACGAGCGACCAGTGGAACTTCACCGGCGTCGAAGTCGTACCCGGTAGTGGCTCGCCGCCGCCGGACACGACACCCCCCACCGTGAACATCACGAATCCCACGAATGGTCAAACCGTGTCGGGAACGCAGCCCGTGGCGGCGAGTGCAATGGACAACGTGGCGGTCGCGTCGGTGCAGTTCTACCTGGACGGATCACCGCTCGGCAGCGCCGTGACGGCGTCGCCGTACGCAACGAGTTGGGACACGACGACGGCCACAGCCGGCACGCACACCTTGTCGGCAACCGCGACCGACACGAGCGGCAATGCCGCCACGTCGGCGAACGTCACCGTGACGGTGCAGAACCCCGCACCGCCGATGACCTGTTTCGTCTTGCAGGCGCAGGTGACTGCGCATGGCACCGGCGCAGTGACCACGCCGGCGTTCCACACTGCAATGGCGGGTGAGGTGCTGCTCGCGTTCGTCAGCGCGGACGGCCCGAGCTCCGCCGGCAGCCAGACGGCGACGGTCAGCGGCGCCGGCCTCACCTGGAGCTTGGCCAAGCGTGCGAATGCTCAATTCGGCGACAGCGAGATATGGACGGCGAAGGCACCGACAATCTTGTCCACCGCTTCGGTGAAATCGACGCTGGCGAAGTCCGGCTACTCGCAGGATCTCACCGTCGTCGCGATGGAGGGCACGTCGGGAGTCGGCGCGTCCGTTGCCGGGTCCGCCTCGACCGGAGCACCGAGCGGGAAGCTCACCACGACGAAGGCCACATCTCTGGTCTTCGCCGTCGGCAACGACTGGGACCGCTCTGCGGCTCGCACGCTTCCGGCCGGTCAGGTGATGCTCGAGCAATGGCCGAACACGGGCAGTGGTGACACATTCTGGAGTCAGTACACCAATCAGACGACCGGTGCTGCCGGCACCGTGGTCACCATGAATGACACCGCCCCGACCAACGACCGCTGGAACATGGTCGCCGTCGAGCTCGTCAATATCGAGGGATAGGCCACAGCGAGGGAAAGGCCACAGCGAGGGAAAGGCGACAGCGAGGGATAGGCCTTCCTGAGAACGGCGTGCTGCCGGCCGAAATGGCGTTCCCGTCATGTCACGAGTATCACATGAGGTCCGGGGCACGGGCGAGGAGTTTCCCGGCCTACTTCTTCTCGCGCCAGGCCCGCTCGAACGGCAGGCGCCAGGCGTGCGGCGCGATGAGCTGGTGGATCGCGTTCGGCCCCCAGCTCCCGGCGGCGTACGGCTTGACCGCCGGGGGGTCCTCGAGGAGCTCGGTCGATTTCTCCCACAGGCTCTCGATGCCTTCGGCCGTGGTGAAGAGCGTGTGGTCGCCCCACATCGCGTCGAGCATGAGCCGCTCGTACGCCTCCAGGACGTCCCCGACCCGGTCGGTCTCCTGTGTGGAGAACTGCATGCTCAGCTTCTCCAGCCGCATCCCCGGGCCCGGCCGCTTGCCATAGAACGACAACGACACCTTGGCCGTGTCGGCCAGGTCGAAGGTGAGGTGGTCCGGGCCCTGGGTCGCGACGCCCGAGCCTTGCGGGAACATGCTCTTCGGCGCCTCGCGGAAGGCGATGGAGATGATCCGCATGCCTTCGGCCAGCTTCTTCCCGGTGCGCAGGTAGAACGGCACGCCGGCCCAGCGCCAGTTGTCGACCGCGCACTTGAGGGCGATGAAGGTCTCCGTATCGGAGTCGGGCGAGACGCCGGTCTGGGAGGTGTACCCGGTGTACTGGCCGCGGACGACCTCCGACGTCCGGATCGGCACGAGCGACCGGAAGACCTTGTTCTTCTCCTCGCTGATCGCCCGCGGCTCCAAGGCCGTCGGCGGCTCCATCGCGACGAACGCCATGATCTGGAACAGGTGGGTCACCACCATGTCCTTGTAGGCGCCGGTCTGCTCGTAGAAGTCCGCCCGGTTGTCCAGACCGAGGGTCTCCGGGACGTCGATCTGGATGTGGTCGATGAAGTTCCGGTTCCAGATCGGCTCGAACAGGCCGTTGGCGAACCGGAACGCCAGGATGTTGAGCGCCGGCTCCTTGCCCAGGAAGTGGTCGATCCGGAAGATCTGCTCCTCGGCGAAGGTCTCGTGCACACGCCGGTTCAGCTCGACGGCGCTGGCGAGGTCCGTTCCGAACGGCTTCTCCATGACGACGCGGGAGCGGTCGACGAGGTCGGCGTCCCGGAGCATCTCGATGACCGGGATGGCCGCCTTCGGCGGCACGCTCAGGTAGTGCAGCCGGCGGGCACGGTCGCCGAGCCGCTGCTCGGCCTCCTTGACCGCCTGGCCGAGGGCGTCCGGACCGGCACCCTGTGGGACGTAATGGAGCTTGTCGGCGAAGCCGTTCCACTGCTCCTCCGTCAGGGACCGCGTGCCGAACTTCGTCACCGCTTCGCGGGCGAAGGCGCGGAAGCCGTCGTCGTCCACGTCGTCGAGGGAGGTGCCCACGACCTCGATGTCGGGGGTCAGCGCGGACAGGGCCAGATAGGTCAGACCTGGCAGCAGCTTGCGGCGGGAAAGATCACCGGTGGCGCCGAAGAGCACGATGACATGAGGTTCGACAGGGTCCCGCAGTCCGCGGAGCCTGCGCGCGCCGATGGCCGGATAGGCGATGTCCGCCCTGGCGGAGGCCGTCATGGCTCGATGATGTCACCGGCCGGGCCCTGGGTCGATCTGCTCGAACCCGGCCTGTCGCCCCGCTCAGCGGGAGGGCCGGAATCCGGCCACGTTGCTCCCGAGCCAGGCGAGCGCGCCGGGGACGAGGCCTTCCCAGACGCCGATCCGGTGGCCGGCATGCTGCAGCACCGTGGCCGTCACGGACAGCGGCGGCCGAGCGGTCTTGAGCAGCTGGGCGCTCGAGCCGTAGGACAGCGGGTCGGCGTGCGAGGTCTCGATCCAGAGCGCGACCGGCGGGGGGCTCCGGTCGGCGAGGCTGACGAGGTTGTAGCGCGCCGCCAGCGGGCTGGAGCTCGGGTACGGCTCGTAGAAGGGGCCGAAGTCCGGTCTGAAGTAGCCCCCCATGACGATCGCCGCCGAGTACTGGGCGGGGTGCAGCATCGCGGCCATCGCGGCGCACCAGCCACCGGCGGAGAGCCCGATGGTCGCCCAGGACGACCGCGCGCCCTGGACCCGGAAGGTGCGCGCCACCCAGTCCGGCACGTCCTGGGTGAGCCAGGTCTCCAGCTGGGGTCTGCCCGGGCTGCCGTCGACGCATTCGGTGTCGACGCCGCGGGGGATCTCGATCTGCGGGGCGACGATCAGCGCGGGCCGCATTCGTCGAGCGTTGACCTCGTCCGCCATCACACCACCCAGGTTCATGTTCCGGATCCACTGCGTGGGCCCACCGGGATATCCCTGGAACGCCTCGATGACCGGGTACCGCACCGAGGTGTTCGCCGGGTCGGTGTACCCGAAAGGCAGCTGGACGACGACGGTGCCGGTGATCCCGCTGAGCGGCCCCGTCACCGTGGAGGTGACGACGCCGTCGGGCCCGATGGCGCCGGCCGGCAGCTGGGGCGTCTCGCCGGCGACGGCCGAGGGGCCTTGCACCGGCTTGTTCGCCGCCTCGGAGGCGCTGGTCCCGCGGGCGACCCGGGTCGTGGCTGCCGTCCCGCCCAGGGCCCCCAGGAGGTCGCCCCAGTCGGCGAAGAACAGGAACTGGGCGTTCACCTGGGTCGCGGCCGTGAGCAGGACCAGGGCGTTCACGCCGAGCAGGAGGCCCGCGCGCGCTGCGACGTGCGACAGGTCGCTGCCCGCCAGCCGTGGCCACAGGACCACGAGGGCGACGAAGGAGGCGACGGTCGCCGCCACAACCAGGCCCAGGAACAGCGGTCCCGTGAGGGACATCCTTTCCCTTCCGTGAGTTCGGCGTCGCGACCCCGCGCGCAGTCCGGCGGGGGCGACACGACAACGTGCACGGTCGGCGTCGGGTTCCACCCTGGGGACGGGCGGGTGGACGTCGGACACCGCGCCACGGCCCTGGTCGGATTCGTCCGTGCGGCGCGTCTCGCGGTCAGGTCCGCCGGCCCCGGCCGTCGAAGGATCCGGGCAGGGGACCTACTGTGAGGGCATGGAGCAGGGCCTCCGCCTGCGCGACCTGAGCGTGACCCTGGGCGGGAACGTCGTGCTCGAGGCGACGAGTTTCGAGGTGGCGCCGGGCGAGATCCTGGCGATCGTCGGCCCGTCGGGGAGCGGCAAGACGACCTTGCTGCGGGCCGTGGCAGGGCTGGCCCCCTCACGGGGGACGGTGGAGATCGACGGCCGGGACGTGACGCGCCTGCCTACCGCGGCGCGGAACGTCGCGATGGTGTTCGAGGCCGGGGCCCTCGCGTCGTTCCTCGACGTGGGCGACAACATGGGACTCGGCCTGCGGCTGCAGGGGGTGCCCACCGCGCAACGGCGGGATCGGGTCGCCGAGGAGGCCAGGCGGCTGCGGCTGTCGCAGGTGCTGCGACGCAAGCCGGCCAGCCTCTCGGCCGGGGAGCGGGGGCGGGCGGATATCGGGCGGGCGCTGGTTCGGTCGGCCGCCGCGTGGTTGCTCGACGAGCCGCTGGCGCATCTCGACCATGCCGAACGCCTCGACCTGAGGAGGCGGCTCGTGCAGGAGGCCCGGCGTCGGATGGTGCCCACCCTCTACGTGACGCACGACCCCGTCGAGGCGCTGGCGCTCGGGGACCGCGTCGCCGTGCTCCGCGAGGGGCGCCTGATCCAGGTCGACACCCCGCACGGGCTGTACACGCGTCCCGTCGACGCCTTCGTCGCGACGTTCGTCACCGCCCAGCCGGTCGGGTTGCTCCCCGGCCGGGTCGTCCGCTCGGGGGGGCTGGCCGGATTCCAGGTGGGTGAGCGGACCCTGCCGCTCTGGTCCGGCCTGCCGGCCGCCCTCGAGCCCTACGTGGACGGCGACGTCGTCCTGGCTCTGCGCCCGGAGGACGTCCAGGACGCCGCCGGCGTGCAGGACCCCGATGTCGCCGTCCTCCACGGTCTGGTGGCGGCGACCGAGTTCACCGGGCCCTCGGTGCTCGTCGCGGTGGAGATCGACGCCCCGCCACCGAGGAGTCCGGGTCTGGAGCATCTCGTCGCCGGGACCGACCGCGCGCGGCTGGTCGTCCGGCTGTCCCGCGAGCACCCAGTGACGCTGGCCGCGGACCTCGCCCTGGCTGTCGATGCCAGCCGGGCACATGTCTTCGACCCGCGCACCGGACGGGCGCTGTGGCATCCGGCCGACCGGGTGGCATGAGCCCGCCGGACCGGTCACGATCCTTCGGAGCCGTGGCCGACCTGTACGACCGGCTGCGCCCGGAGTATCCGGCAGCGGCCATCCGTGCCGTGCTGCCCCCGGCGGCCCGCAGGGCCGCCGACGTCGGCGCGGGCACGGGAAAGCTGACCCGAGGGCTGCTGGCTGCCGGCGTCGAGGTGGTCGCCGTCGAGCCCGACGGGGCCATGCGCGAGGTCCTCGCGCGATCGCTGCCGGGTGTCGAGGTGCACGACGGGGTCGCCGAGTCGCTGCCCCTGCGCGACGGCGAGGTCGACGCCGTGGTGTTCGGGCAGTCGTGGCACTGGGTGGACGTCGAGCCCGCGGCCAGGGAGGCCGCTCGCGTGCTGTGTCAGGACGGCGTGCTCGGGATGCTGTGGAACCTGGACGACGACGTGTCCGCGCCCTGGCTGGGCGACGTCGTCCGGCTCGCCGGGGGTGGCGCCCTCGTCTCCGCCTTCCCCGACCCGCCGGCGCTGCCCGGGTTCGGCCCGTCCCGGCGCGTCGGCGTGCCGTGGCAGCAGCAGGTGACGCGCGCCGACCTGGTCGCGCTGGCCGGCACGTGGAGCGCGGTCAGCACCCGCCCGCCGCAGGAGCGGGCGCGCGTGCTCGACGAGGTTCGCCGCCGGCTCGACCGCGCTCCGGAGGTGGCCGGTGACCAGGTCGTCGTCCTGCCCCGCGTGTGCATGACCTGGCAGTACCGGAAGCTGCCCACCCCCTGTGAGCACAGACACGTCGGTCCGGGCGGGCGCTGACGCGACCGGAGCGGCCCCGCCACGTCATAATGAAGACCCGTGGCAACGAGCCGGCCGCTGCAGCCGCAGGCATCCAGCCCTGACGGAGGCCCGCCGCGTGCCGGCTCCGTCATGGCGACCGCGAACCGACCGCAGGGCCTCGGGTGGGGAGCCGTGGCCCGTACTCTCGTCGGGCCACCCCAGGCCCGTCCGTCGGGATTGCGCTTCTGCGCCGTGGTCTACCTCGTCAGCCGGATCCCCGTCGTCCTCGCTCTCACGCTGTTCCTGGTGCGCAACCCCGGCCGGAACCTGACGTGGGTCATGCTGCGCCAGGACGGCTGGTGGTACACGCGACTGGCGCGCGACGGGTACACCGGGTCCCTGCGCCCACCGCTGGGCCCGCACGACTTCCACCACCGCTACAGCGGCTGGGCCTTCTACCCCGGCTACCCGCTCGTCATCCGCGCGCTCCATGACGTCACCCGGCTGCCCTACCTCACGTCGGCCCTCGTCACGTCCTCCGTCCTCGGGCTCGGGGCCGTGTGGGCGGTCTACGCGCTCGCCGATCTCTTCGGCGGGGTCCCGGTCGCCCGCTCCGCGGCCCTGCTCATCGCGCTCTGGCCCGGCTCGGCGGCGTTCAGCCTGCCGTACAGCGAGGGACTGTTCGTGGCGGCGGTCGCCCTCGGCCTGATGTTCATGACCAGGCAGCGCTGGATCTGGGCCGGTGCCTGCGGGGCGATCGCGTTCGCGACCCGTCCGACCGGGCTCGCGTTGCTCGCCGCGATGGCCGTCGTCGCCGGCGTACGCCTGGTGCGGCACCGGGACCGACGGCCGCTGGTCGCGGTGGCGATGACCGCCGCGGGCGGTGTCGGCTTCCTTCTGTACGGCTGGGCCCGCACCGGGGACCCCCTCGTCTGGCGGCATGCCGAGAACCTCTGGGGCCAGCGCTTCGACGTCAGCCAGGCGCTGATCCGCCGATCCCTGCCGGTCCTCCTTCGCCCGTTCGCCGCCCTGCACGACCCCGGCTACCGGCTGCTGCTCGTCACCACCCTGCTGGAGCTCCTCGGCCTGCTCATGCTGGTCGTGATGGGGGTCGCCCTGGTCCGGACCCGCGGCTGGCCGTCCCCTGTCATGGCGGTCTACGCCTGCGTCGCGGTCGCCATGATCATCGGGTACAGCGCGGTCGCAGCACGGCCACGGATGGTGCTGGCCGTCGTGCCCGGCTTCGTCTGGCTCGGCGGATGGCTGCCACGGCGCGTGGTGCTCCCGTTGGCTGCGGCGTTCACGGTGCTGCTGGGCGTCATCACGTACGTCTGGTCGTGGCAGGTCACCCCGTGACCGCCCGGGTCCGAGCCGCGGCCCCGGCGCTGGCCGCCGCCACGGTGGCGACGGTGCTCGCCGGATGCTCCGGCGCGTCGACGGTACGGGCCCAGGAGGTCGTCGGGAACAGGGCCGGTGCGGTCGCCCTCCTGGTGGACAGCGGAGCCGCCCGCAGCGTCCAGTGCACGCTGAGGCCGTTCGTGCGGGGCAAGCCGCGGGGGATCAGGTTCGGCGGCGGGAGCTCGGACGAGATCACGACCACGGTCAAGGACGGCGAGCCGGCGGATGTCGTCGTCATGCCCGCAGGCCCGGCCCTGGACCGGATCCTGGACGAGCTCGCGAGGCCGCCCACCTCGCTCACCCTCACCCCGGGTCACGTCTACTGGGTGGGCGCCGTCGACGACCGGGGGCTGGCGCTCGCGGACTTCCTGAGCGGCCCGGCCGGCCGCAAGGTCCTGCGGTCGCCGGCCTGCCGGCCGATCGTCGCCGCCACCGCCGGCGGTCGCTGACGATCGGCCCACACTCGCAGCCACGGATCCGGACCCACCTCGCAGCCACGGATCCGGACCCACACTCGCAGCCACGGATCCGGACCCACACTCGCAGCCACGGATCCGGACCCACACTCGCAGCCATGGATCCGGGCACGATCGGCGAGGGGCTCTTCTCGGCTCCGCGGGCCCCGTCATGTCGCGCCCGGTGTGCAGGTCCCGTGATCCCGTCCGTCGTCCGTGGACACTTTTCCTTGATCACGACGAGCCCGGGGGCGGTCGGGCGTGCCGCTCGGCCGACCGCCGTGGCAGTCTTGCGCCACCCTGCGGTCGCGCCCGTCGGCGCCGCCGACCGCGTGACCACCGGCTGGACAGGAGGTTGACGACATGGCGACGCCCTGGTGGAGCGACGCTGTCATCTACGAGGTCTACCTGCGCAGCTTCGCCGATTCCGACGGGGACGGCAACGGCGACCTCGGCGGCCTGCGCAACCACCTGAACTACCTGGCCGACCTGGGGGTGGACGCCCTCTGGATCACGCCGTGGTATCCCTCGCCGTTCGCGGACGGCGGCTACGACGTCAGCGACTACCGCGACATCCACCCGATGTTCGGCACGCTGGCCGACGCCGACGCCGTCCTCGACGAGGCTCACCGGCTCGGCATCCGGCTGATCATCGACCTCGTCGTGAATCACACGTCGGACCAGCACCCCTGGTTCCAGCGGGCGCTTCGCGCCAGCCCCGGCTCGCCCGACCGCGACAGGTACTTCTTCCGGGACGGGCGCGGCGCCGGTGGCGAGTTGCCGCCGAACAACTGGATCAGCGCCTTCGGCGGCTCCGCCTGGACCCGGGTCACGGAGCCCGACGGCACGCCCGGACAGTGGTATCTGCACCTCTTCGCCCCCGAGCAGCCCGACCTCGACCTGCGGAACGCCGACGTGGTGGAGGACATCGACGACGTCCTGCGCTTCTGGTTCGACCGCGGCGTGGACGGCGTCCGGATCGACGCCGCCCCGGCCCTGGCCAAGGCCGAGGGCCTCCCGGACGCCGACTACGGGGACGTCCCCCTCTTCGTGGCGTCCCAGTGGCAGGGCAACCCGCACTGGGACGTCGACGACGTGCACAGCGTCCTGCGTCACTGGCGGCACATCGGCGACGGATACCCGGGCGACCGGGTCTTCGTCGCGGAGGCGGTGGTGAACGGTGCGGAGCGACTGACTCGCTACCTGCGACCCGACGAGATGCACACGGCGTTCAACTTCCAGTTCCTCAAGGCCGGCTGGAACCCGGGTCTGCGGGCGGTGATCGACGAGTCCATCGCGGCCCTGGCGAGCGTCGGCGCGCCGGCGACCTGGGTCCTGGGCAGCCATGACGATACCCGGCTCGTCACCCGGTACGGGCGGCGGGTCACCGGCGCCCGCCACATCGCCGACGAGCAGGGAGCGCCGTCGGACCTCGCGCTCGGCACCCGGCGCGCCCGGGCCGCCGTGTTGCTCATGCTGGCGCTGCCAGGCGGGGCCTACGTCTACCAGGGCGACGAGCTCGGCCTGCCCGACGTCGAGGACATCCCGGAGGACCTGCTGCAGGACCCGATCTGGGAGCGGTCCGGCCACAGCGTCCGGGGCCGGGACGGGTGCCGCGTCCCGATGCCCTGGGCCGGCGACCACCCGCCGTTCGGCTTCAGCCCCGACGGCGTCCGGACCTGGCTGCCCCAACCGGAGCGGTGGCGCAGCCTGACGGTCGAGGCGGAGTCGAGGGACTCCCACTCCATGCTGACCCTCTACCGCCGGGCCCTGCGGATCCGGCGCGCGCTGGCCGGGTTCCGGACGGACCGCTTCGCCTGGCGCGACGGCCCCGCCGACGTTCTCGACTTCGAGCGCGGCGACGGCGTGCGCTGCGTGGTCAACCTCGGCGGGGCGGACCTGACGCTCGACGCCCAGGCCGAGCTGCTGCTCGCGAGCGCCCCCCTCGAGCGCGGTGTCCTGCCGGCGGACACGGCCGCCTGGTTGCGGGCGCGCTGACGCCGGGCGTCGGCGATCAGCGCCGTGCCGGGCCTCCGGCCCGGCGTTCCGCGGCGCGGGTGACGGGACGCATGGGTGACCTCCTGGCAGGATGAGCGCGTGCTGCGACTGGAGGACTTCTGGGTGTGGGACTCCTGGATGGTCGACGACGGAGACGTGTACCACCTGTTCTTCCTCCAGGCGCCGCGGTCGCTGGGCGATTACGCCCGGCGGCATGTGAACGCGACGGTGGGGCACGCGACCTCACGCGACCTGGTGACCTGGAACTACCTGGGCGAGTGCCTCGGGCCGGCGGAGACCGGGTTCGACGACCTGGCGATCTGGACCGGGTCCGTGGTGCGCTCGCAGGGCCGGTGGTGGATGTTCTACACGGCGATCTCGACCGCGGGACACCACATCTACGACCAGCGCGTGGGCTCCGCCGTCTCGGACGACCTGCACACCTGGCGGCGCCTCGTCGACCAGCCGGCGATCCGGGTGGACCGGACGTGGTACAAGACTCTCGACCTCGCCCCGCCCGGCACGACCGGGCCGGACCTCACCACGGCCAGCGAGACCTGGCGGGATCCCCTGGTGCTGCCGGACCCCGACGGCGAGGGCTGGCACATGCTGCTCACCGCCCGCGCCGTCGGCGCAGCCCGGAACGACGACGGCGTCATCGCCCACGCGACCAGCCCGGATCTCCTCAGCTGGAAGCTCGGTCCACCGCTGTGCCGCCCCGGTGCGGGTTTCGGGCAGCTCGAGGTCGTGCAGAGCAAGGAGATCGAAGGCCGGCCCGTCCTCGTCTTCACCTGCCACCCCGACGAGATGACCCCGGGCCGGATCGCCGCCTCGGGACGGTACTCCACCTGGTCCGTGCCCGCCCCGAGCCTGCTCGGCCCCTGGGACGTCGCCCGCGCGCGCCCGTTCACCGCGGACCCGGAGCTGTTCGCGGCGCCAGTCGTCCAGCGGCGCGACGGCAGCTGGGTGATCATCGGCTTCCGGAACCTCGAGCCCCGGGGCGAGGACGGCCTGTTCATCCACGACCCGATCCCGGTGACGCTCGACGACGAGGGCTACCTCGTCGCGGTCTGAACCCGGGTCGGCGGTGCGACGGAGTCCCGGGGCACGACCTCACAGGGGATGAGCGTGCGGGGCGGGAGCGTGTCGTAGGCACCGCTCAACAGCTGGCGGACGGCCCATTGCCCCATCGCCTCGTACGGCAGGCGGACCGTGGACAACGCGGGCACGGCCTCGGAGGCGAGCTCCGGCTCGTCGTCGTAGCCCATCACGGAGACGTCGTCGGGGATGCGCAGACCCGCCTCGGCGACGGCGACGTAGGCGCCGAGCGCCATCCGGTCGTTGCCGCAGAGCAACGCCGTCGGCGGCGGTGACCCGCCGAGCACCTCGCGCGCCAGGTGGTACCCCGACGCCATCCGGTACGTGCCGTACCGCACCAGGCCGTCGTCGTCCGGCAGCCCGGCGCACGCCAGCGCGCTGCGGTAGCCCCGGACCCGGGCCTGGGTGGCCCACAGGCTCGCCACCCCGGCCAGGAGCGCCACGCGACGGTGGCCCTGGGCGAGGACGAAGTCGGCGGCGGCGCGGCCACCGGCCTCCTCCTCGGGCAGGACGCACGGAACCCCGTCGGGGGTCGGGAAGCAGTTGACGAGGACCACGGGTGTGCCGTCGATGGGCGTCGGCACGGGGACGGCGCGCGTGCCGGAGACCGCGACCACGATCGAGTCGACCTGACGGTCGAGGAGCTCGTCGAACGCGCGCCGCAGACCGGCCCGCGTGCCGATCGCATTCGTCACCAGCAGCGAGTGCCCGCGGGCACGGGCCTCGTCGTGGGCTCCCGCCATCGCCCAGATCGGAGGCGGGTTGTGGTGCACCTCGCCGAGCACCAGGCCGACGATGCGGTGCCGGCGGGTCCGCAGTGCACGGGCGGCGCTGTTCGGGCGGTAGCCGAGCTCGGCCGCCGCGCGCAGCACCCGGGCGGAGGTCTCCGCGCTCACCTGACCGTCGGCCCGGCCGTTGAGGACGTACGAGGCGGTCGCCCCGGTGACGCCGGCGAGCCGCCCGACGTCACGCAGAGTCGGGCGGCTGCGGGGTTCGTCCCCGCGCTCCGCGCCCATGGTGTCGACGGTAAACCCGCCGCCGGGACGGACGCGTCGCCGCGAGGTCATTTCGCCCGATACGTACGCGACATCCACTCGTGAACGACGCGCCTCGGCGGGACGGCGCGCCGCCGGCGAGGTCCCGGTGCGACCAGAGTGACGTGAACCGACTCAGACCGGTCCGTGGGAAGGCCGGATCGGGAGCGACTCACCCCGGGCGAGCGATGGGCGCCGGTGGACGGCGGGGCAGGATCCAGCCGTGCGTCGAGGGCACTCCGTCGGCCGGGGCCGCTGTCCGATCCCCGGGCTGCTCGTCGCCGTCGCCGCGCTGGCGGCCTGCGTCGGGGCCGGAGCGGGCACGCCCGCGACGTCGTCGCTCGTCGCGCTCGGGGACTCGGTGCCGTACGGGACGAACTGCGGCTGCATCCCGTATCCCCAGCTCACCGCCGACGCCGCCACCACCCCGGCCCGCCGGGTCACCGCGAGCAACGACGCAGTCGCGGGGTACACGACCACCGACGTCCTGCGCCAGGTCGAATCCGACCCGGACGTCACGAGCCGGCTCTCGGGCGCGGATGTCGTCGAGATCGAGGTGGGCGCCAACGACGTCGCGCACTCCGACGCCTGCGGCACCACGCTCGACTGCTACACCTCGCAGCTGCCGCAGATCGAGAAGAACCTCTCGGCGATCGTGGCTCGGGTGCGGGATCTGACCTCCGGGCGCTCGGTGGTCGTCGTCCTGCTGGACTACTGGAGCGTCTGGCTGGGTGGTGCCTATGCCGAGAGTCAGGGCCAGGCGTACGTCACCACGGCACAGGAGCTGACCGACGACGTCGACGTCGCGATCCGATCCGTCGCCGGGTCGACCGGCTCCGCGTACGTCGACCTACGGGCCGCCTTCAAGGGACCCGACTACGCGTACGACGAGACGCATTACCTCTCGAACGACGGCGACCACCCGAACGAGGCCGGCCACCGGCAGATCGCTGCTGCCGCGGTCGAGGTCATCGACGCGTCCGTGAGGAGGTGAGCGCGAGCCCTGCGCCCGCGGACGGCGTCACGCCGCCGGCGGCACCACCCGATCGAGCCAACGCACGAGGTCCCCGACGACCTCGTCGCGGTTGGTCTCGTTGAAGACCTCGTGCCGGGCGCCCGGATAGACGATCAGGGTCACGTCCGTGAGTCCTGCGCCCTCCAGGCGTTGCACGAGCGCCCTGACGAGCGCGAGCTGCCCGCCGACCGGATCGTTCTCGCCGACCGCCACGTAGACCGGGAGGTCCTTGCGGATGCTCGCCAGCCGGTCCGGGTCCGCCATCTGCCGAGCGGCGACGAACAGCTCCTTCGTGCCGTCACCTGCCAGGCCGAAGCCGCAGCGCGGGTCCGCGACGTACGCATCGACCTGGGCCTCGTCGCGCGACAACCAGTCGTAGTCGGTGCGTCCCGGCTCGAAGGGCGCGTTGAACGCCGACAGCTCCATCGGCTGGTCAAGGTCCATCGCCGGCTCGAGCAGGTCGAGCGCGGCGGTGCCGGTCAGGACGAGGCCGGCCAGCTCGTCGCTGTGGTCGAGCGCCCACTGCTGGGCGGCGAACGAGCCCATGCTGTGGCCCAGCAGGACCAGCGGCAGGCCGGGCAGCTCGGCGCGCACCTGCTCGCTCACCCGGCCGATGTCCCGGACCAGCTCGTCCCAGCCGCCGTCCCCGAGGTCACCCAACCTGCCGTCCTGCGCGGTGGCACCGTGCCCGCGTTGGTCCTGCCCGACGGCGACGAACCCGGCCCCGCTGAGCGCCTCGGCCAGCGACTCGTAACGCAGGAGGTGCTCGCCCATACCGTGGGTGATCTGCACGATGCCCCGCGGCTCACCCGCCGGATCCCAGCGGTACGCCGTGAGCGAGACGCCGGGGGTAGACGCGACGGAGAAGATGACAGGCGCCATGCGCGCCACCCTATCTCTCCCGACCTCTCCGCCCCCGGCGAGCCGGGCGCCACGGCAGCCGACCGTCTCCACCGATCGGTGACCCCGACCGTGACGTGAGACGCACGTCCGGCCCCCGCTGGGCGCTGAGCGCGTCGCCGGGAACACCCCAGCACGGGAAGCGGGCGGCGATCCAACCCTGCCGAGGCGGACGTCCGCGCGCATGGAGCGCGCCGGGAACGACGCGGCCGCGGTGCCGACGACCGCCCCGCGGCCGGGCCGATCACACCGGGAGCTCGGCCTTGTCGCGCGGCTCCCCAGGTGGTCGCCGCCGGGCCCGGATCAGCTCGACGCCCACGGGGACGAACGAGGCGGCGACGATGGCGGCGACGATCGGCAACAGGTAGTGGTCGATGGTCGGGATCCGTGTCCCGAGCACGTACCCGGCCAGCGTGACCCCGAGTGCCCAGGCGAGGCCGCCGACGACCTGCCACACCGTGAACGTCCGCACCGGCACGCGCACTGTGCCCGCCATCGGGTTGAGGACCGTGCGCACGAGGGGGATGAACCTGGCCAGGACGATCGCCCTGGCCGTGCCGTACCGGTCGAGCGCCGCGGCCGACCGGTCGACGGCGGCCTGCAGCCGGGGCCGGTCGGGGCGGTCCAGCACGGCGGGGCCGGCGCGGCGCCCGATCAGGTACCCCACCTGCGCGCCCAGGATCGCTCCCGCTGCTGCGGCGACGAGGACCACCGGCAGCGACAGGTGGACCGTCGACCCGGACGCCGTCGTGCAGAGCAGGCCCGCCGTGAAGAGCAGTGAGTCACCGGGGAGGAAGAAGCCGATCAGCAGCCCGGTCTCCGCGAAGAGCACGAGGAGCACGCCGAGGGCGCCGAGGCTGGCGAGCAGGCTGTGCGGGTCGAGCACGGTGAGCGCCGACACCGCGGCCGCGAGATGCACGGGCAGGTCCTCCCGATCAACGCGTGGCGGCGGCTCGTGCCGGGCATCGGCCGAGCCTGACAGCGCGCTCGCCATCGAGCGGCCGACTCTGAATACTACGAGTGATAGTAGTAGAGGAGGAGGCCGGCCGCTCGCATCTCGGCCAGGACGCGAGCCGGTCCGTCGCCGTCACGCGACGAGGCCGAGGGCCGCAGCGGGCGACGCCGCCGCCGTCGCGCACCCCAGCGGGGCGAGGCGGAGGATCTGCTCCTCGAGGGCGAGCAGGCCGCAGTGCGTGGTCGGAGTGGTCACCCGCACGCGACGGGCGGAGGGGGCCACCACGATCGTCGGGATGTGATTGCTGCCGGTCGACCCCTCGTCCCAAGTGATCACGATCACGAGCCGGCCGGCCCGGTAGTCGGGGCCGGCGAGGACCTGGGGCACCCATCGGGCGAGCCACTGATCGCCCGCAGCCACGAGATCCGCCGGGCAGCCGGACGCGCCGTGCATGTCGTCGCAGGCGTCCGGCGTCACGAAGGCGTACGCCGGCAGCCTCCCCGCGACGATGTCGTCGTGCAGGGCGCCGGCGGACGGGCTTCCCACGGGGAGATCCCAGGACGGGCACTGTCCGGCGGCGTCCAGGTAGTAGGGGGCGGGGGCGTGCCGGACGAGGTAGCGGCCGTCGGCGCTGTCGTCGCGGGAACACGCAGCGGGCATGGACTCCGCGTAGAGCCGCCACTCCAGACCCACCGACGGCAGTTGACCGAAGATCGAAGAGCCGCCGATCGGGTGGGCGTCAGGCCCGGCGTCGTCGCAGACGCCGTGGGCATCCCCACTGGTCATCAGCAGGTAGGCGGCCAGCGAGGGGCACACGGTCGGGTAGCCGGCGTTCATGGCCGTGAACGTGGCGTAGGTACCTGCGAGGCCGCTCAGGTACGGAGCCCGCCCCTGACCGAGGACCTCGTCCTCGGTGTGGTTCTCCTCGGCGATCACCATCACCTTGCTCGGGGTCGCGGCCGGACGGCTCGTCGTCCCAGAGGACGACTCCCGCGATGGGGAAGGCGGCGTGGTCCCGGCGGGCGCGGACGAGGACGCCGACGAACCGGTCTCAGCCGGCGTAGCCGCGCCGCCCGTCGACGCACACCCCGCGAGAACGACGAGGGCGACGGCGCCGGCCGACATCGCCCGGCGACGGCGTCTCGTCAGGAGGGGGCCCAAGACCGTCATCCCTACCTCGTCGCCGCCCGTGGACGCCGCTCCGCCTCGGCCCGACGGCGCAGGTGCCGGCCACGGCGTGGTGTCGTACTACCGACCATCGTAGTAAGTCCAGGGGCCTTCCGCGCCCAGGGTCGCATCTGGTCGCCACCGGTGTGGCACCGGGCCGGGATCTCGGTACTGTAGGCGTGGAATGTCCGATCATCACCGCGCGGGGGGCCGCGTCATCGCGGGACGGTACCGGCTGGGCCGGGTCGTCGGCCGCGGCGGCATGGGCATTCTCTGGGCCGCGGAGGATCTGCGGCTGCAGCGCGAGGTGGCCGTCAAAGAGATCATCCCGCCGGGCGACCTGACGCGGGAGCAGCAGGAGCTCGTCCGAGCGCGCGCTCTGCACGAGGCGCGCGCCGCCGCACGCGCCACCCACCCGTCGGCGATCACGGTGTACGACGTGGTCGAGGAGGAGGGCCGCCCCTGGATCGTGATGCAGCTGCTGTCGCCGTCGTCGCTCGCCGACATCATCGCCGACACCGGCCCCGTGCCGCCGGAGACCGCCGCCCGGATCGGTCTCGACCTCCTCGAGGCTCTGGTCGCCGCGCACGACGCCGGGGTGCTGCACTGCGACGTGAAGCCCGGAAACGTCCTGTTCCGCGGCGGCCGAGCGGTCCTCGTCGACTTCGGCGTCGCGTCCCTGGGCGACGAGGTCGTCGCGCTCGGCGCCGACGAGATCCTGGGATCACCGGCGTTCATGCCACCCGAACGCGCCCGCGGCGAACGGCTCACCCTGGCCAGTGACCTGTGGTCCCTGGGCGCCACGCTGTTCGCCGCCGTCGAGGGTCGCGCGCCGTTCCAGCGTGGCAACGCCTTGGCCACGCTCGCCGCCGTCCTGACGGAAGGCCCGCCGCCCGCACTGCATGCGGGGGCGCTGCGACCCGTCCTCGCCGCCCTGCTCGCCGGCGACCCCGCCGACCGGCCCGGCGCCGCGCGGACCCGGCGGCTCCTCCTCGAGGCCACGACGGCGCCGGCCGCCCCCCAACGGCCTCGGGACGTCGTCCGTGCCGCCCTCGCCACACCCGCACTGGACCTGCAGGTGACGCGGAGGCTCCGCCGGCCCGTCCCGGGCCGCGGCCGGCTCGCCTCCTTCCGCGGCGTCGCCGTCCTGGCGGCGGGGATGGTCGCTGCGTCACTTCTGCTGGCGATTCCCACCGTGGCCGTGATCATCCACGAGGTGGACTCGACCGCGCCGTCGACCGCGGCCCCCCCGGCCTCGACGCCGTTCCCGGACCCGACGCAGCCGCCGTCGGCCAGGACCCGCCACCCGGATACCCGCACCGCCACCCGGCGCATCGGCGGCCCGGCTTCGACGAACCCGCCGAACACCGGCCGTGCCGTGGTCACGCTCGCTCACTTCACGCCACCTCGGTACCCGGTCCATGGCCCGCACGGTGGCCCTCGCGAGGGTCACGACGCCGGCAAGCCCGACGCGGGGCACGCGAAGGGTCACGACAAGGGCGGCGGGAAGGGTCACGACAAGGGCGGCGGGAAGGGTCACGAGAAGGGCGGCGGGAAGGGCTGACGCCGCCGTCGCGCCGGGACACCCTGCGGTTACTCGGGCCGCTCGGCGGCGGCGGAGATCCTGCGTTCGAGGCGACGGTCGGGGATGAGCCACATCAGCGCGACCGCCACGTACACGGCGAGGGCGAGCCACCGGTTCACGAACGACAGCCCGATACCCAGGCAGTAGAGCAGTGGGGAGATCTTGCCCTTGACATCGCGGCCCACGGCGAGCGCGAGCATCGACGTCCGGCCCTCCACGCGCAGCAGCATCGCCTGCACGACGAAGTACGCCACGCCGGCGGCGAGCAGCACGACGCCGTACGCGCCGACGGGCGCGGGCGGGAAGCTGTTCTCGCTCATCCACGCCGTCGTGAACGGGATCAGCGAGAGCCAGAACAGCAGGTGCAGGTTCGCCCACAGCACCGTGCCGTTGACGCGCGACACCGCCGCGAGCATGTGGTGGTGGTTGTTCCAGTAGATGCCGAGGTTCACGAAGCTGAGGACGTAGGCCAACAGCACCGGGATGTCCGCGCGCAGCGCGGCCCACGTGGTGTCGCGCGGCGTGTGCAGCTCCAACACCATGATCGTGATGAGGATGGCGATGACGCCGTCACTGAACGCTTCGACGCGACCCTTCGGCATGCCGCGAGGCTACGGGCAGCTCGAGCGTGACTGCCCGCCCGTGCACGCGCCGTCCGACGTTGCACGCGCCGCGGCGGATCCCCGGCCCCGGCCGCGCCGGGAGCTGCCCCAGCCTGACGGCGGTCAGGAGCCGACGACGACCGATCCCACCCGTCGCGTCACGCCGTCCAGCAGGTACGTGAGCCGGTAGCGGCCGACGGCGACGTGCCAGGTGACGAAGCCTTGGGCTGAGCCGTTCGCCTCGAGCTCGGCGTCGTCCGGGAAGGCCGGCTGGAAGCAGTCCGCGAGGCAACGGACTGCGGTGACGGCGTCCGAGCGGAGCGTGAACGCCTGCCGGCTGAGCAGGCAGCTGCCGGAGGTGCATTGCACGTCCACGAGGAGGCCGACCCTGAGAGCACCCGATACGTCGCGCTCGGCCCGCAGTGACGTCGGCCTCGCCGACAGCGTGTACGGACCGTAGAGATTACTACCGCTGATGGTCACGATCTGTCCCAGATCGGCATGCACGCCCGGCGCGGTGGCGGGCGTCGGCGCCGTGGCGGGCGTCGGCGCCGGCTGCGGATGGGCGGCGGGATCGCCGAGGGCACGGTCCGACCCGGCGGCGCAACCGGCGACCAGGGTGGCGGCGATGACGACGCTGACGGCGCGACCCAGGTGTGGCATGCCCTGAAGGAGGACGTCGACCGCTTCCGGATACACCGTGACGCGGCCGGCCGACCGCCCCCGCCACGGCGGGCGGGTGCGGCCTGCCGCCCCTGACGCCGGACCGGCGCCGGCCTCAGCGCACAGACGCCTCAGCGTACGGATAGCACCACGAGCGAGACGGCGCCGACGACCAGGCAGTAGATCGCGAACGGGACGAGGGTGCGCGTCCGGAACCAGCGGGTGAGCCACCGCACGGACAGATACGCCGCGACGAACGCGGCCGCACTGCCCGCCAGCACCTGGCCGCGCACCGCTTCGCCCAGCGGCCCGAACAGGTCGGGCAGCTTGAGCACGCCCGCCGCGAGGATGACCGGCGTCGCGAGCAGGAACGAGAAGCGTGCGGCGTCCGCGTGGGTCAGGCCACGGAACAGGCCGGCAACCATCGAGACGCCGGACCGGCTGATCCCCGGCAGCAGCGCGAGCGACTGGGAGGCGCCGACGAGGAACGCGTCCCAGACCCCGAGGCCCGCCAACCGGGCGTCGGCGGCCGCGTCGTCACCGGTCACCGGGAGGGCGTCGTCGACGGGGCGGGACCCGTCGCCGTCCCCCGCGGGTGCGGCGTCACCCTGCCCGGGGCCTGCACTGCCGACGACGTCCGCGCTCGTGGCCCGCCCCGCCGTCACCGTGGCCGGCACGGCATGAGCCTGCTCCCGGCGCCGGAGCCGCTCGCCGGCCACCAGGATGACGCCGTTGACCATGAGGAACGCCGCGGCCGGGACGGGACGGCCGAGCGTCGTCCTGAACACGTGCTCGAGCAGGAGTCCGGTCAGTCCGACCGGGATCGTCGCAATCAGCAGGAGCCAGCCCAGCCGGGCGTCCGGGGTGGTCACCCGGCGGTGTCGGACGGAGTCGAGGAGGCCGGCGACGATGCGGACCCAGTCACGCCAATAGAAGACCAGGAGCGCCAACGCCGTGGCGACGTGCAGCCCGACGATGAAGGCCAGGTAGGGGGACTCCGGCGCCGAGACGCTGAGGTCCGTCGCCCAGCGGCCGCCGACCAGGGCGGGGACCAGGACGGCGTGCCCCAGGCTGGACACCGGGAACAGCTCGCTGACGCCTTGCAGCGCGCCCACGACGATCGCTTCGGGATAGGTCAGGGACACGGCGGGCTCCAGATCGGCGGGGCACGGTCGGTGGTGCGGCCCGGTCACGGACCGGATCGCGCGAGGTGTGACACCCTGGACAATGGTGTGCCATGTAGTACTACTGATTACCGTAGTAGATCCTGGGGGTGGCTGGTGGGCATCTCGAACGAGCCGGCTCGCCGGCCTCGTGGTGGCCTCGAGCGGCAGATCCTGGCGTGCCTCGCCGTCGCGGACCGTCCGATGACGCCCAGCGAGGTCCTCGCCGAGATCGGCGGCGGGCTCGCCTACACGACGGTCATGACCACCCTCTCGAGGCTGCACGACAAGGGCGCCCTCGACCGGCGGCCCGCCGGGCGGGCCTACGCCTACGGCCTGCCCGGTGACCCCTCGGCCGTGCAGGCCGTCGCGGTCGCCCAGCGCATGCGCCGCCTGCTCGACGCCGGACAGGATCGGGCGGGCGTCCTGACGCGGTTCGTCGCGGACCTGTCACCCGAGGACGAGCAGCTGCTCGCGCAGCTCGTCGCCGACCTGCGGGCCGACGGGCACCGCGACGGCGACGACGTCGCCGAGACCCGGGAGTGACGCCCATGACCTGGCTCATGTGGTCGCCGTTCGTGGCGAACGTGATCCTGGCCGCGGCCGGCCCTCGCCTGGCCCGGACGTTGCCGCCGCGGGCGGCCGTCCGCCTGGTGCCGTTGGCCATGCTGGCCGTCGCCCTCGGAGTGGGGTTCGTGCTGGCCGTGCTCGGCGTCTTCGTCGTGGCCCAGTTCCCCCCCATCGCCGTGCTGGCGCACTGGTCTCCGGCGGCGCTGCGGGCGGATCAGCCCGTTCCGGCCCTGGCGGGTGTCGCCGGAACGGTGATCCTTCTCGTCCTGCTCGGCGCAGCACTGCTCCGCGCCGCCCGAGGGGGGTCGGACCTGGTCCGGGCGGCCGTCGCCTGCCGCCGTCTGGGGCCGGACGCCGACGGCCTGGTGGTGATCGACGACGACGAGCCGGAGGCCTACGCGGTGCCCGGCCTCGCCGGCCGCATCGTCGTGTCGACCGGCATGCTGAACGCGCTCGGCACGGACGAGCGGCACGTCCTGCTCGCCCACGAGGCCGCGCACCTGGCCGGACATCACCACGTGTACATCCAGCTCGCCGACCTCGGCGCGGCTGCCAATCCGTTGCTGCGCGGGACGGCTCGATCCGTCCGGCTCGCCGTCGAGCGCGCGGCGGACGAGGCCGCGGCGGCGGAGGTCGGTGACCGGCGGCTGGTGGCCCGGGCACTCGCGCGCGCGGGACTCGCCAAGGCCGTCGCACGGCGCAGGCGGCAGCCGCAGACGCGCGTCGTCCTCGCCGGCGCCGATACGTCGATCATGCAGCGGACCACCGCCCTGCTGGCACCCGCGCCCAGACCCCGCCGAGGGCTCGTCGCCGGCCTGCTCCTCCTCACCCTCGTGAGCGTCGTCGGGACGGGGGTCACCGCCCACCAGACGGACGACCGGCTGGATCGCGCCGCGACCGGCGCGACCGTGGCCGCCGGCCACTAGCCGCGGCTGTCATCCCGGGTTCGCGCGGACGTCGTGATCGTCGAGTCCGGCCGAGGGCTGGGGAAGCCTGACGACGGGGAGCGGGTCCGTGACGGCCGGTCTCCCTGGCCGCTCGGCTATCTGCTGGTCGCCGCCGGGCTCCTCACCACACTCCTCGGTGTGCTGGCGGTCGCCGCCGCCCGCACGACCCCGTTGCCCGTCGACCAGGTCGCCCACGAGTGGGCCCTGGCCCACCGGACCGCGCCCGCCGTGGCGTTCGCCCTCGCCCTCTCGTGGACCGGCACCGGGCTGCCCGCCTACGCCCTGGCCGCAGTCGCCGGTGGCCTCGCGTACGGGCGCCGGTGGTGGATCGGCGCCCCCGCGGCCGTCCTGGCGCTGCTGGCCGGCCAGGGGGTGCGGTTGGCGCTCTCGGCCGGGCTCGACCGGCCCAGGCCACCCCGAGCCGACTGGGCCACGTCGGCCGGCGGGGACTCCTTCCCGTCCGGCCACACCACGACGTCGGCGGTCGTGGCGGCGTTGCTGTGCGTCGCGCTCGCCAGCCGGCTGCACGGACGCCGCCTGCGCCTCGCGCAGGGCGTCGTCCTCGGCTGGGCCGTCCTGGTCGGGTTGAGCCGGGTCTACCTGGGCGTGCACTGGCTCACCGACGTGATCGGCGGCTGGCTGCTCGCCGCCGCACTCGTGGTGTCCGCGGCCGCGGTTCTGCAGGTCGTCACTCCTCGGCTGCCCGCGGCCGTGCGGCCCCCCGCCCCCAACTCCCGGTGATCATGCAATCCGTGTCGATCAAGTGATGAGCTGGTCACTCGATCGACACGGATCGACCGTCGCGAGAAACCGACCGTCGCGAGAAGTCGACCGTCGCGGGAGCGAGGTAGGGACCTTAGCCCCTGGCGGGGTCCCCGGCGCAGGCGCCAGGCTCGTGTCGACGGTGGAGCGGCGGCCGGCTACGGGGCGACGAGCCGGGCCGCCGCTCCTCCGCCTTGGAGGTGCGAGATGTCCAAGGACGTGGAGATCGAGCCGCCGACCACGACCTCATCGACGGACGACGAGGCGTTCGCGCGACAGTTCGCGATCAAGCAGATCGAACAGAGGCGCCGGCTGCGCGCCAACATCGTCGTGTCCACCGCCGTGCTGCTGATCGTGACGGTCATCTGGGCCGTCACCGAGTACTACAACGCCGGCGGGTGGCCCACGGAGGGATTCAGCCAGAGTTCCTCGATCCCGAACGTCTGGAACATCTGGATCATCTATCCGTTCCTGGCGTGGGTCCTCTACGTCGCGGTGAACGTGGCGTACGTCGTCGGTCGGAAGCCGATCTCCGAAGACGAGATCCGCCGCGAGATGAGGCGGGGTTCCGGCGCGCGATGACCGGCCCGGCAGGCTGCTGAGGCGAGCAACCCGCTGAGACGGGCCGGCACCCGGTTCGACCACGTGCGTCGATCACGTGACGAGCCGGGTTCGGGCCGCTGTGCGCCCGAACGCGGCACCGGATGACCGACGTCGCAAGTCCCGCACACGATCGCGGCCGACGTCAGCCCGTCCGGACGCGCAACGGCCGACGGCACGTCGCCGTGCCGGAACCCGAGGAGCAGCGCGCGGGGTCGAGCGCGGGGTCAAAGCGGGGTCAAGCGGGGTCGAGCGCGGGGTCAAGCCGCGTCACGCGGGGTGAAGCAGAGGAGGAGCTCCTCGTCGTTCGCCTCTACGACCAGCCCCGGGCCGCGTCGATATCGCCCTCGCCGACGAAGATCAGTCCGCGTCCAGCCGTGCTCCCGCACGGGGACGTCGTCCGGCCGGCGGGGGACCGAACCCTGCCAAGGGCACGCAGGAATGGCAGGGCACGGCGAGCGGCACGACATTCTGATCGTCATCGATGACGGAGGTAGGACGGCATGAACGGCACATCCACACGGCAGTGGTCGGCCGGCGCCACGCGCGGCGGCGGAGACGCGGTCTACGGCCTCGGACTCATCGGCGCGCTCGTGTACTACATCCAACAGGCCGACGGCTTCTGGTCTGTGATCCTGGGCATTCTCAAGGCTGTCGTGTGGCCGGCCTTCGTCGTGTACGACCTGTTGCATCACCTGGCGGGCTAGACCGTATGGAGGTCCGGGCTCGGGGAGCTCGGACCTCCATATGGTCCATATGGGCCAGCTGGCCCGATTCGCCGGCGAGTTGTGCCGGCTGGCCGGCGAGTGTGCCGGCAGGAGTGGGGCTGGTCGCGGGTCCTTCGCCTCGCGGTCGAGCAGTCCGGCGGCACTCGCGTGCGGAGCGCCCGACGCCAGCTCGGCTACGATCTGAGCACCGAGATGGCGGTGGGGCCCGCCGACAACCGCAGCGTGGCTGCCAACGGTCCCTACTCACGCAGGAGGAGGCTGTCTCGGTGGATTCCACCCCCTCGCACGGCGCCGAGCCGCGCATCGCGGCTGCGCGCGGCGAGGCGCTGCCGGTGGACCCCCACTTCCCGCCGGCGGAGCGGGTACCTCAGCGGCGGCAGGTATCACCCCAGGGGGGCGCAGCGCGGCGGCGCGCACGGCCTCGCCTGCTGTGGGGTCGCCTAGCCCGGGTGGTCGTCCGGCGGCGTGACGTCCTGGCGGTGATCGCGGTCGGCGGCGCGCTGGGGAGTCTGGGGCGGTGGGGGGTCGCCGAAGCCCTGCCGCACCGGCCGGGAGCGTTCGCCTGGTCCACGTTCGTGGTGAACGTCTCGGGCTGCTTCCTGATCGGCCTGCTGATGGTCTTCGTGGTCGAGGTCTGGCCACCGTCACGCTATCTGCGAGCATTCGTCGGCGTCGGAGTGTTGGGCGGGTACACCACCTTCTCGACGTACATGCTCGACACCAGGTCCATGCTCGTCAGCGGCGCCACGGGCGCGGCCGGCGCCTACGTGTTGGGCAGCATCGGCGCCGGCTTCGCTGCGGTGTGGGTCGCCATCCTCGTGGGGCGCAGCATCGTCACGATCTCCCGCCGACGCCGCGGTCGTCGGCGGGAGCGGATCCGGGAAGCCTCCTCGGCATCCCTTGATCGTCCGGCCCGAGCGCGCGGAGCCGGCCAGCTCACTGCAGCCGAGACGGGCGGCCGTACCCGCCCGGGACGGCTCAGACGTTCCGATCGGGCGCCGAGGAGGATGCCATGAGCAGGTTGTCCGGGCCCGCGCTGCGGGCGACCGTGTTCGTCGGCGAGGACGACCGCGTCCACCATCGGCCGCTCTACACCGAGATCGTCCACCGGGCGCATGCGGCCGGGCTGGCCGGTGCGAGCGTCGTCCGTGGGTGCGAGGGCTTCGGCGCCTCCAGCCTGATCCACACGACGCGGCTGCTGAGCCTCTCCGAGGATCTCCCGGTGATCGTCGTGATGGTCGACACCGAGGAGAAGATCCGCGGCTTCCTGCCGGAGCTGGAGGATCTGGTCGACGAGGGGCTGATCATCCTCGACGAGGTCGAGGTGGTCCGCTACGTGGGGCGCACGGATGCGGTCGACGCCGACGAGCGGGCATGACCGGGCTGGGGGCCGCGCTGCTCGTGGTGGCCGGGGCAACCGTCGGGGCTCCCCTGAGGTACGTCACGGACCTCGCGGTGCAGTCGGTGCACGACACGGTCTTTCCCTGGGGCACCCTGATCGTCAACGTGGTCGGCAGCCTCATCCTGGGCGTCGTGGCCGGGGCGGTCGCGGGCGGTGCGCCGAGCTGGTTGCTCACGCTGATCGGCACCGGACTGTGCGGAGCCCTGACCACCTTCTCCACGTTCGGCTTCGAGACCGTGCGGCTGATCGAGGACGGTGCCCTGTTCGAGGCCGCGATGAACAGCCTGGTCAGTCTGCTCGCCGGTCTGGTCGCCTGCATGGGCGGGTTCGCTCTCGCCGCCGCGATCGCCTGACGGCCGGGCCGGGGCCGTAGAGATCACGTGAACGGGACTGTTCCGCGGCCGCCGGTTGCCGTCTGATGGAGCCATGCCCAGGACCAGCCCGGTGACGGACGTCGGCGCGCACCCCTCGCCACACCAGCGCGGACGCCGGGACCGCATCGCCCTGATGGCGTCGGTCGTCGGGCCGCTCGCCGTCGCGGCGGCCCTGGTCCCCTGGCGCGAGACCGCCTCGCGCACGGATGCCGCCCTCGTCCTGGTCCTCGTGGTCGTCGCCGTAGCGGCCAACGGGTACCGCCTCGCCGGCCTGCTCGCCGCCCTCTCCGCCGCCGTGTGGTTCGACTTCTTCCTCACCCGGCCCTACCAGCGGCTCGCGATCACCGACCCGGCAGACATCCGCACGACGGTGCTGCTCCTGCTCGTCGGCCTGTCCGTCACCGAGATCGCGGTCTGGGGACGCCGGCAGCACGCCGAGCTCGATCGCCGCGAAGGCTACGAGGCGGGCATCCGCGACGCGGCCGGATCGCTGGCGGCGGAGGCGTCGCCGACGGCCACGATCGACGCGATCAGCGTGCAACTGACCCAGCTGCTCCACCTGACGTCATGCCGGTTCGACTTCGGCACCGGGATCCTCGGCGGCCGGCAGGCCCGGCTCCGTCTGGACGGCGAGGTCGAGAGCGGCGGCGCCGTCGTGGACGTCGAGCGTGTCGGCCTGCCCACCGACCAGGAGATCGAGCTGCTCGTCACGAACGGGCGGCGCTACCAGGGTCGGTTCCTGATGACCGCCGGACCCGACGCGCGCCCGTCCCTCGCCCAGCGACTCGTGGCGGTCGCCCTGGCCGAGCGAGCCGGCGCCGTCCTCGTCGCGAGCTCCGCGACCGATCGCTGACGGGCGCTGGCCCCCGCTCCCTTCGTCACGCTTCATGCTGCCAGCCACGGCGACCCGGCGTCACACACGTCGTCAGCCTGAACCAGGCCTACCCCACGCCAGGTGCTCGACGTGCTCCTCTTGTGCTGGATTGCACGCGTTGTGGCGGTTCCTGGAGACCGAGGAGCGGCACAACGCGTGCAATCCAGC
>DATKNA010000188.1:0-3615 GCA_035541595.1 Kineosporiaceae bacterium | reverse complement strand
CCCAGCGTGAACCTCAAGGTCCTGGTCATCGACCGGGCCGCGGCCGGCGTCTTCGACACCACGACCGAGGGCGTGATCGCCGAGCTGGGCCGCGAGGGCGTGCCCTACGACGTCGTGACCGTCGCGCAGGCGAACGCCTTCACCACCGCCTCCCTCGAGGACGTCGTCAACCGCCGCGCCCGCTACCAGGGCGTCGTCATGGCGGACCCGTTCGAGCTCGCGCCGGCCGCCCTCGCCGTCATCCAGGACGTCGAGACCCGCTACGGGCTGCGCCAGGTGAACACCGACGCCTACCCGAATCCCGGCGCCGAGGGTCTGGCCGCGGTCGCACAGGCCACGACCCTCGACGGCAACACCATCTCGGTGACGGCGGCCGGCACGGCGGACGCCTTCGGCTACCTGGCCGGCTCGCTCAAGGCCGACGACAACGACCCCGCCCTGTCCGAGTCACAGGTCTACCTCACCGGGCCGGCGACGCCCGCCAAGACCGGGACGACGTTCACCTCGCTCCTCGACGTCACCATCGGCACCGCGACCGGGTCGCTCGCCTCGGTGTACACCGACGGCGGCCGTGAGCAGCTGACGCTGACCGCCGCCGGCTCCGACAACCAGCAGTGGCTGCGCGTGCTCGCGCCCGGCATCGTCGACTGGGTCACCCGCGGCGTCAACCTCGGCTTCCACCGCAACTACCTCGCGGTGGAGGTCGACGACATGTTCCTGCCCGACGCGCGCTGGAGCGCAACCGGCAAGTGCACACCGGGTGACGGCTGCATCGACCCGACCGTCACCACCCGGGACATCCGCATGACGCCGGCCGACGTCGACTATCTCAACGGCTTCACCACGACGACCGGCCTGCCCTTCGACCTCGCGTTCAACGGCTCCGGCAGCGACCTCGCCGCCGCCGACGCCGGCGGCACCGACCCGTTGACCGTGGCGATGACCGCCCCGGCCACGGCGTCGCGCTACCGCTGGATCAACCACACCTACAGCCACACCTTCCTCGGGTGCATCCGCGTGGTGCCGACGGTCGCCGGCCAGACCTGGCGGTGCGCGACTCCGGCCGACGCGGCAGGCACCACGGCAACGTACGAGAACCCGGCCTTCCTGACCGACGCCACCTCGGACGGCACGTACCTGTACCTCTCGCAGGCGCGGATCGTCGACGACATCAAGACGAACATCGACTGGGGCAAGGCCCACCTGGGCAGCACCTTCGACCCCACCGTGCTGGTCACCGGTGAGCACGCGGGCCTGGCGACGCTCCCGCAGCAGCCGAACGACAATCCCAACCTCGCGCCCGCCCTCACCTCGCAGGGAATCGTCGTGACCGCCTCGGACGCGTCGCGGGAGTCCGGCCCGCGCCTGGTCGGGACGACCTGGACCCTCCCCCGCCACCCCATGAACATCTTCTACAACGCCGGGACGTACCAGGACGAGGTGAGCGAGTACAACTGGATCTACACCAGCGCGGCCGACGGCGGCAGCGGGATCTGCACCGCCAACCCGGCCACGAGCACCTGCATCGCACCGCTGCCGGCGTCCGACGACGCCGTGGCGAAGCAGAGCTTCGACAGCTACATCAAGCCGGTCGAGATCCGCAACGCGATGCGGGACGTGCTGGGCGGCGACTCGCGCCCGTTCTACGCCCACCAGTCCAACCTGACCGAGGACCGCATCCTCTACCCGGTCGTGCAGGGCGTCCTCGACGGCTACGCGGCCGTCTACAAGACCGGCACCTCGCCGCTGGTGACGAGCAAGACCGCCGACATGAAGGAGCTCGAGCACGCGCTCCATCGTGGCGACGCGAGCGCGACGGCCACGGCGTACGTCGACGCCGCCGGCGTGCACGTCACCGCTCCCGTGGGAACGCAGATCCCGCTCACGGTCCCCGCCTCGGCGACGGGGACGCCGGCCAGCCTGTCGCCGTACGACACCGGGAAGTCCGGCTGGGTCGCCGCGACCGGCGGCGACGTCGTCGTCGCCACGCTGAACCCGGCCGGCGGCGGCTACAAGGTGGCTGGTCCGGCCGCCCCGACCGCCGTGACCGCGGTCCCGGGCATCACCACCGCGACGGTCACCTGGACGCCGTCCACAGTCGGCCTCGGCGACGTCTCCAGCTGGACGATCACGGCGACCGGCACACCCGCGGCGGCGCCCGTCACCGTCACGCCGGCCCAGGTCACGGCCGACGCGGCGAAGGGCACACTGGCGTACACCGTGACCGGCCTCACGGCCGGCGCGACGTACACCTTCGACGTCCGGGGCACCAACGGCATCGGAACCGGCCTGCCGTCGGCGCCGAGCGCAGCGGTCACGATCCTGGGGCTGCCGGCGGCGCCGACGAACGTCACCGCCACGGCCGGCGACGCCTCCGCGACCGTCAGCTGGACGGCGGCGGCCGGCGTCACCGGCCACCCGACGACGAGGTTCCAGGTCACCGCCACCAGCGGGGCGACCTCGACGCCGGTCGGCCAGACCGCGGACGGCACGAGCACGAGCCTGGCCGTGACCGGACTGACGAACGGGACGGCGTACACGTTCACCGTCGTCGCGGTCAACGACCTCGGCAGCAGCCCGGCGTCCGGCCCGAGTGCCCCGGTCACGCCGGCGGCCGCGGTCACCCCGCCACCGGCTCCCGGCCCCGCACCGGCGCCGGGCCCGGCAGCGGTCGCCCCCGCAGCCCCGACGCTGGGTGCCATCACCCCGGGCGACGGCCGGTTCGACCTGGCCTGGTCCGGACCGGCGACCAACGGCGGTTCCCCGGTCACGAGGTACGAGGTCCGGGTGTTCCTCGGCACCGGCTCGACGCCGCTGAGGACCCTCACCGTGCCGGCGACGCCGACCGCGGTCACGGTGACCGGCCTGACCAACGGCACGGGGTACAGCGTCGACGTCGCCGCGGTCAACGCCGTGGGCACGGGGGCGCCGTCCGTCCGCTCGGCCACGGTCATGCCGCGGACGGTCCCCGCCCGGGTGACCGGCGTGACGGCGACCCGCGGCAAGGGCTCGGTCGCCGTGACCTGGAAGGCGCCGGCCAACGGGGGCAGTGCGATCACGCGGTTCGTGGTCAGCGCCTACGTCGGGAAGGCGACGAAGGCCGCGAAGGTGCTCACCGTCAAGGCCCCAGCGCTCCGCGGTACCGTCACCGGCCTGCGGAACGGCACCGGCTACACGGTGGACGTCCGGGCGCTGAACGCCGCGGGCAGCGGTGCCGCCTCCACCCGGTCGGCGGTCGTCGTCCCGGCGACCACGCCGGGCGCACCGAAGGTGACCATGGTCGGGGCCGGCGTCCCCGGCGGTCCCGCGACGGCCACGGTCGGCTGGCGGGCCCCGGGTTCCGACGGCGGTGCCCCGATCATGACCTACCGGATCGTCGCCATCCGGCTCTCGGCCCGCGGGATCGCCGTCAGCCGCCTGGTGGTCACCGTCCGGTCCGGCAGCGCGAGGTCGCTGGTCCTGCGGCTCCCGGCCGGCGTCTACCGGTTCACTGTGAACGCGGTGAACGCGGTCGGGGCGGGCGCGCCGTCGGCGCCCTCCGGGCCGGTCAGGGCCCGGTGAGGGCCCGAGCGGTGGGAGCGGCCTGACCGATCAGAGCGCCGGCCGCCGGCGTCC
>DATKNA010000187.1:0-5272 GCA_035541595.1 Kineosporiaceae bacterium | reverse complement strand
ATGACCCCCATGCGCGCACACAAGACAAGGAAGAGGGAGCATGACTGATCGGCGGATGCTGCTCGTGCACGCGCACCCCGACGACGAGACGCTGGCCAACGGAGCCACGATGGCGCGCTACGCCGCCGAGGGCGCCGGCGTCACCCTGCTGACCTGCACCCGCGGGGAGGAGGGACTCGTCCTCGTCCCGGGGCTCCAGCACCTCGCGTCCGGCCGGGACGACGGCCTCGGCGCCCACCGCGAGACGGAGCTGGCGGCGGCGATGACGGCGCTCGGCGTCGCGGACCACAGGTTCCTCGACACCGTGCGCCTGCCCGGCGACGCCGGCCGCCCCGCCCCGCGCTACCGCGACTCCGGGATGGCGTGGGACGCGGACCACCGGGCGGTGGCCGCGCCGGACACCGGACCCGACGCGTTCTCCCGGTCGGACGTCGACGAGGCCGCCGCGCGCGTCGCGGCTCTCGTCCGGGAGCTGCGCCCGCACGTCGTCGTCACGTACGAGCCCGGGGGCGGCTACGGCCACCCCGACCATGTGCAGGCTCACCGGGTGGCCATGCGCGGCGTCGAGCTGGCGGCCGCGGAAGGCCCGGGCGGGTCGGCGTGGACGGTGCCGAAGGTCTACTGGTCCGTCCTGCCCGACTCCGAGGTGCGTGCGGCGTTGCGCCGGGCCGCCGATCAGGGCGACCTGCCGCCCGGCTGGGACCCGGAGGGGCCGCTGCCGTCCATGGTCGTTCCCGACGAGAAGATCACCGCCGTCGTCGACGGCCACGCCTACCTGGACCGGAAGATCGCCGCGCTCGAGGCGCACGTGACGCAGGTGATCGTCGAGGACGGCGTCGTCCACGTCGGCGACGGGATCCGTCAGCCGATCGTCGGGTCGGAGTTCTACCAGCTGGTCCGGGGCCGCGCGGCCCCCGCCGAGCCGGGAGACCGGGAGGGCGACCTGTTCGCGGGTCTCGACTGAACGTGATCGACCGGTCGCGGGTCGCGAGAGCTCTCGCCCCGGCGGGCGGTTCTCCCGGAGCTCTCGGCTGACGCCACCGGCTCCGGGTGGTGCCCCGGACCCGGCGGCCGCACTCTGCAGGGTGCGGCGCGCCCCGCGCCGGCCGGGGCAGGGAGGCTCGCGTGAGGTCCGATGCGCTGCGCGACGTCGAGCGTCGATCCCTGCCTGCCGACGTCGCCCGCGCCCGGGAGCGCCGCCGCCGGCAGCGGCTGGTCGGTGTGCTCGCCGTGTTCGTCGCCGTCGCCGGCTGGCCGACCTACCGCGTGCTCATCGGCCGCCCCGTGCCGGTGCCCTCACCGGCCTCCGTCGACCCGATCTACCTCATGTCGGGCGCATTCTTCCTCGCGCTCATCGTCGTCCTGCTGGGGACGACGGTGGTCTCGGGCCGCTCGCCGCACCTGGTGTACCGGGCGGACCAGATCGACGTCCGGATGACCGACGTCGTCGGCATCGATCCGGTCCGCGAGGACGTCGTCCGCTCTCTCGACCTGTTCCTCGCCGGGCGCACGTTCCGGCGGGAGATGGGCGGGACGCCGCGCCGCGGCCTGCTGTTCGAGGGTCCTCCGGGGACCGGCAAGACGCACCTGGCCAAGGCGATGGCGGCCGAGGCCGGCGTGCCGTTCCTGTACGTCTCGGCCACGGCGTTCCAGTCGATGTACTACGGCGCCACCGCCCGCAAGATCCGCTCGTACTTCCGCGCCCTGCGCCGCGCCGCGCGGGCCGAGGGCGGGGCGATCGGGTTCATCGAGGAGATCGACGCGATCGCGACCACCCGGGGCGGTCTGGCCGCCGTCCCGCCGGGATCACCGCTCGTGCCCCCGGGCGCGGGGCCGGGCCCCGGGACGCGCGCGGGGCAGCTGTGGGCCGCAGGCTGCGGCGGGCTGGTCGGCCTGCCCGCGCTGAGCCCGCCGGCCCCGGTGCCGGCGTTGCCCGGGAGGGGCATGAACGCCGCCGTGACCGAGGGCGTGGGCGGGGTGGTCAACGAGCTGCTGGTCCAGTTGCAGTCGTTCGACACGCCGACCGGGTGGCAACGAGTGAGGTCACGCTGCGTCGATGCGCTGAACCTGCTGCTGCCGGCGAACCGGCAGCTGCCGCGACCGCGCCCGGAACCGGCCGACATCCTGCTCATCGCCGCCACCAACCGCGCGGACAGCCTGGATCCGGCCCTGCTACGGCCGGGTCGGTTCGATCGCCGGCTCAGCTTCGACCCTCCAGACAAGGCCGGACGTCGCCAGCTCGTGAACCACTTCCTCGCCGGGAAGGCGCACGAGGAGGTGCTCGACGACCCGGAGCGTCGGGACGCGCTCGCCGGCATCACCCAGGGATACACACCCGTCATGATCGAGCATCTGCTCGACGAGGCGCTCGTCCACGCCGTCCGGCGCGGCGCCGCCGCCATGTCGTGGGCGGACGTCGAGCACGCCCGGCTGGTGGGCGAGGTCGGGCTGGGCCAGCCGGTCGGCTACACCGAGCGGGAGAAGCAGCTCATCGCCACCCACGAGGCCGGACATGCGGTGGTCGCCTGGCTGGTGGCGCCGGAGCGGCGGTTGGAGATCCTCACCATCGTCAAGCGCGGCGGCGCCCTCGGCCTGCTCGCTCACGGGGACCGCGAGGACGTCTACACCCGTGGCCGCCGCGAGCTGCTCGGGCTCGTCCGGATCGCCCTCGCCGGCCAGGTCGCCGAGGAACTGTTCGTCGGCGACGTGTCCACCGGGCCCGGCGGGGACCTGGCCTACGCCACCGGTGTCGCCGCGCAGATGGTCGGCCAGGCGGGGATGGCGGGCAGCCTGGTGTCGTTCTCGGCGGTGCAGGGCTCCAGCCTGGGCGACCCCGGGTTCGTCGGTCGCGTGCTCGGGGACGCCGACGCCCGCCGGCGGGTCGAGGACCTCCTGCGCGAGCAGCGCGACGCCGTCCGCGACCTGCTCGCGGCCCACCGTCATCTCGTCGAGGCCCTGCGCGACGCGCTGATGGATCACCACGAGCTCATCGGCTCCGAGATCACCGATGTGCTGCAGGCCACCGCCGTCCGAACGGCGGTCGCCCGCGGGGACGCGTAACCTCGACCGAGATGACTACCAGCGACGCGACTGCTCGCGACGCGGTGACCAGGGCGGAGGCCGGGTCGGCCACGGTCGAGGGCTTCCGCCGCGCGGTCGGCCGCTTCGCCACCGGAGTCTGCGTCGTGACCGCCGTCGACGAGGGCAAGGATCACGCCATGACGGCGAACGCCTTCACCTCGGTCTCGCTCGACCCGCTCCTCGTGCTCGTCTGCGTGGAGACCGAGGCGCGGTTCCACGACGCGATCACCTCGGTCGGCGAGTGGGCGGTGAGCATCCTCGACGCCACGGCCCGCCCGGCGGCCGCCTGGCTGGCCACCCGCGGCCGGCCGCTGCACGGTCAACTCGACCGCATCCCCTTCCGGCGCGGGCCGCTCACCGGCGCGCCGCTGCTCGACCAGGCCGTCGCCTGGCTCGAGTGCCGGACGCACGCCCTGTATCCCGGCGGGGACCATTCGATCGTCGTGGGCGACGTCACCTCGGTCGGGCTGGGCGAGGAGTCGCGCGGGGTGCTCCTGTATCACCGGAGCAGCTACCACGCCCTCGGCGTCCGCCCCTGACCCGTGCTCAGCCGGGCCCGATCGCAGCTCTCGCGCCGGCGCGGCCCGTCGCACCGGTGAGCACGTGGGCGTCCCGGCCGGGGACCGGTTCCCACCCGCGGCCGCGACGGTCCGCGCCACGCGCTCGAGCCGGTCGGCGTCCGACTCCTCGACCTCACCCCTCGCGCCTGTCCGGGCCCGGGCGTCGGGAATACTGGGTGCCGACCCGCCCACAGGAGGATCGTCGTGACGTACGTCATCGCCCAGCCCTGCGTCGACCTCAAGGACAAGGCCTGTATCGAGGAATGTCCGGTCGACTGCATCTACGAGGGTGAGCGGTCCCTGTACATCCACCCCGACGAGTGCGTCGACTGCGGGGCGTGTGAGCCGGTCTGCCCCGTCGAGGCGATCTACTACGAGGATGACGTCCCCGACCAGTGGAAGGACTACTACAAGGCGAACGTGGAGTTCTTCGACGATCTCGGGTCGCCCGGCGGCGCCGCCAAACTCGGCCTCATCCCGAAGGACCACCCGATCATCGCGGCGCTGCCGCCGCAGGAGCACGACTGACCGCGCCGATCGGGCTCGCCGGCGGCGCGGGCGCGGCCCGGCTCGTCCTGCCCGACTTCCCCTGGGACCTGCTCGCGCCCTACGCCGACCGGGCCCGGGCCCACCCCGGCGGGATCGTCGACCTGTCCGTCGGCACGCCGGTCGACCCCACGCCGCCCGTCGTCCGCGCCGCGCTGGAGGCGGCGTCGAACGCCCCGGGCTACCCGCAGACCCACGGCACCCCCGCCCTGCGCGAGACCGTCGCGGCCTGGTTCGCCCGCCGCCGCGCCGTCCCGGACGTCGACCCGTCCGGGGTCCTGCCGACCATCGGCTCGAAGGAGTTCGTGGCCTGGCTGCCCACCCTGCTCGGGCTGGGGGCCGGTGACCTCGTCGTGCACCCCGAGATCGCCTACCCGACCTACGACGTGGGGGCACGGCTGGCGGGTGCGACTCCGGTCCCGGCGGACGGCACGGCCCGGCTTGGCCCGCGGGCGGCGAGGGTCCGGCTGGTCTGGCTGAACTCACCGTCGAACCCGACCGGGCGCGTCCTGGGCGTCGAGCACCTCGCCGAGGTCGTGGCCTGGGCCCGGTCGATCGGCGCCGTCGTCGCGAGCGACGAGTGCTACGCCGAGCTCGGCTGGGAGGCGGGTCACGCCCCGGGTGCCGTCCCGAGCGTGCTCGACCCCCGGGTCTGCGGTGGCTCGCACGAGGGGCTGCTCGCCGTCTACTCCACGTCCAAGCAGTCCAACCTGGCGGGCTACCGGGCCGCCTTCGTCGCCGGCGACCCGGCGATCGTCCGGGCCGTCCTGGAGGTGCGCAAGCACGCCGGCATGATCGTCCCGTGGCCGGTGCAGGAGGCCTTGCGCGCCGCCGTGTCGGACGACGACCACGTCGCCGGGCAGCGCGAGCGGTACCGGGCCCGCCGCCGGGTGGTCCGGGCCGCCCTGGACGCCGGCGGCTTCAGGGTCGACCACTCCGAGGCCGGGCTCTACGTGTGGGCGACCCGGGGAGAGCCGTGCTGGGACACCGTCGCCTGGCTGGCGGAGCGGGGCGTGCTCGTCGCCCCCGGGGAGTTCTACGGAGCCGGTGGCGCCCGGCACGTGCGGGTGGCGCTGACCGCCTCC
>DATKNA010000186.1:0-19339 GCA_035541595.1 Kineosporiaceae bacterium | reverse complement strand
TCCGCACCAGCGACCCGAACGGAGGCTGGTCCGAGGGCGGCTACTACGTGCACAACAACATGTGGAACATCGCGAAGTACCCGTCGCTGAAGGAGACCCTGGAGGCCTGCTCGCACGCGTCCTGGAACGTCACCGCCACCGCCGACAACAGCAGCGGCAACGGCGAGGTCAAGACGTACCCGAACGCGCACGTGGACTACCACGGCTCGGGTGCGAACGGCGAGCCCGCCTGGTCGTCCTTCCGCTCGATGCGCAGCACGTTCGCCGCCCAGGGTCCGGGCGTGGGCATCTACGACATCGCCTACGACATCTGGATGAACGGCGTTCCGGGGAACCGGGAGGTCATGATCTGGACGGAGAACCACAATCAGCGGCCGGCCGGGAACGTCGTCGCAGCGGTCACGATGTCCGGGATCACCTGGGACGTCTGGGCCACCGGCGACAACGGTTACCTGGCATTCGTCCCGAAGTCACCGGTGACGTCCGGATCGCTCGACCTCAAAGCCATGATCGACTACCTGATCGGGCAGGGCCGGGTCCCGGCCTCGTCGACCCTCGGCCAGGTCGGCTTCGGCGTCGAGATCGTCAGCACGGACGGCAAGCCGGCCACCTTCCGCTTCACCGACTTCTCGGTGACCAGCTCGTAGCCCTCCCGCCGCTCACCGATCTGGGCCGGCCGTCACGGCCGGCCCAGATCGGCGTTTTGCTGCCCGGGTACGACCACGGAGAGTAGTGGACGGCGGGTCAAAGGCCGGTGCTCGGCGGTATCAGGTGACGGTGCAGAGCGGTCGCCTAAAGGACCGGATCCAACGGTCACCCACTGCCCACCCTCCGAAGGGGAGTCGACATGCGGATCGCCGTGTTCGGTCTCGGCTACGTCGGGACCGTGACAGCGGCTGGACTGGCGTCCCGGGGCCATCAGGTCTGTGGCGTCGACGTCGACGAGATGAAGGTGCGCCTGATCCGCGACGGCCGCAGCCCCGTCGTCGAGCCGGGGATCGACGCCCTGGTGGCCACGGCCGTCGCCACGGACGCGCTCCGGGCCACCACGGACGCGGCAGAGGCCCTGGACGGCGCCGACGTCTCCCTCATCTGCGTCGGGACGCCGTCGACCCCGCAGGGAAACACCGACCTGACTCACGTGCGCCGGGCCCTGAGGGACATCCGCGAGGCCATGGCCGTCGCGCGGCCGCCGGCGAGCGGATTCCATGCCGTCGTGATGCGCAGCACCGTGCCGCCGGGAACCGGCGACGACGTCGTCGTCCCCACGTTCGCGGACCTGCCGGCGGACACCGGCTGGAGGGTCGGGGCGGCGATGTGCCCGGAATTCCTCCGGGAGGGCTCGGGGGTGTCCGACTTCTTCGATCCGCCGTTCGTCGTCGTGGGCACCGCCGACGTCGCCGTGCGCCAGGCCCTCGCCCAGATGTTCGCGTTCCTCGGGCGGGAGCCGCGGTACGTCGACGTCCGCAGCGCCGAGGCCCTGAAGTACGCGTGCAACGCCTTCCACGCGACCAAGGTCTCGTTCGCGAACGAGATGGGCCGGATCTTCCGCGCCTTCGGTGTCGACTCCCGTGAGGTCATGGAGATCTTCTGCGAGGACCGGATCCTCAACGTCTCGCCCGCGTACCTGCGGCCGGGATTCGCCTTCGGCGGCTCGTGCCTGCCGAAGGACCTGCGGGCCCTGCTCCACATGGCCCGGGCGAACGATCTGGACGTCCCGCTCCTGGCCGGAACCCTGCGCACCAACGAGGTCGTCGTGCGCGACGCCCTCGACCGGCTGGTCACCACCCCGGCGCGGTACATCGCCCTGCTCGGGCTCAGCTTCAAGTCGGACACCGACGACCTGCGTGAGAGCCCGAACGTGGAGTTGGCCGAGCAACTCATCGGCAAGGGATTCGAGGTCCGGATCTACGATCCGATCATCAATCCCCGCCGTCTGGTGGGCGCGAACCTGCGCTACGTCGAGGCGCGGCTGCCGCACCTCGGGCGGCTGCTCGCCGCCACGCCGCAGGAGGCGCTCCACGGGTGCGACGTCGCGGTCGTCGCCACGTCCGACGCGGCGGTCCTGGAGGCGCTGCGCATCTCGGCGCCCCCGCGCATCGTGGACATCAACGGCCGGCTGGGGGCGGAGATCGAGACGATCCCCGGGTACGAGGGTCTCGGGTGGACGGCGTGACCCGCACCACGACCGCGGTCACCACCAGACGCGGCAGGAGCGCCGCCCGGCCACGGGTCCTCATCATCGTCCAGAACCTGCCCGTCCCCTTCGACCGTCGGGTCTGGCTGGAATGCAAGGCGCTGACCGCCGCCGGGTACGAGGTCACGGTGGTCTGCCCGAAGGGAAAGGGTGACCCGGAACGCGAGGTCCTCGACGGGGTCACCCTGCTCAAGTATCCGCCCTATGCGCCGGGCGGCAGCGCGGCCAGCTTCATCCTGGAATACGTGTACTCCTTCCTGGCCACTGCGCGCCTGGCGTTGCGGGCACGCCGCAGCGGAAGGTTCGACGTCGTCCAGGCCTGCAATCCCCCGGACATCTTCTGGCCGCTCGCCCGGTGGCTGCGCTGGCGGGACGGTTCGCGATTCCTGTTCGATCATCACGACCTGTGCCCGGAGCTGTACCTGTCCCGTTTCCTCCAGGCGCCGAAGCTGCCGCACCGGGGCCTGCTCGCGCTGGAGCGGGCGACGTTCAGAACGGCAGACCAGGTCGTCGCGACGAACGGCTCGTACGCGCAGATCGCGATCGAACGCGGCGGGAAGGACCCGGACGACGTCACCGTGGTCCGTACCGGTCCCGACCCCGACAAGCTGCGGCGCCGGGATCCCGTCCCCGGACTGCGCCGGGGCCGCCGGCACCTCGTCGCGTACATCGGCGTGATGGGTCCGCAGGACGGCGTCGACCTGGCCGTCCGCGCCGCCCATCATGTCGTCCACGTGCTCGGCCGGAAGGACGTGTCGTTCACCTTCATGGGCGGCGGCGACTGCTACCAGCAGCTCGTCGCGCTCCGGGACGAGTTGCAGTTGCAGGATTATCTCGAGCTGCCCGGGCGCGTCCCCGACGAGACCGTGGTGAACGTCCTCTCCACCGCGGCGCTCGGGTTGTCGCCGGACCCCAAGAATCCGCTCAACGACCTCTCCACGATGAACAAGACGTTGGAGTACATGGCCTTCGAGCTGCCCGTCGTCGCATTCGACCTGAAGGAGACGCGGGTCTCGGCCGAGAACGCCGCCAGCTACGTCCCTGACGGCGACGTCCCGGGGTTCGCGAAGGCCATCCTCGCCCTGCTGGACGACGAGCCGCGGCGCGTGGCCATGGGCGCCATCGCGCGGGCGCGCATCGAGGGCTCGTTCGGCTGGCCGCATCAGCGAACTGCCTACCTCCGGGTCTACGACCGCCTGCTCGGTCGCCCCGTGGCGCCGCAGCCGCAGGTGATCGTGCTGCCGGACGCCGACGCCCTGCCCTCCTACAGCGGCGACGGCACGGACAGGTCGTCCGCGGCCCGCTCCGCGGGAGCCTGACATGTGCGGGATCGCCGGAGCCTTCTGCCAGCCGGACGGCGAGCAGGTCGTCCGCACCATGGTCGAGCGGATCGCCCACCGCGGGCCGGACGCCGTCGGCGTGCGGCAGACGGCGGTCGGGGACTCGTGGCTGCACCTCGGCCATCGCCGCTTGTCGATCATCGACCTGTCGGCCGAGTCCGACCAGCCGTTCGTCAAGGACGGGCTGTGGCTCAGCTACAACGGTGAGCTGTACAACTACCGGGAGCTGCGGGCGAGCCTGCAGGGTCACGGTGTCCGCTTCGTCACGCAGTCGGACACCGAGGTGGTGCTCGAGGCCCTGCGGCTGTGGGGGGTCGACGCCCTGCGCCGATTCCGGGGGATGTTCGCGTTCGCACTCTACGACGAGCGCCGGGGCAGCCTGCTCCTGGCGCGCGACCCCCTCGGGATCAAGCCGCTGTACGTCATGCCGCGTGGCGCCGGGGTGCTGTTCGCCTCCGAGCTCAAGGCGCTCGTCGCGGCCGTCGGCAGCGAGCTGGCGGTCAACCCACGGGCTCTGGTCGCGTCCACGCTCTTCTACTTCGTGCCCGAGGACCTGACGTCGATCGAGGGCACCGTCAAGCTCCCACCGGGCTCCTGGGCCCGGTGGGAGCGCGGCACGGCGACCGGGCCTCAGCGGTACTGGGACCCGGTCGAGGAGGCCGTACGGGCCGCGGCGCAACCGCCCGCCGACCTGGCCGCCGTCATCGAGGAGTCCGTGGCGGCCCACCTGGTGGCCGACGTGCCGGTCGCCTCGTTCCTCAGCGGGGGCCTGGACTCCAGTCTCGTCACGGCGATCGCGGCCGGCCGGGATCCCGGGATCGAGGCCTACACGATCACCTTCCGGCCCGAGGACCAGCGCCTCGAGGCCATGCCCGACGACGCGGTCTATGCCCGCAAGATGGCGGCGCATCTCGGGATCACGCTGCACGAGATCGAGATCAGTCCGGACGTCGTCGACATGCTGCCGCGGATCGCGCAGGTGCTGGACGAGCCGATCGGCGACCCGGCGGCGATCAACACCGTGCTGATGTGCCAGGCCGCCCGAGACGCGGGGGTCAAGGTCCTCCTGTCGGGAATGGGCGCGGACGAGCTGTTCGGCGGCTACCGCAAGCACCTGGCGTGCCTCCTGGGCGCGCGCTACCGGGGGCTCGTCCCCCGCGCTCTGCGGTCGCGGGTCGTGGCTCCCTCGGTGGGCCGGCTCCCGGTCGCCGCGCGCGGCCGCGGCCTGCGGTACAGCCGCTGGGCCAAGCGGTTCCTGAGCTTCGCCGAGCTGCCGGAGGAGGCGGCCTTCCGGCGCAGCTACACCCTGTACGACGAGAAGGAGATCCTCGCGCTCGTCGACCCCGCCCTGTCCGGCGACGTCGACGCCGTGATCGGCGGCCATCGCGCGCTCTACACCCGGGGCGGCCTGGCCGATCACGTCAACCGGATGTGCCTGACCGACGCGCAGCTCTTCCTGCCGGCGCTGAACCTTGCCTACACCGACCGGTCCAGCATGGCCGCGTCCACCGAGGTCCGCGTCCCCTTCGTCGACCCGGTGGTCTTCGCGGCCGCCTTCACCTTCCCGGGCAACCGGAAGATCCGTGGGCTGACCCAGAAGGCGCCGCTGCGTGAGGCGGCGGAGGACTGGGTCCCGAGCGATGTCATCGACCGGCCGAAGGCCTCGTTCGGCGCCCCCCTGCGCGCCTGGGTCACCAACGACCTCGGGCCCCTCATCGATGACGTCCTCCTCGACGGCGACCTGGTCTCCACCGGCTTCCTCCGCCCCGCCGCGGTCCGTGGGCTGGTCGCCGACCAGCGCAGCGGCCGCCGGGACCAGTCCAAGCAGCTCTGGCAGCTGCTGTCCATGGAGCTGTGGTACCGCGACGTCCGAGCCCGCGGCGTCCGGGCCGCGTGAACCCGCCGGCCCTGGCGGCCCGGCGCCGACCGCCGACAGGAAAGGTCCGATGAAGCAAGTAGCGCAGAACTACCGCTCCGGCGAGCTCGCCGTGGTCGACGTCCCCGCTCCCGCCTGCAAGCCGGGCGGCGTGCTGGTGCGCTCGCTGTTCTCGCTCATCTCGACCGGCACCGAGATGATGAAGGTGAGCGAGGCGCGGATGTCGTTGCTGGGCAAGGCCCGCGCCAGGCCGGATCAGGTGCGCAAGCTCCTGGACTCGGTCGCCCAGCAGGGGGCGCTGGCGACCTACCAGAAGGCGATGGGCCGGCTCGACAGCTACACCCCGCTCGGCTACTCCCTGTGTGGTGTCGTGATCGAGGTCGGGGCGGGGGCGGAGCAGCAGTTCGCCGTCGGGCAGCTGGTCGCCGCCGCGGGCAACGAGTTCGCGCTGCACGCCGAGGTCAACTGGGTGCCGGTCAACCTGTGCGTCCCGGTGCCCACCGGGGTGGCGCCCGAGCACGCGGCGTTCGCGACGGTCGGGGCGATCGCGATGCAGGGCGTGCGCAGGGCCGAGGTCGGGCTCGGGGAGACCGCGTGCGTCATCGGCCTGGGGCTGATCGGTCAGCTCGTCGTGCGGTTGCTCATCGCGTCCGGCGTGCACGTGCTGGGCCTGGACACGGTCGAGGCGCGGTGCCGGGCGGCCGAGAAGGCGGGCGCACTCGCGTGCGCCTCCCCGGACGAGGCCGGCCTGGCGCAGGTGCAGAGCGTCCTGATGGAACGCACCGGTGGGCTGGGCGCCGACCACGTCCTGCTCGCGGCGGGCGGCGACTCGAACGGCCCGGTCGAGGTGGCCGCCCGGCTGGCCCGCGACCGGGCGCGGGTCGTCGACATCGGCAAGACCCGGCTCGACCTGCCATGGAACGCCTACTACGACAAGGAGCTCGACGTCCGGTTCTCCCGCTCCTACGGTCCGGGGCGCTACGACGACCGGTACGAGCTCGACGGGATCGACTATCCGGCGGGCTACGTCCGCTGGACCGAGCGCCGCAACCTCGCCTGCTTCCTGGACCTGCTCTCCGAGGGCGCGGTGGACGTCGCGCCGTTGGTGTCGGGTGTCCACCCCGTCGAGGAGGCCGTCGGCGTCTACGACCGGTTGGCCTCGGGTGACCTGACCGGCGTCGGCTTCCTCCTCGCCTACGGCGGCGACGCGGACGGCACCGGCGGGGACACCGCCGACGGCACCGCCGTGGCGGTGGTCACCCGGACGATCACGATCGACTCCGGCGAACCGGCCAGGCCCGCGCCGGCGCGGCGCCGCACCGCGGCCGCCACGCTGAGGGTGGGGTTCATCGGCGCCGGGAACTACGCGACCTCGATGCTGCTGCCGCACCTGCGGGACGACCCGCAGGTGGACCTGGTCACGGTGGCGACCACGACCTCGCTGTCCGGCTTGAACGCGCAGCGCAAGTTCGGTTTCCGGACCATGTCCACCGACGTCGACGCCGTGCTCGACGACGACTCGCTCGACGCGGTCTTCGTCGTCACCAGGCACAGCTCCCACGCCCGCTTCGTCGGTCAGGCCCTCGAACGAGGGCACACCGTCTTCGTCGAGAAGCCGCTGGCCCTGACCGCCGAGCAGCTGGCCGAGATCCAGGCCGTGGTCCGGGCGACCGGGAACGACCGCCTGATGGTGGGCTTCAACCGCCGGTTCGCACCGCTCGTGGTCGAGCTGCGCGAGCGCATCGGTCAGGGCGCGCGGCCGATGTCGGCGCGCTACCTGGTCAACGCCGGGCAGCTGGCCTCCGGCAGCTGGTACCTGAACGAGGACCTCGAGGGATCGCGCTTCGTCGGCGAGGGCGGCCACTTCGTCGACACCCTGACGGCGCTCGTCGGCGCCGCTCCGACCGACGTCCACGCGATGGGCGACGGCGGCGACGTCCATGCCGTGCTGCGCTTCGACGACGGCTCCGTCGCCACCCTCTCGTACGTGACCGGTGGAAGCGTGCGCTTCCCGAAGGAGACCATCGACGTCGCGGCCGGGGGCCGCAGCGGACGACTGGACAACTTCCAGCGGGTGACGGTGTGGTCGGGCAGGGGCAAGACCGTGAAGCGGGCCCTGGCCGGCCAGGACAAGGGGCAGCGGGCCGAGCTCCAGCGGTTCGTGGCGGCCGCCCGGACCGGGGCGCCGATGCCGATCGCCCTCCCGTCGCTGATCGCGACCACGCAGGCGACGCTGGCGATCGCCACGAGCCTGGCGACCCGGCAACCGGTGACGTTGTGAGCGATGTCGCGCTCGGCTGGTACGTGCGGCGCCTGCGGCGCATGTCACCCGCCGAGGTCACCCGTCGCGCCGTGGACGAGTCCAGACGCAGGCTGTGGCGCCCGCAGCAGGTGATGCCGGGCCGAGCGCCGGGCCGGGTGGGCGGAGTGCGTGCGAGCCGCGCCTTCGGGCCGGCGATCGGGGCCGGGGCACGGACCCGCGTCGACGCCAGAGCCTCCCGAGCCGTCGTCGCCGCCGCCGACCGCGTCCTGGCCGGCCGGTGGTCAGTGTTCGGCGTGGAGCGGGGTGACAGCGCCGATCCCGATTGGTTCCTCGACCCGGCGACCGGGCGACGGGCGCCGGATCAGCGCTTCGCCTTCACGATCAACCACCGGGACGAGAGCGGAACCGGGAACATCAAGCAGATCTGGGAGATGTCCCGGCACCACCACCTGACGGTGCTCGCGGCGGCCTGGTGGCTGACCCGGGACGACCGCTACGCGCAGGCCGTCGCCGGCCAGTTGCGCTCCTGGTGGCGCGCCAACCCGTTTCTCAGCGGCGTCCACTGGACGAGCGGCATCGAGGCCGGGATCCGACTCGTCTCCTGGGTCTGGGTCAGGCGCCTGCTCGACGACTGGCCCGGGGTCACGGCCCTGTTCGAGAACGACCCGGATGCGCTCCGCCAGATCGGGTGGCACCAGAAGTACCTCGCCGCCTTCCCCAGCTACGGCTCGTCCGCCAACAACCACATCATCGCGGAGGCTGCCGGACGGCTCGCCGCGGCCTGCGCCTTTCCCTGGTACCCCCAGTCGGGGCGCTGGCGCAAGGACGCGGCGGCGGTGCTCGAACGACAACTGGCCGCCAACACGTTCGCCAGTGGCCTCAACCGTGAGTTGGCCACCGACTATCACCGCTTCGTCCTCGACCTCGCGCTGGCCGCCGCCGTCGAGGCGGACGCCCACGGGGTCCCGTTGTCCGAGCAGACGTGGGAACTGATCGCGCGAATGCTGGACGCAGGGGCCGCGATCCTCGACGCGACCGGCAGGCCTCCGCGCCAGGGCGACGGGGACGAGGGCCGGGTGCTCGTCGTCGACGATCCGGACGCCGACCCCTGGGCGGTGACCCTGAGCGCCGGCGCCGCCGTGCTGGGGGCCGCGCCGTGGTGGCCGCCGCTCGGCGAGAGCATCGCGGGTGTCCTGCTCAGCGGGCTGAGCCGGCGGCGTCTGCGCGATCCGCTCGAACGGCCGAGCGACCGTCCGACGGTCTTCCCCGACGCCGGGATGGTGATCCTTCGGAGCCGGCCCGAGGACGGCCCGGAGATCTGGTGCCGATGCGACGGCGGCCCGCACGGGTTCCTGTCCATCGCGGCGCACGCGCACGCCGATGCCCTCTCGATCGAGGTGCGCCACGACGGCGTCGACATCCTCGTCGACCCGGGCACGTACTGCTACCACGGGGAACCCGCCTGGCGGCAGTGGTTCCGGTCCACGGCCGCGCACAACACGCTCGAAGTGGCCGGCGTGGACCAGTCGGAGTCCGGCGGGCCGTTCCTGTGGATCTCTCAGGCCCGCACCGAGACCCTGGGCTGCCGGGTGGACGATCCCGCCGAGCAGACGTGGTCGGCTCGGCACGACGGCTACCTGCGTCTTCCCGCGGCGGCCGTGCACCGGCGGGACGTCAGTCTCGAACCGGGCCGGCGCCTGCTCACCGTGGTCGACCGGCTCGACACCCCTGCAGAGGTGCCGGTCCGGCTGTCCTGGCATCTCGGGCCCGACGTCCGCGTCGACCTGGACGGCACGCTGGCCCGGCTGTCATGGCCTGCCGGCGGCGAGCGGCGCAGCGCGACGCTGTCGCTCCCGGGGGACCTGCAGTGGACCGCCCACCGCGGCGAGCGGGATCCCGTGCTCGGCTGGTACTCGCCGGGCTTCGGCCGCCGCACCCCCATGACCTCGCTCGTGGGGGTCGGGTCGGGCTCGAGGAGCAGCAGGCTGGTCACGGCCCTGGCGTTCGGCTGACGGTATCGGGGTCGCCGAGGGGAGATCTGGTCGACCCGGGGCTGCACGGGACGTCGCCACCCGGTACCGGGAGGGGAGCCGCGAGCCGACCGTCGTTGCCCGTCGGGATCGGGAGGCCGTAGGGCCTGGCGGGCGCCGGGGTCAGCGGGACGTCGAGGCGCAGCAGCCCGGAGAACAGGGCGGCGAGCCGTGCCGAGGCTTCCCCGGGCACGGAGGTCACGAGCTCGGCGATGGCGGCGGAGTCTTCCGGTGTCCACCCCTGCATGCAGGCCCCCAGCTGCTCGGACAGCCCCCGACCGGGATCGAGCCGCGACGCCGACCGCCCCAGCAGCGCGGCGGCCGTGCCGGGAACGACGTCGTCGGAGGGGAAGGCCGCCAGCAGCGTCGGCCGGCCGAGGGCGGCGCCGTACACGGTGACCGACCCGTGGTCGCCCACGACGACGTCGGCGGCGACCAGCGCGGCCTGCCACCCCTGCAACGGCGGCACGAGCAGCAGCCCGCGGTCGACGGCGTCCGTCAACCAGGCTCTCAGCTGGTACGGGCCGTGCCAGGCCCAGATATTGGGGTGCGCCACCAGCGCGACCCGGACGTCGTCGGTGAGGAGCTCGGCGAGGAGCCGTCCCGGGAGCTGTGGCCAGGTGCCGAGGGTTCCGCAGGCGCCCCAGGTCGACGAGATCACCACGAGTCGGCCGCCGTCCGGAACTCCCAGGGCTGCCCGGTAGCGACGTCGGCACGGGAGGCTGGCGAGGATCCGGTCGAAGGTGCGGTCGCCGATCACGACCGCGCCGGTCACGGCCGCCGGAACCTGCTCGGCGAGCACGCCGATCTGGTCCGGATGCGGGACGCCGAGCGCGGCGGCCAGCGGGTGTCCGTCATGCAGGAGCCACTCGGGGGCCAGCCCGAAGACGGTGCGGGCTCCGGTGCTGGTGCCGGGGGAGTACTTGCCGAACCCGGCCCCGTGTGGCAGCAGGACGAGCGGGCCGTGCAGATCCGCCAGCCGGCCGTGGTGGCTCGTGCTGAGGATCAGGTCGACGTCCGCCCGGGCGGCCTGCTGCCAGGGGATCGCCGCCAGCCCGACCGCCTCGACCTCCCCGGGGAGGCGGTCCGCGAACGGGTCCTCGAGCTCGGACGTCGCCAGGCATTGCACGCGCCGGTCACCGGCGAGGACGTCGATGAGGTCGAGCAGCCGGTTGAGGGTCGTCGTGTTGTGGACGACGAGGAGGGCGGTGCGTTCGGTCTCGAGAGTGGCCCACATCGAACGCTCGCTCTCTCCCGACGCGTCACGACCATAGCGGGCGGCGGCTCCCGAATCCGTGCCGCGGCGCGCCCACGGCGTGCCTGGGAACCCGCCGAACGGCGGCTGACCGTGAGCTCGACGGCCGTCGTGGCCACGCCGGCGGGTCGGGGGCGACACGCCGGGGTGCGGTGCCGTTCGCGTCACACCGCCCGGTTCCGGACTGGTCCGAGGGCGGGGCGGGACCGATGTGGTGGGTGTGGTCGCCGTCAGCCTCTGCATGATCGTCCGGAACGAGGAGCTCGCACTGCCGCGCTGTCTCGCCTCCGTGGACGGCGCCGTCGACGAGATCGTCGTCGTCGACACCGGCTCGACCGACGACACCATCGCGATGGCTCGCGACCACGGCGCCAGGGTGCTCCGCCACGAGGGCGTCGCCGGCGGGCAACTCCACTTCGGGCACGCCCGCAACGTCGGTCTCGATCAAGCGCGCGGCCGCCTGGTGCTGGTCCTGGACGCCGACGAGACGCTCCACCCCGCCGCCGCCGCGGTCGTGCGTGCCGTGGCCCGATCGGCGCACGTCGACCACGACGTCGGGTACGTCGTCACGCGCCGGAACCTGCACCCGGACGGGCGTGGCCACGCGTGGACCGACCACGCGGTCCGGCTCTTCCCCCGCCGCCCGGAGTACCGATACCGCAGGCGGGTCCACGAGACGGTCGACGAGGCGATCCTCGCGGCGGGTGGGCGCCTCGTCGTCAGCGACATCGAGCTGGACCATCACCTCGCCGCGGACGACGTCCTGCGGGCCAAGTGGGCCGGCTACGTCGACAGGCTCCGGGAGGACCTGCTGGCGGAGCCGGACGACGTGGACCGCCTGCATTTCCTCCGCGCGGACCTGTACAAGCTGCAGCGCCACCATGAGGCGGTCGACGTGGCGGGGCGGATCGCCGAGCTGTGTCCCGACGACTTCGACGCGCGGTTGCAGGCGGCCCTGCTGAACCACCTGCACGGGCGCGACGACGCGGCGGCCGCCCCGCACCTCGCTGCCGCGCTGGCCCTGCGCCCGGGCGATCCGGAGGCGCTCGCCCTGCAGCTCCGGCTGCGGCCGCGGGATCAGCTCCCGGCGAGCCAGCTCACCGCGGCGCCGCAGAGGCCCACCAAACCGATCCCGAGCAGGACCTGAGGGCTCAGGGCCTGGCCCAGCACGAGCGCCCCCACCAGGGCCCCGATCGCAGGATCGGCGGCGAACAACGTGCCGATCACCCGTGGCGAGGTCAGCCGGGACGCTGTGAAGGTCAGGCTGAACGCGATCGCGACACCGATCACGGCCGACGCGACGAGCGCCGCCCAGTCCTGCCCGTGCATGCCGCGGGCTGCGGCGATGGAGAACGGCGCCAGGGCGAGCGCAGCGACCGAGACCGCCAGGGCGAGGCCGGTGTACCCGGCCGACGTCGATCCCACGCGGGCGGCCAGCAGGGTGTAGCCGCCGAATGCACAGGCGGCGCCCATTCCGAACGCCAGGCCGACGGGGTCCGTCCCACCGGTCGGGTGGCTGATGAGCACCACCCCGGCCAGAGCCAGCACGGGCAACAGCGTCTCGCGACGGCCCCGGGTCCCGAGAAAGGCCACCGTGAACGGGCCGAGGTACTCCAGGGTGACCGCGACGCCGAGCGGCAACCGGGCGACGGCGTTGTAGAACAGGACGTTCATGGCGGCCATCGCCACCCCGAAGAGGAGCACGCCGGCCCTCGCCGCCTGCGGCAGACGGAACGGCCTGGGCCGGATGACCGCCACCAGGACCGCGGCGGCGACCGCCATCCGGAGGCCGCTGACGCCGAGCGTGCCCACGGTCGCGAAGAGCCGGGACGCGATCGCCGCCGACACCTGGATGCTCAGGCACGCCCCGAGGACGAGGGCGACGCCCGCCCCCGCGGTCCGCCCGGACACGGCGGCAGGATGGGCGACCGGGCCCGGCGCGAGCCCCGGGTCAGCGGACCAGCCGTGCGGCGATGGCCTCGGCCACCCGGGCCGGGACCTCGACGGGCATGCCGTGGGCCGCCTCCTCGAGTGTCACCTCGTCGGCGACGCCGCCCTTGGCCCCGTAGACCTCGAGCACCGCGCGGATCTGGCTCACCATCGGCTGCGGGGGCAGGACGTCATCGCCCGGCCACCCCGGGACCGCGCCGAGCTGCCCGAGATAGCCGACGTCGAAGGTCGAGGTGTCGCTGATGACCTGGTCCTGCCCGGCGCGCAGCCAGGTGATCGGTGGCTTGAGCGGCAGCTCCCCGATGCCGGCGGCGTCGTAGTACTTCGGCGACATGGCGTTGAGGACGCCGTGGGTGCCGGGGGCGACCCCGGGCCAGTGCCCCGACGTCGTGGAGTCGCCCGGGTAGGCGGCGTCGCCGACCCGGGTCCGGAACGTCTCGTCGAGCAGGAACTCCTCGTCGACGTTGCCGGCGTTGCGCCGAGGCCCGAAGTACTCCCGCATGACGACCTTGGGGCTGCTGGTGGGGTCGTCCTCCGAGCGGTCGCCGGCGGCGAGGCGCCGGACGAACTCCGGCGCCGCGGTGCCGCCGCCGGAAGCCGCGTAGTCGCCGAAGCACGCGGTGCCCTGGGGACCCTTGGTGCCGCCGAACCCGTACGGCGAGATCGGTGCGATCAGGGTCAGCGAGGCGAGGTCGTTGGGATGGGTCGCGATGTACTGCCAGAGCACTCCGCCACCCATCGACCATCCGGCCGCGTTGACCGCGCCGATGTCCGCCAGATCGAGCGCGACCAGCAGTGCGTGCACGTCGTCGACCATGTCGCCCAGGCCGCGGGTGGCGTCGACCGGAGCGGGCTCGGTGCGCCCGAACCCGCGCAGGTCGGGCGCGATCACGCGGACGTGGCCCGGCAGAGTGTCGGCGACGTAGCGCCACCAGCCCCCCGACACCAGGTTGCCGTGCAGCAACACCAGTGGGACCCCACTCTCGGGACCGCTCGTCCAGACGTGGGTCTCCAGGCGGTCGGTGGAGACCATCGCCGACGTCCATGCGCTCATGATCAGCAGTCAACCAGCCCACCGAGGAGGCCGACAAGCGGCCCGCCGCGGCATCCTGGACCGCCGGGGGCCAGGATCGGACGCTGGGGACGTGATGAGGACCACGACGCTGGGCAGCCGAGGGCCGGAGATCGGCGTCATCGGTCTCGGGTGCATGGGCATGACGTTCGCCGACGACATGGCGACCCCGTGGGACGACGAGACCTCGATCGCGGTCGTCCGGCGAGCCCTCGACCTGGGCATGACCCTGGTGGACACCGCGGACGTCGACGGGCGGTCCCCGAACGAGGAGCTGGTCGGTCGCGCCCTGGTCGGCGGGTACCGCGAGCGCGCCGTGCTCGCCACCACGGTGGGCCTCCTCGACCGGGGCTCCGTGACCGCCACGACCCCGAGGACCGCCCACGACGGCAGCCCTGAGCACGTCCGGCGGTCGATCGACGACAGCCTGCGCCGGCTCGGCAGCGACCACGTCGACCTGTACCAGCTGCACCGGATCGACCCGGGCGTTCCGCTGGAGGAGACCTGGGGCGCCATGGCGCAGACGGTCGCCGCCGGGAAGGCACGGACCATCGGCCTGTCGGAGGCGTCGGTGGAGGAGATCCGGCGAGCCCAGTCGGTGCATCCCGTGACGTCGGTGCGGTCGGAGCTGTCGCTGTGGACCCGGGGCCCCCTCGCCGCCGTGCTGCCGTACTGCCAGCGGCAGGGCATCGCCCTCCTCGCGCTCTCGCCGCTGGGCCGGGGGTTCCTCGGGGGCCGGTTCGCGACCCTCGACGATCTCCCCGGCGACGACGTCCGGCGGCGGCTGCCGCGCCTCCAGGGTGATGCGCTGCGGGTGGACCTGGGGATCCTCGACCGGGTGCAGCGGGTCGCCACGCGGGTGGCGGCGACGCCCGCGCAGGTCGCCCTCGCCTGGGTGCTGGCGCAGGGCCGGTACGTCGTGCCCGTTCCGGGCACCAGGACGCCGCGATACCTCGACGACAACGCCGGGGCGGCCGACGTCCGGCTCAGCAGCACCGACCTGGCTGAGCTCGACACCGTCCCCGTGCCGCAGGGCGAGCGGTACTGATCCCGCCCCTCGACGGCGATGCGTCCCGGGTCACATCCGTCCCGGGCTTCGGGCGGCGAGGGCAGCACGTTGGGAATCAGGAGGGCCACCGGGACAATGGACGCCGAGTAGCCGGCCGGAGGGATTCAGAGACGTTGACGGATGCGCAGTCACGCCGAGAGACCGAGACCGAGGTCCTACCCCACGTCGACGGCTCGGAGGGCCTCGCCCGCACCCGCGAGCTTCCCGTGGTCGAGGAGGGGGCTGGGCCTTCGGAACCCCCGGTCGAGGACGCGACCGAGCAGGTCGTCCGGCCGGTCGGGGATTCCGCCGCGACCGTCCCGGCGCAGCAGCCGGTCCCGTCGCCGCCCCTGCAGTCGCCGGTCCAGTCGCCGCCGGTCCAGTCCCCGCCGGTCCAGTCCCCGCCGGTCCAGTCGCCGTCCCTGCAGCAGCCGCGGTTGCAGCAGCAGCCGCCGACATCCCAGCCGCCGCGGCCGCCCGTCCCGGCCGAGCCGGGCCGGCGTCACGGGAACCGTATGGTCGCCCTGGTCGCAGCCGCGCTCGCCCTCATCGTGATCAGTGGCGCAGTCGTCGTCCACGGCTGGAACCTCGGGTCCGGGGCGGGGAACGCGACCGGCGCGGCGAACGCCGCACCACTGCGGGCGACGATCTCGAGCTTCGATCCGTCCGGCGGGAGCGGTTTCCGTCCGGTCGGCGACACGACGTGGCGCACACAGACCTACCAGAGCGCCGAATTCGGGAACCTCAAGAATGGCGTCGGGCTCCTGCTGGACCTGGGCGCACCCCGCGCCGTCGGCGCTGTGACGTTCACGGCCGTGGACGGGCCGATCGCGGTCGAGCTGCGGGCTGGCGAAGACCGGGCGGCATCGCAGTCGGGGTATTCGCGCGTCGCCGCCGACGGCGGCGCATCGGGCTCCACGACCTTCACGGTCAAGGACGGCGCGAAGCACCGGTACTGGCTGATCTGGGTGACGCGGTTGGCCGACCAGGGCGGCGGCTATCGGGCGATCATCCGCGACCCGGCCGTGAGGGGCGCGGGGTGAGGAGCCGGCACCCGGCGTCCTTGTCGGTGGTGGGGTGTTGACTGCAGGCATGGCGATCAAACCGCAAGTGACCTTCGACTGCGTGGACCCCGACCGGCTCGCCCGGTTCTGGGCGGCTGTGCTCGGGTACGAGCTCCAGCCCCCGCCGGAGGGGTTCGCTGACTGGCCGGAGGCGCTGCGGGCGTGGGGCCTCCCCGAATCGGAATGGAACTCCGCGAGCGCCGTCGTGGACCCGCATGGCATCTGCCCGAGGATCTTCTTTCAGCGGGTGCCCGAGCCCAAGTCCGGCAAGAACCGGCTGCATCTGGACGTCCCGGTCAGCGACGGGCCCGGGATCCCTTTGGAGCGCAAGCGCGAGCAGGTCCGGGCGGGCGTCCGGCGTGTCGTCGCCCTCGGCGCGAGCGAGGTCGGGGACGTCGAGGAGCTCGGGTCGTACTGGACCGTGATGCGCGACCCTGAGGGCAACGAGTTCTGCGTCACCTGATCGGCCGAGGGTGGCGATCGGGGGTGCGCAGTCCTCAGGGGACCCACTCGTCCTGCGCGGCGGGGGGTGGCAGGTACCGCGCCTGCAGCGACCCGCCCGCCTCGCTGATCATCCAGCCGCCGGACTTCTCCGTCACGCGCTTGCCGACGCGTTGTGGCGGAACCGGAAGGCGAATCCGCCGGCTCTGCTGCCAGTACCCCAGCAGCGCGTCCAAGGTCTCTCCGTGGGTGCACAGGATGCCGTCGGCGTTGGTGGGGTCCGCGGCGAACCGGGCCAGCTCGGGCGGTTCCGCATCCGGAACGAGCAGGTCGCTGGCCTGGATCGTGATGCCGAGATGGCTCGAGAGCGGCTCGAGCGTCTGGCGGCAGCGCAGAAGCGGGCTGGACACCAACCGCGCCACCGGAAGTCCGGCCAGATGGCCGATCAGCGCCATCGCTTCGCCCCGCCCCTGCGGGCTCAAGGGCCGACCGTCGTCGGGCCCCTCCCAGGAGCGCCTGTCGACCGCGTGTGCGTGCCTGAGCAGGACGAACATGGGAATCTCCCAGACACTCAACTTGATCGGGGCTCGTTGATTCTGCCACTACGTCCGGGTTTCCGACCGTTGACACCACCACTCCCGAGGTTCACCGCCAGGTGGTGGGCGTCCGGCCGCGGTCCCCTGCTCGCGCCCGGCGGCCTCGACGAAGCGTCGCCTGACGGCCGCGGCCGGGTCGACCTCGCAGCTCCTCGTCGCAGCTCCTCGTGCGGACGACAGACGGCTCAGACCGGTCAGCCGCCCTGCGGGCTCCCTTCGTCCGGCGTGAGGTGCTGCTTGAGATAGAGGCCTGCGAGCGCCTCCGCCATCGTGTCCGCCTCGCAGCTGCGGGTGAAGGAGTTCGAGCGGTACCGAGGCGAGGTCGCCCTGGGCAGCCGGAGCAGGGCGAACCCGTCGTCGGGGAGGCGCGAGGCGATCTCCTCGGCCGTCGGCGCAGCGTAGCGCTCGCCCTGGTCGACGTGTCCGGCGTCCTCGGCGCCGTCGCCCACGCGCAGGTGGAAGTTCCCGGCCGCGAGGGGCCGACCCTGCTGCCAGGTGAAACGGGTGTCCTGGTCGAAACCGGCGGCCTTGAGCTTCCTGGCGGTCTCGAGGGAGACCACGAGATCCTCCATGTGACGGCCTCCGTTCACGCCCCGACGTCTCCCTCCGGTGAAGCGGCGACGGCCCGCGCCCGTGGGCGACCCCGGACTCTCCACCCTCGGCATGCCCGCGTTCCTTCACTCCGATCGACCGCTGCCAGCCCATAGTTAACATCCGTCAATGTCAAGATCCTGTGGCGACGTCGCCGCGGTCCGCCGTCGTCTCCGCGGTCCGCCGTCGTCTCAACCGTGCACGGGTTGTGCTGGGTTGCACGCGTTGTGCCGCTGGAGGGCGCCCGCGGAGCGGGACAACGCGTGCAACCCAGCACAGCGCGTGCACGCCGACAGACATCAGCTCCATGGTCTGTGGTACCGGAGATCGATCCGCTACGGTCGACCCGTGGAGGTGCGTGACGCTCACCGCTGGCGCTGACCCGATGGAGCGGCCGCCGCGTCCCCTCGCCGAGCACGTGGTGCTGCCGACGGTCGAAGGCACGGCCTATGCCTCACTCTCCCGCCGGCCGGTCTCCAGGGACGAGCGCTACCGGATCGGCCGAGGCCTGCGTGCGCAGGTCCCCCGGTCGGCTCTCGCGGCGTGGACTCCGTCCGACCAGCGTCCGGACCCGGTCGACCAGGTGATCGCGGCGAACCAGGGGCGGTTGGAGTGGCTGATCCCGGTCCGTGTCGGCCGGATGATCGCCTCGCCGTACGCGTTCCTGCGCGGGACGGCCGGCATCATGGCTCGTGACTTCGCCGCGCTTCCGGCCACCGGGATCACGCCGGTGATCTGCGGTGACGCGCACCTCGGCAACTTCGGCTTCTACGCCTCCCCGGAACGGGATCTCGTGTTCGACCTCAACGACTTCGACGAGGCCCACCCGGGCTCCTGGGAGTGGGACCTGCGCCGGCTCGTCACGAGTGTCTGGGTCGCGGGCCGGCAGAACGGCTGTTCGGACGACGATGCAGCGACGGCGGTCCGGTCGTGCGTGGGCGCCTATCGCGGGGAGGTGCGGGAACTCGCCCGGCAACCGCTGCTCTCCCGTGGCTTCGAGCGGCTGGACATGGCCCGGCTGCACCGCGAGACGTCCGACGCCGGCCTGCGCCATGAGATCGCGCGCGCGGCGCGACGCGCCCGCACGCGGACCAGCGACCGCGCGCTCCCCCGGCTGACCGAGAGGCGGGACGGCGTACGCCGGATCATCGAGGATCCGCCCCGAGTCACCCGGGTCGGTCAGCGTGACGCCGAGCTCCTTGCCGTGGCCCTGGACGAGTACCTGGTCACGCTCGGCACCCAGTGGCGGCGGGTCCTGGCCGGCTACACACTCGTCGACGTCGCGCACAAGGTCGTCGGTGTGGGCAGCGTCGGCCTGCGGGCCTATGTCGCCCTGTGCGAGGGCAGCAGCCCCGACGACGTCGTCTTCCTCCAGCTCAAGGAGGCACGCCGATCGGTCGTCGCACCCTTCGTGCACGGCGACAACGCGCTGCACGCCCACCAGGGCCAACGAGTCGTCGAGTACCAGCAGGCCCTGCAGACCGTCAGCGACCCGTTGCTGGGCTGGACGACGGCCGACGACCGGCAGTACTACGTGCGCCAGTGGCGCGACATGAAGGGCGCGATCGCCATCGACGGCATCGACGCCCGGGCGCTCTCGGACTACGCCGGCGTCT
>DATKNA010000185.1:0-3557 GCA_035541595.1 Kineosporiaceae bacterium | reverse complement strand
GCACAGTGGGCCCACGCGACGCCCAAGGAGTGGTGCCATGGAGATGGACCCCGGGGAGACCCGGCTCGTCATCAACCGGTTACGCCGCGCCCGCGGCCAGATCGACGGCGTCATCGCCATGATCGAGCAGGGCCGGGACTGCCGTGACGTCGTCACCCAGCTCGCCGCCGCCTCCCGCGCCCTCGACCGCGCCGGCTTCAAGATCGTCGCAACTGGTCTGCGTCACTGCCTCGCCGAAGACCGCGACGACGCCACCATGAACACCGAGGAGCTGGAGAAGCTCTTCCTCTCCCTCGCCTGACGTCCCCCAGGCAGCCCGGCGGCCCGAGCAGTCAGCAGCCGCCGGCCTCGGGCTCCTCACTCGCCATGGCGGGCCCGTGAGCGACCGGTTCGGCGAGGAATCCTTGGGGAGACCGCGACGTTGATACCCCCGGGGGTAAACGAGAGCGCGACGAATGAGGTTCAGATGAGCACGGTTTCCCTGACGGCGGAGACCTTCGAGAGCACGGTCACGCGCGACGGCATCACGCTGGTCGACTGGTGGGCGTCCTGGTGTGGGCCCTGCCGTCTGTTCGCGCCGGTGTACGACGCCGCGAGCGAGAGGCACGCGGACGTCACCTTCGGCAAGGTCGACACCGAGGACCAGCGGGAGCTCTCCGCAGCCGCGCGCATCACGAGTATCCCGACGCTGATGGCGTTCCGCGACGGCATCCTCGTGTTCTCCCAGCCCGGCGCGCTGCCGGCGCCGGCGCTCGAGCAGGTCATCCGGGCGGTGCGCGACCTCGACATGGACGACGTCCGCCGCAGGATCGCCGCTGAGCGCTCCGCGCGGAGCGCGTAGGAGACCGTCGTGGTCGACCTCATCCGGCACAAGCCGCGCCGTCGGCACGTCCCGCGTCGGCCGTGGCGCAGCCGGCAGCGGTAGCGCCGCGGCCCTGGACGCCGAGCGCTGGCTCGCCTCGCAGGAGGCAGAGAACGACGAGCCACGAGGAGGAACGGCCCGATGAGCTACGGCACGAGCATCACCCTGGACGCCCCATTCGCCCAGACGGTAACGCGTGTACGCGAGGCGCTCAAGGAGCAGGGGTTCGGCGTGCTCACCGAGATCGACATGAGGGTCGCGATGCGCGAGAAGCTCGGTGTTGAGATCGAGGACTACCTCGTCCTCGGCGCCTGCAACCCGCCGCTGGCCTATCGCGCGCTCGGCGTCGACCGCAGCATCGGGTTGCTCCTGCCCTGCAACGTCGTGGTCCGCGCCGCGCACGGCCGCACGGTCGTCGAGGCGCTCGACCCGCAGGTCATGGTCACCCTGACGGCGGAACCAGCGATCACGCCCATCGCCGAGGAGGCCTCCCGGCGCCTGCGTCAGGCACTGGACAGCCTCGCATCGTGACGGGTGGGATCGGCTGAAGCCGGTTCCACGGAGCACCGGGGACGGGTTAGTACTCCCCTCTCGGCCCAACGGGCATCGTCGCCGCTGGTGGCCGCCGCCTACTCGCTGGCCTACACGCTGTTCGCGGTCGGTCCCCACGCCTGGATAGCTGGTCACGAGTTCGCGCTCGCCGGCTGGGCCGCGGTCTCCCTCGTCGTCGCCTTCGGCCACGCCGCCGGGTGGATGACGCTGTCGTTGCAGGCCACCTTGCTGACTCCGGGTCGGCGGGGGAACAGGCCAGCGCGTTCTCCCCGCAGGACAAGGCCGAAAGACCCTGACGGTGATCACCGGTCCAGGACCAGGATCGAACCGGTCGGCCATCCGTGAAGGGAGACGCCGGTGAGCACCGAGGCCACAGGCTTGGACGCCTTCGTCCTGACCGCCGTGCTGGATGTCCGCGCGGTCACCGCGGTCGAGATCCTCGACTCGCGGTCCCGCCCCACACTGGCCGTCACGGTGACGCTGGCCGATGGCACGGCCGCGCGGGCCGGTGTCCCGTCCGGCGCGTCGACCGGATCCGGTGAGGCTCTGGAGCTGCGCGACCACGACCATACCCGCTACGGCGGGGCCGGCGTCCTCACCGCGGTCGGCAACGTGAACGGCGAGATCGCGTCAGCCGTGACCGGGCGGACCTTCGCCGGGATCCGCGATCTCGACCAGACGCTGATCGCCCTGGACGGCACCCCGAACAAGGCCACCCTCGGCGCGAACGCCATCGTCGGGGTGTCCATGGCGGCTGCCCGCGCGAGCGCCGCCGCTCACGGCGTCCCACTCTGGCAGGCGCTCGCTCCCACGCCCGCGGCGCCCCACCTGCCGGTGCCCCACTTCAACGTGGTGAACGGCGGGGTTCACGCCGCCAACGACCTGGACTTCCAAGAATTCATGATCGCCCCTGTCGGGGCGCGCACGATCGCGGACGCCGTCCGCGCCGGCGCCGAGACCTACGCCGCGCTGAAGAAGTTGCTGCAGCAACGCGGGCACAGCGTCGGCCTCGGCGACGAAGGCGGATTCGCCCCACAGATCGCCAGCCCCGAGGACGTCCTCACCCTGCTCGTGGAGGCCGTCACCGTGGCCGGATACCCCCCCGGCCGCGAGGGGATCGCCATCGCACTGGACCCGGCCGCCTCCGAGTTCCACCGCGACGGGCTCTACCACGTCAACGGACAGCACCTGTCCAGCGCGGACATGACCGCCTGGTACGAGCAGCTCGTCAACGAGTTCCCCATCTGGAGCATCGAGGACGGCCTCGCCGAAGACGACTGGGACGGCTGGAGGGTGTTGACCGAACGACTCGGTGACCGCGTTCAGCTCGTGGGCGACGACATTTTCGTCACCAATCCCACGATCATCGCGGACGCCGTCAGCCGACGCGTCGCCAACGCGGCGCTGATCAAGCTGAACCAAATCGGCAGCGTCACCGAGACCCTCACGGCCATGGCCGTCTGCCGTGATCACGGGTACCGGGCGATGGTGTCCCACCGGTCGGGCGAGACCGAGGACAGCTTCATCGCCGACCTGGCGACGGCTGCCGGTTGCGGTCAGATCAAGTCCGGTGCCCCCGCCCGCGGGGAACGCGTCGCGAAGTACAACCGGCTGATGGAGATCGCCGTCCAGGCGCCGCGGCTGGCGTTCGGACTCACCACCTGAACCTCGCCCTGGAGCGCGTCGACCCGGGCCTGGATGAATTCGACACGCCCGTCGCGCAACTGCGGGGACAGGCGGGGGCACGGGCTGCCGTCGCGATCAGCGCACCGCGCCAAGCGTCCTGCCGCGTCGCATCGTCGTGAACGCCGGAATTCGGCCCGGGTGCTCGCGCGCCGGTTCGCCGACGCCGCGCTCATCGTCGTCCCCGCCCCACGCCACCGTGCTCGCTCGACTCGGCCTCGAAGACACGGGCCGGCCGGGGTCCTCACCCCGGACCCGGCTACCGGCTGTCGTCGTCCCGGCCTGCTACCACCCGTGAACTCGGGCCATCACCGCTCGTCTCGTCCAGCGCCCCAGCATCGGTGGCAGCGTCCACGTGCGGGGGTCGGCGGCGATCGACCGTGCGCTTGCGACGGCGGGGCTTCATGAGCGCGGCGCACGGCGGCGCCTCTCCCCAGACGCCGGCCCTGCGGTAGCCGAT
>DATKNA010000184.1:0-2361 GCA_035541595.1 Kineosporiaceae bacterium | reverse complement strand
GACCCGTCCTCGCGGATGCCCTCGGCATGCCCTCGGGGATGCCCTCGCGATGCCCTCGGGATGCCCGCGGAGCGCGAGGAGCAGCCGGCTCCCGGTCGGTCAGACCATGGTTCCACGGGTCCTTCGGCGACGCTGGCGGGCCCGCAGCGGGGTCGTCGGCAGGGGCGGGGCCGGCAGCCGGTCGGCGGGATGGTCGACGACACCGAACCGGCGCCCGGCCTCCCAGTCGGCGCGCGCCTGGGCGATCTCCTCGTGGCTTCGGGCGACGAAGTTCCACCACATCAGCAGGTCCTCGCCGAACGGCGTTCCGCCCAGCAGGAGGAACCGCCCGGGGCCCTCGACCGCCAGGCGGGAGCGGCCGGGTTCCAGGTGGAGCAGGGCGGACGTCGGTACCCGGACCCCGTCGACGACCGGCCCGCCCTCGACCGCGAGCACCCCGTGCTCGAACCCGGCCTCGAGCGGGAGCACGGCGCGGGCGCCGTCCGCGAGCACGATCTCCGCGCCGAGCAACGGGGAGTACGTGGCGGCGTCCGAGCGGGCTCCGCCGAACGCCCCCGCGAACACCGTCACCCGGAGCCCAGGGTCGGTCAGCACGGGCAGGTCGGCGTGGTGCTCGACATGGGGTTCCTGATGGCGGTCGCCGTCCGGGAGCGCGGTCCAGAGCTGCACGCCGTGCAGGTCGATGGGCCGGTCGCTCCGGCCCTCGTCCGCAGGCGGGACCACGGTGTCCTCGGAGTGGGCGATCCCTTGGCCTGCCGTCATCACGGTGAGCTCGCCGGGGTGGACGAGCTGGCGCGTCCCGACGCTGTCGCGATGTTCGACGTGGCCACCGAGCAACCAGGTGACGGTCTGCAGGCCGATGTGCGGGTGCGGCGGCACGTGCATGACGGGGCCGCCCCCGGTCGGGCCGAACTGGTCCACGAAGCACCAGGCGCCGATCGTGCGGATGTCCCGATGGGGCAGCGTGCGCCGCACGGTCATCGCCCGCACCCCGCCCAGCGGAACCTCGCGTGGCTCCAGGAGCGTCATACCGTCGCCGACGTCGATCGCCCGCCCGCCCGGCGGCAGCGTCGGGGCCGCCGAACCGACGGGTGCGACGGCCGTGACGACCCCGCCGGAGACGACCTCGTCGGGGTAGGCCTCGAGATTGCTCACGAGGCCGACTGTACGTCGGGGCCGATCCGCCGGGGAGGCCTCCGCCGGGCCGGCTCGTCCCGGTTCACGCACCGCGTGGCGGACGGCGATGGTGCGATGTTCGTGATCAGGCTGCGAGACGACGGGCGGGTCTCGACCGGCCATTGCACGCGTCTCGAGAACCTAGGTAGAGTACGAGCATGCCCCCGGGGCCACGGATGACGATCCCCGCGCAACTGGTGCTGCAGGTCCTCCTGGAGGATCCGCAGCGGGAGATCTACGGTCGCGAGCTCGGGGAGGCCGCGGGGCTGCCCAGCGGCACCATCCACCCGATCCTGGCGCGACTGGAGGGGATGGGATGGCTGGAGTCGCGGTGGGAGGACATCGACCCCAGCGCGGCGGGGCGGCCGGCGCGGCGCTACTACCGGCTGACGCCGGACGGCGCCGTGCGGGCCCGGGACGCGCTGGCCCGCGCCTACCGCGCCAGGTCTCCCAGGGCGGCTCGACCGGCCCCGGGTGCGACATGAGGACCGTTACCGAACACACGCGACCGAGCCCGGGTGCCATCCGGGTGGTCGAGCTGGCCGCGCTGGCACTCCCCCGCGGCGACATCCGGCGCCGGTACGAACGCGAGTTCGTCGCCGAGCTGTACGGACTGGACGGGGCCCACCAAGCCCGACACGCCCTCGGCGTGCTGGTCAGCGTCTGGTCGCTGCGCGCCGCTGTCACCACCGACGACTACACCCTGCTGGAGGAAGCGATGGGACACGTCACTCAGCGCCGTCCGCTCATGTGCCGGCTCAACCTGCGTCACCGCTGGCAGACGGGCCACACCGAGGACGGCGGCCGATACAGCTACTGCGAGCGATGCGACAAGATCCGCAACGCGGGCGGGCCCCCGTCCGCGGCCATGGGCAGTTTCGGCTGATCCGTTCCGCCACCGATCCGCTTGGCTACTCCATTCGTGGGGGGCCCGCAGCGTCGGGGTCCGACGGCCCTGGTCACAACCTGCCCGGCTCCCCCGCCGCAGGCACCCTACTGGCGAGGTGCAGGCGGGCGAAGGCGAGCGCCTCGGCGAGGTCCGCTTCGCGCTCCTGCCGGGTGCGGGCGCGTCGCGTGTTGACCTCGACCACCACCGTGCCCCCCCAGTTGCCCTCGGCGAGCAGCTCCAGGACCTCGTCGCACGGCTGCGTACCCTGCCCGGGCACCAGGTGCTCGTCCTTGGCG
>DATKNA010000183.1:0-20095 GCA_035541595.1 Kineosporiaceae bacterium | reverse complement strand
AGCCCGACGCCGCGCAGGCTCCACAGGTCGTGGTGGTTGAGGCTGGTCGCCCGCACGCGCACCCGGGCCCAGCCGTCAGGCACCTCGGGGACCGGCCGCTCCCCTACCACGAGCGCCGAGAGCGGGTCGTCCGGGGCGGTGCGGGCGGCGTAGGCGGCGAGCATGCGCGGCAGGGTAGCGGCAGGGTAGCGGTGCGCGCGCGCCCTCACTCACCGTGATCATGCAATCGGTGTCGATCAAGTAACGGGGCCGTCACTTGATCGACACGGATTGCATGATCAGTGGGGATTGCATGATCACGGCGAGGGGAGGGTCAGCGGGCGACACCGTCGAGGCGGGCCGCGGCGGCCACAGCGGCGGCGACGGTGGGCACGACACGGGGATCGAAGACGCTGGGCACGACCTCACCGGGCGACGGGTCGTCGACGGCGTCCGCGATCGCCTGCGCGGCCGCCAGCTTCATGCCCTCGGTGATCCGGGTCGCACCGCTGTCGAGAGCGCCTCGGAAGATCCCGGGAAAGGCGAGCACGTTGTTGATCTGGTTCGGGAAGTCGCTGCGCCCGGTGCCGACGACCGTGGCGTAACCGCCGGCCACGTCGGGGTGCACCTCGGGATCGGGGTTGGCCAGCGCGAAGATCACGCCCCCGGGTGCCATGGCGGCGACGGCGTGTTCGGGCAGCGTCCCGCCGGACACCCCGACGAACACGTCGGCGCCGCGCAGGGCGTCCGCGACGGCACCCCGCACCCGTCGCGGGTTCGTCACGGACGCCAGCCGGCGCTTGTGCGGCGGCAGGTCCGCCCGCGTCGGCTCGACGACACCCCGGCGGTCGCACACGACGACGTCGGCGACCCCGGCCTCGGCCAGGATGGTCGTGATCGCCACCCCGGCGGCGCCCGCACCGCTGACCACGACGCGCAGACCGTCCAGCGACCGGCCGAGCACGCGGGCGGCGTTGCGCAGCGCCGCCAGGACGACGACGGCGGTCCCGTGCTGGTCGTCGTGGAAGACCGGCAGGGCGAGCCGTTCCTGGAGACGCCGCTCGATCTCGAAGCAGCGCGGCGCCGAGATGTCCTCGAGGTTGACCCCCCCGAACGTCGGCGCGAGCCGCGCGACGGTGTCGACGATCTCGTCAACGTCCGTCGTGTCGAGACAGATCGGCACTGCGTCCAGCCCGCCGAAGTGCTTGAAGAGCAGGGCCTTGCCCTCCATCACCGGCAACGCCGCACCGGGCCCGATGTCGCCCAGCCCGAGCACGGCCGTGCCGTCGGTGACCACGGCGACGGTGTTGCCGCGACCGGTGTAGCGATCGAGGAGCTGCGGCTCGGCGGCGATCGCCCGGCAGACGTCGGCCACGCCGGGGGTGTACGCCAGGGACAGGTCGCGCCGGTCGCGGAGCGGGACACGCGGCACGACCTCGAGCTTGCCACCCTCGTGCAGGGCGAACACCGGGTCGGCGGCGCGGGGGTCCGGCGTCACGAAGGACGGCGGAGCAGGCACGTCAGTGGTCATCGGGGATCCCTCGTCGTGGGTGCGGCGCAGCCCCGCCGGCGCATCACCGCCAGGAACCTGCTGGGGTGGCGCGGCGGCACGGTGGGCCGCGACGGCGCCGGGACGACGGGGGTCACCCGTGTACGTCATGGTGCCAGGCCGTGCCCGGCGACGCCAGTCTGACGACGGGACGCCCATCGCGTCCGACGGTCGATGAGAGGCTGGTGCGCGTGACGTCGGATCGGCTGCCGGCCTGGTCGTTGGTCGGCGTCCACGGCCGATCGATGCGCCCGACGCTCCGGCAGGGGGACCTCCTGCTCGTGCGCGGCGTCCGGGCGCCGTCGCGCCGGGCCCGCCCGGGTAGGCTGGCCGTCGTACGCCTGCCGGGCGGCCGGCCACTGGGCGTGAAGCGTCTGGCGGTCCGTGAGGGCGGCGGGTGGTGGGTGGAGCGGGACAATCCGGTCGAGGGCGTGGACTCCTGGCAGCTGGGGGCGCCGGTGGCGGACGCCGACCTGCTCGGGCTCGTGGTGCTGCGGATCTGGCCGCCTCCGTTCCGGCTGCCGTCGACGGCCCCGCCGCCCACGGGATCCGGCCCTGCGGCACCCCACCGGGGCGGGTAGCGTGATCCCGGTGCGTGCCTGCGAGGCCGCACGACCGCACCCCTTCAGGCACGCCTCAACCAGCGGAAAGGGAGTGTTAACATGCTCTCGCGTCTTCGTGACGCCCTCGTCAGGACGACTCCGATCCGGACCGTCAGCGCCCACTGCGATCTGCCCTGCGGCGTGTACGACCCGGCGCAGGCGCGGATCGAGGCCGAGTCGGTCAAGGCCCTCGTCCAGAAGCACAACGCGTCGGACGACCCGCTCTTCAGGACCCGGGCGATCTTCATCAAGGAGCAGCGGGCCGAGCTCGTCAAGCACCACCTCTGGGTGCTCTGGACGGACTACTTCAAGGCGCCGCACTTCCAGAAGTACCCGGATCTGCACCGGCTCTTCAACGAGGCGACGAAGCTCGCGGGCGCGGCCGGCGTCAAGGGCTCGCTCGACGAGTCCGTCGCCGACCAGCTCCTGGCCAAGATCGACGAGATCGCCAAGATCTTCTGGGAGACCAAGCAGGCCTGACGGGCGCCGGCCGGCTCGCAGCGGCGGGGCGGCGCTCGCGAGGGCGCGCCCGGCTGCTGCGTCGAGGAGGTGCTGGGAACAACCCTTGACATCAAGTTGTAGGATGATTGTATGACTGTGTTATTGGTTCTCTTGGTGATCGTCCTCATCGGCGCGCTCGCGCCCGTCCTCGGCGTCGACACCAGCACGCGCGAGGCCGTGCGCCGTCACTGACCGGCTCCGCGTGGCCCCTGGTGTCCGCGGCTCCTGATGTCGCCCACCGCTCCCGCCACGCCGGCGGCCTCGGACGGCGACCCCTTATGCCACGACGTCGTGCCGCTACGTCCCCGCTGAGGCCTTAGTCCTTCGGAAGGACCTCGGAAACCTCGGCAGGACCTCGGAAGGACCTCGGACGGGCCGGCATCTGCCCGGTCTGCCACTGTCGGGGCCACGAGCCTTAGGCCGACCATCGAGGACATGACATTGATCTTCTTCTTGCTCGTGATCATCGCCATCGCGACGCTGGCACCGCTGCTCGGCAAGGACAGCCGCGGCCTACGCGACCACCCCTGGGAACCGCGGAGCCACTGAACCCTGGCGGGTGAGCTGCGTCGCCTCAGGCGACGAGGCCGAGACGACGCAGCTCGACCGAGAGATCATGTGGCTTGCTCGCCACCGCGGCGGCCGCCTCGACGGTGACGACGCCGTCCCTGACCAGCGCGATCAGGTGCTGATCGAACGTCTGCATGCCGTAGTACGCGCCCTGGGCCACCAGATCCGTGATCTGGCTGGTCTTCTCCGGGTCGACGATCGCCTCCGCGATCCGGCCGGTCGCGACGCAGATCTCCGCCACGCAGCAGCGGCCGAGCCCGTCGGCCCGAGCGACCAGCCGTTGGGCGACGATGCCTCGCAGGGCTCCGGCCAGCGACACGCGCACCTGCTGCTGCTCGTGCGGGGGGAAGAAGTCCACGATGCGGTTGATGGTCTCCTGCGCGTCGGCGGTGTGCAGTGTCGACAGGACGAAGTGCCCGGTCTCGGCAGCGGCCAGGGCCGCCCGCACAGTCTCCTCATCACGCATCTCGCCGACCAGGATGACGTCGGGGTCCTGGCGCATCGCGGCCCGCAGCGCCCGGTAGAAGCCGGCGGTGTCCAGGCCGACCTCGCGTTGGTTGACCATGGCCAGCTTGTCCTCGTGGACGACCTCGATCGGGTCCTCGATCGTGACGACGTGCACCTCCCGGCTGCGGTTGATCCGGTCGATCATGCCGGCGAGCGTGGTCGTCTTGCCGGACCCCGTGGGTCCGGTGACGAGGACGAGGCCACGCGGCTCGAGCGCCAGTTGCCCGACGGCGGGCGGGACCCCGAGATCCTCCAGGGGGATCGCACCCACGGCGACGCGCCGGAACACCAGCCCGACCGTCCCGCGACTACGGAAGGCGTTGACCCGGAACCTCCCCACGCCGGACAGCGAGTAGGCGAAGTCCGCCTCGTTGGTCTCGTCGAAATGCGCCACGAGGTCGGGCCGCATGACCTGGCCGAGCATGTGCTCGGTGTCGGCCGGCTGCAGCACCGGAGCCTGGAGCTTGCGCAGGGTCCCGTCGATCCGGACCCGCGGTGGCGAGCCGACCTTGCAGTGCAGGTCGGAGCCCAGCAGCTCGACCAGGGCCCGCAGGTAGGGCTCCACCGACGGCACGTCTGGCATCACGTGGGTGAGATCGGACGGCGACGCCCGTGCCTTGAGCGGGCGGCGGGCGCGCCCGCCGGGAGGTCGGCTGCGGGTGTGTGTGCGAGCATGGATCCTCGCCGGATTCCGAGCACGGCCCCGCCCAGAGGAGCGTCGCCATGAGCAAGCGCACCCGCCGTCGCCGTGCCCGCAAGAAGAACGTCGCGAACCACGGTCACCGCCCGAACAGCTGAGCGTTCACGCGATCCGTGGTGTCAGGGTGGGCCCTCGGGGGGCTGGACATGCCACCCCGACGCCGGCGGCTCCGCCGAGCGCGGGCTCAGCGGTTGATCTCGACGCTGAGCCGACTGACCTGAGCGGTGGAGCCGCTGCGGGCGAGCTGGGTGATCCGCAGGACGATGCGCTCGCGCAGATCTTCCGGGGCGAGGTCGCCTCCGCCGGCCCGCCGGATGAGCTTCTTCACCACGAGGTCGACGTCGTGCTGTGACATGCACGGCGCGCACTCCTCCAGGTGTTCGCGGACGAGGTGGAGGTCGGGCTCACCGAGTTCGCCGTCGAGGTAGGTGTACATCCGGTCGAGCACTTCCGAGCACGGGGTGACGTGCGGGTTGCCGCAGCTCATGCCGCACCTCCCTCGGAGCTGGCGCCCACCAGGCCACGCTCCCGGGCGTAGTCCTCGAGCAGGGCCCGCAGCTGACGCCGGCCGCGGTGGAGGCGGGACATCACCGTGCCGATCGGCGTGCCCATGATGTCCGCGATCTCCTTGTAGGCGAAGCCCTCGACATCGGCGAGGTAGACCGCGATCCGGAACTCCTCCGGGATCTGCTGGAGGGCCGTCTTGACGTCCGAGTCCGGCAGGTGGTCGAGCGCCTCGGCCTCGGCGGAGCGCAGGCCCGACGAGGTGTGTGATTCGGCCCGGGCGATCTGCCAGTCCTCGATGTCGTCGGACTGGGCCTGCTGGGGTTCGCGCTGCTTCTTCCGGTAGGTGTTGATATAGGCGTTCGTCAAGATGCGGTAGAGCCAGGCCTTGAGGTTCGTCCCCGGCTGGTACTGCCGGAACGACGCGAAGGCCTTGGTGAACGTCTCCTGCACCAGATCCTCGGCGTCCGAGGGGTTCCGGGTCATGCGCAGGGCCGCCGAGTAGAGCTGGTCGAGGTACTGCAGGGCCTCTCGCTCGAAGCGCGCGGCCCGCTCCTCGCTCGTCTCGTCGGCCGGCGCCCGGCCCGTGTCCTCACTCATCACCGATGAGCCTAGCCGGACCAGGTCGGGCACACCCCCCGAGACCGCCGACCCGCCGGGCGAGCCGAGCACCCCCCGTGGGACGTCGTCCATCACCGCTACCAGCACGACCCGGGCCTCCTGTCGTCCTCTTCGCTGCACCTGGACGTCCGGAGTCAACACGGCGTCGACGGGTGCCATTCCAGCTGGCCGGAGCCGCGCGGTGGAGCCCGCCTCAGCCGCTGTGGGCGCGGCCCCGGCCCAGCGCGAGCCGGACGCCGTCGGCGACGGCCCGGCCGGCCGAGCGGAGCGCGTGATCGCCGGGCGCCGGCACGACCTCCACGTGGTCCAGCCGCAGCGCGATGATCTCGCCGGGGCCGCCGAAGGCGTCCCGCTCCCCCTGGACCACGACGACCGGCACGCCGGCGGCGGCCAGTTCGGGCGCCCTCGACCTGTCGGGACGACCCGGCGGGTGCAGCGGGAAGGCCAGGCCGAGCGCGGCGACGGCGCCCAGGCCCGCCGCCGTCCGACAGGCCACCCGGGCCCCGGCGCTGCGCCCGCCGACGACGAGAGGATCGACCACGTCGGGAGCCTGCGGCGGTTCCCGGAGGGCGTCGACGACGGCGAGCCAGGCCTCGTCGAGCCGGGGCGGCGCCGGGGCCACCCGGCGGCCGGCCACACGCCAGGGCTGCTCGACGAGCACTGCCCGCCATCCGGCAGATGTGGCCGCGGTGACGGCCGCCCGCAGGTCGGGCGCCCCCACGCCGCCGCCGGCGCCGTGGCCGAGGACGAGCACGCCGAGCGGGCGCCCCCCAGGCCCGGCCGGCTCGTGGACGTGGGCCCGCGCCAACCCCTGCCGCGTCTCGACCTCCCTGGTCAGGGCCCGATCAGCCCACCGGAGGGCGGCGGCGGAGTGGTCAGAAGAGCGGGGCTTCGCCGGCACCGATGAGCTCCCCCGTGGCCGGGTCGACCACACCGTGCAGCTGGTCCAGCGGCACCGGCTCGAGCAGGTCGGGACCGTTGTTGGCGACGGCGTTCACCCGCATCGACACGGCAGTGGCGACGAAGCGCCCTGGCACCGGAGGTCGGAGCAGGGCCCGGACCGCGTCCGGATCGGTCAGGTCGGGGTCGAGCCAGTCGTCCCAGCGGTCCTCCGGCACGACGAAGGGCATCCGGTCGTGGATGACGTCCAGGCCGTGCTCGGCCTCCGTGGTGATGATGGCGAACGTGGTGACCCAGGCGTCGTCGCCCTCCTTCGTCGGGTCGCGCCAGAACTCGTACACCCCGGCGAAGGCGATCGGCCGGTCGACGCCGGGGTGGATCCAGAAGGGCTGCCTGCGCGGCTTGCCCTTGGCGTCGCGTTCGGTGGGGCTCTTCTGCCACTCATACCAGCCGTCCGCGGGAACGAGGCAGCGGCGGGTCAGGGCCGCACGGCGGAACGCCGGCTTGTCGAGCAGGGACTCCGCCCGAGCGTTGATCATGCGGCCGCCGACCTTGCGGTCCTTGGCCCACGACGGGATCAGTCCCCAGGTCAGCAGCCGGAGCATCCGCGGCGCCGGCGGCGACGCGGGTGCCGCCTCGGCGGCCTCGAGGGCGGCGTCGGCCGTGGGCTCACCATCGGCGTCCGCGACGACGGGCGGTTCGCCCGGCTCGGGCACCGCGGACTCACCGTTCTCCCCTGCAGGGCCCGGGGACGGCGCGGGCGCGCCGTCCCCGTCGACCTCGTCGCGGACCCGCCGGCGGAGGACGACGAGCGCGGGCCGCGTCGGAGCGACGTTGTAGTCGGGGCGCGCCGACGAGGGATCCTGGCCCGGACCGCGACCGGCCGTCCGCTCGACCTCGAACGTCTCGACCAGGTCCTCGGGTCGGCGACTGTTGGCGTAGCGTCCGCACACACGGCCAGCCTGCCATGCCGCCCGGCCGCCCCCGGCTGAGCCTCAGCGCCGCCACCCGCATGATCGGCGGACTGTCCTCACGTGATCACCGATGGCGGGTATGATCGGGTTCGGCCGTACGACACGCGGTTCACGTCGCGTTCGATGCACGTTGGGGGTAAGCAAGGGACATGACGCTCGTGCGACGCATCGCCCGACCCCTGCTCGCGGCCTCCTTCGTCCAGGAAGGCCTCGAGGCCGTGCTCCATCCCGGCAGGCGGGCCGAGCAGGCCCGCCCGCTCGTGGAGGCGGTCGCCCGGCCGCTCGGCCTGCCCGAGGACGCCGAACTCTTCATCCGCGCGAACGGTGCCGTCATGCTCGGCGCGGGTGCCCTGTTCGCGCTCGGGCGCATGCCGCGGATCACCGGACTCGCCCTCGCGGCGAGCCTCGCCCCCGGCATCTACCTCCAGGTGATGTCGGTGCGCATGGAGAAGGACGTCGACCGGCGCACGGCGGAACTCGACGACCTCATGGGCGACCTGAGCCGGTTCGGCGGGGCGCTGCTCGCCGCCGTCGACACCGAAGGCCGGCCGGGGCTGGCGTGGCGCGGTCGCCACGCCGCCGAGCATCTGGGCGCCCGCGCGCAGCAGACCACCCGCCGGGCGCGCAAGGAGGCTCGTCGCGCGGCCATGGAGGCGCGCCGGAGCGCGAAGCAGGCGCGCCGCGGCGCCGGCACCGACTGAGTCCGAGGGGCGGTTCAGCGGGGAACCAGCACGAGGCCGTCCGGGACGGGGCGTTGCGCGGCGCCGTCCGGCGCGTCGATGCGGTGTACCGCATTGTCCGGGCCACGCAGCGCCATCGTGGTCGACCCGCCGCCGTCGAGCATGACCGCGTCGGTCGCCCCGAGCGCGCGGGCAAGCTCCGCGACCTGCCGATAGGTCCCACCGTACGTCGGGACGGGGGCGTCGCGGCCCCGCCCGTCGAGCGCGAGCAGCCACAACCGGGTGCGCCGGGAGTTCCAGGCGACCAACGTCCTGGGCCGGGACCGCGCTCCCGACGACGTGCAGGGCGCCACGTCGCGGCCGTCCCTCAGCATCAGGGCGCCGCTGCCGATCGCCTGATCAAGGCGGGCGCCGCTCGTGGTCACCGGGGCATAGCGCAGGCGCACGGCAGCTCCGCGCCGCAGCCCCTGCAGCGTGCGCGCGGCCGGACCGTCGGCCGCCAGCAGGACGTCGTCCCGCCCGGCCCGCCCGGAGCCGAAAGCGCCACTGGTCCCGAAGGAGAGCCGGTGTCCCGCGGCCACCACCACCCCGCGCCGGACGACCACCTCGCGGGCGCGCCACGGCCTCGCATCAGCGAGATAGGGCGTCACCAACGCCACCGCACGCCCTGCGGCGACGGGGTCGGTGCCGTCGGCGTCCGCGCCGTCCCCGTCGTCGTTGACCGATCCGATCGGCAGCGCGCGGATGGGCCCGGGGGTGCCCGCAGGGGAGGCCGACACTCGCGCCTCACCGTCGACCCGCAACCTCGCGGTCGTCGGACGGCCCGACGCGTCGGTCCCGACGACGGGCCGGGCTCCGGACGGCAGGCGGTAGGCACGGCCGTCGACGACGACCGGTCCCTGGGGTACCGCGGCGCCGGACCAGTCGTAGGCGAAGTAGTCGCCGTTGATCCCGACCACCGCCTGGCGCACTCCGCCCGTGAGCGTGGTCGTCGCCACCGCGTCGCCGTACTCCGTGACGGCCGCCGCGGCCAGCCGGATCCGCGTCGTATCGGCCTGTGCCACGGTGAGCCTGACCTCGTCGCCCCGGCCGTCGGTCCCGTTCCAGGCGGTGACCTCCAGGCCGCGGGCCGGGTGCCAGTGCGCCACCGGAGGACGCGAGAGCAGGTCCGAGCGGGTACGGCAGCCGACCGACGACGCCGGTGACCACGCCGAGGCCGGCGCCGGCGAGGGCAGCGGTGGACCGCCCGGCGCGGTCGCGACCGCCGCCGCGACGAGCAGCGGCAGGCTCCGGCGCGGGCCTCGCACGGGCGGACCGTCGGCCGCCCGGCAGGCGTCATCACGAGGCCGGCCGCGGACCACTCGCCCGGCGCACCCCGAGCGGCACACATCCGCCGGCGACTGCTCACCGGCGCGCAGATCGACCGGACACGCTCTAGTCTCGACGCCCATGGGAGCGCTCTGCGCGGGGGCCGACGTGCCGGCCTGGCCGGCGCCGACGGCCGCCGGCCCGGTGGACGCCACCGTCTCGGTGCCCGGCTCCAAATCCCTGACGAACCGGTACCTCGTCCTGGCCGCGCTCGCGCGGGAGCCGTCCCGGCTGCGATCGCCGCTGCACTCGCGGGACACGGCGCTGATGGCCGCCGGCCTCGCCGAACTCGGGGTGATCGTCGAGGAGACACCCGGCGGCGGCGCGTTCGGACCCGACTGGGTCGTCACCCCGCGCCCGCTGCGCGGGCCGGCGGACGTCGACTGCGGCCTCGCCGGCACGGTCATGCGATTCCTGCCGCCCGTGGCGGCGCTGGCACTGGGCCCGGTCCGGTTCGACGGAGACCACGCCGCACGGCGGCGCCCGATGGCCCCGGTGGTGACGGGACTGCGGGACCTGGGAGTCGCCGTGGACGCCGCGGCCGACGGCCGGCTACCGCTGACCGTCCACGGCACCGGGCGGGTGCGCGGCGGCACCCTGCGGATCGAGGCCTCCGAGTCCAGCCAGTTCGTGTCGGGCCTGCTGCTCGTCGGCGCCCGGTTCGACGAGGGGCTCGTCCTCGAGCACGTCGGGCCCCCCATCCCGAGTGCGCCGCACGTCGTCATGACCGTCGAGGCGCTGCGCGACGTGGGCGTCGTGGTCGACGACGCGGACCCGTCGAGCTGGCGGGTCGAACCGGGGCCCGTGGGCGCCCTCGACGTCCAGGTGGAGCCCGACCTGTCGAACGCCGCTCCCTTCGTCGCGGCCGCCGCGGTGACCGGGGGACGGGTGCGCGTGCCGGGCTGGCCCCAGTACACGACCCAGGCCGGCGACCAGTTGCGCGACCTGCTCGACCAGATGGGTGCGGATGTCTCCCTCGACCGGGACGGCCTGACCGTGCAGGGCACCGGCGACCTCTACGGCATCGACGCGGACCTCTCCGACGCCGGCGAGCTGGCGCCGACGGTCGCGGCGCTCGCCGCGCTCGCCGACAGTCCTTCCCAGCTGCGCGGCATCGCGCACATCAGGGGCCACGAGACCGACCGGCTGGCCGCGCTGGCGACGGAGATCAACGCGCTGGGCGGCGACGTCCGCGAGACCCCCGACGGCCTCGTCCTCCGGCCGCGCCCGCTGCACGGCGGCATCTTCCACACCTATGGCGACCACCGGATGGCGACCGCCGGCGCCCTGCTGGGCCTGCGGGTCCGGGGCGTGCTCGTCGAGGACGTCGAGACCACCGCGAAGACCCTGCCCGGGTTCACCGGTCTCTGGACGGCGATGCTCTCGTGAGCCGCCCATGACACCTCCCCGGCGCCGGCGCGAGCTCGACGAGTCCGACGTCCGGGTCAGGCCCAACCCGCAGGGCTCGCGGCCGCGGACGAAGGAGCGGCCCCGCCACGAGGACTCCACGCCGGGCTGGGTGGCCGCGGTCGACCGCGGCCGGTACACCGTGCTGCTCGGGGGGCCGGAGGAGCCCGGGGGTCAGGTCACCGCGATGAAGGCGCGCGAGCTGGGCCGCGCGGGCGTGGTCGTCGGCGACCGGGTGGCACTCGTGGGTGACGTCAGCGGCGACCCCGGCACGCTCGCGCGCATCGTCCGGGTGGAGGAGCGCTCCAGCCTGCTGCGGCGGAGCGCCGACGACGTCGATCCGCTCGAGCGACCCGTCGTCGCGAACGCCGACCAGCTGGCCGTGGTCGCCGCCCTGGCGGACCCGGAACCCCGGCCCCGACTGGTCGACCGGGCCCTCGTCGCGGCCTACGACGCCGGCCTGGATCCGCTACTCGTTCTCACCAAGGCGGACCTGGCGGGGCCGGCGCCGTTCCTGGCCGCCTACGCGCCGCTCGACGTCCCGTCGGTCGTCACGGAGCGGGTGACCGGCCCCGGCGGGCAACCGGAGATCAAGGGGCTGGACGCCGTCCGCGCGCGGCTGGCCGGACGCGTCACCGTGCTCATCGGGCACTCGGGCGTGGGCAAGTCCACGCTCGTCAACGCTCTCGTCCCGGGAGCGCTGCGGGCCACCGCCGAGGTCAACGTCGTGACCGGCCGGGGCCGGCACACGTCGACGTCCGCGGTGGCCCTGCCTCTCCCGGGCGGCGGCTGGGTCGTCGACACCCCCGGCGTCCGGTCCTTCGGCCTCGCGCACGTGAACCCCGACCGCATCGTCGCCGCGTTCCCCGACCTGGCGGTGGGCACCGCCGGCTGCCCGCGCGGCTGCTCGCACGACGAACCCGACTGTGCCCTGGACGCCTTCGTCGCGGCCGGCGACGCCGGGCCGGCGGGACCGGCACGGCTGGAGTCGCTGCGACGCCTCCTCCGCTCCCGCGCCGGCGCCCCCGACGAGGGGTGACGTGCCCGACCCGGCGCGCGTCGTCGTGTCCCTCAGCGGCATGAGGCACCATGGGCCCTCAGGTGCCCGGCGATCCGTCACCGAGGGCTCGGCGCGGAAGAGAGGGTGCAATGGTCGTGATGCCGATGGTGGCGTCCGGCCGGCATGCTCACGATCTGGTCGTCTCCGCGGGCTCCGCGGTGCCGCTGTCGACGACGGCGGCGATCGCCGGTGGGGTCATCGCGGCGGTGCTCGCGTTCGGCCTGTGGTCCTTCTCCGGGCACGTCATCACGATCGCCCACGAGGGCGGCCACGCCGTGGCGGCCCTGCTCCTGGGCGGACGCATCCTCCAGGTCCGGCTCAACCCGGACCGCTCAGGTTCGACGGCGTCCAGCGCGGCGCTGCTGCAACTGCCGGTGACGTTCGCCGGCTACGTCGGTCCGTCCGCGTTCGGGCTGGTCGGGTGCCTGCTCCTGGTCCACGGCCGGGCCGACGCCGTGCTGTGGGTGAGCCTGGTCCTGCTCGCCCTGCTCCTGCTCACGACGGCGAACTGGTTCGGCCGGTTCGTCCTCGTCGTCGTCGGCGCAGCACTCGTCGCCACCCTCCTGCGGGGATCGCCCGACACCCGGGTGCTGATCGCGTGTGCCTGGGTCTGGTTGCTGCTCATCGGCGGCGTCCTGCACGTCTGGGACCATCGTCGAGGCGGCGCCGACTTCGCGGCCATGCGCGCCATGACGACCCTCGTCCCCGCCGGCGTATGGGCCTGGATCACCGTGCTGACGTCGGTGGCCGCGCTGCTCCTCGGCGGCGCGTGGCTGCTGGGCGCCGCCGCCCCACCCTTCTGAGCGCGCGGCGGACCACGTGCACACGTTGTCCTGGGTTGCACGGGTTGTCACGCTCGAGAGCGTCCGAACAGCGGCTCAGGGCGTGCAACCCGGCGCAGCACGAGCACGGGGCATCGCCGCGCAGTGCATGATCGCCGGGTGGGTCAACGGCTGGCCGGCGTCTTCGTGTTCTCGATCGTCTGGCCCCAGACGGCGCGGGCACCGCTGTCACCGGTGACATAGGTCCAGCCGACGCCGGCGACACCCGCGAGCAGTGACACGCCGACGGCCACCGGCACCAGGCCTGCCCAACGGGAGGTCGCCCACACCAACAGCGCCGCGACGAAGACGCCGAGCGCGACGTACGGCACCAGCCGCCCCTGCGCGCCGTGGTCGTGCGCCACCGCGGGGTTCAGCTCCTGCAACCGCGCCTGCAACACCTCCCCCGACTTCTTCGCGACGAACGCGATCACGACCACGATCCCGTCGATCACCGCGACCGCGGGCGCGTACTGGCGCCAGCGCGGACGCAGCGCGACCGCCGCCGTCACGATCGACATCAACGGCAGCAGGACGACGACCGCGTGGACGACGAGCGCGTGCACGGGCAGGCCCGAGATCGTGTCGAACATGGGTCGAACCTAAGGCGGTAGCGTTCCGGTCGGCAGCCCGTTTCGGCGGCAGGCGAGCAGATCGCGAGCAGTTGACGAGCAGATGACGAGCAGATCAGGAGCGCACGTGGCCGCGTACGACGACGACCTGCGTCTGGCGCACGTCATCGCGGACATGGCCGATTCCCTGACGACCTCCCGATTCCAGGCTTCGGACCTGCGCATCGAGACCAAGCCCGACCTGACACCGGTCACCGACGCCGACAAGGCCGCCGAGGATCTCGTCCGCACCCAGCTGCGTCGGGCCCGACCACGCGACGCCGTGGTCGGCGAGGAGTTCGAGCCGACGGGGCGTGGCACCCGACAGTGGGTGGTGGACCCCATCGACGGGACGAAGAGTTACGTCCGGGGGGTTCCGGTCTGGGCCACGCTGATCGCGCTGCTCGACGAGGGCCGCCCCGTGGTCGGTGTCGTGTCCGCGCCCGCCCTGGGCCGCCGGTGGTGGGCCGCCACGGGAACCGGTGCCTGGACCGGGAGGAGCCTGTCCGCGGCCCGCCGCCTGCACGTCTCCGCGGTCGCCGGGCTCGGGGACGCCTCGTTGTCCTACTCCGACCTCGGCGAATGGAGCCGCGCGGGCCGCCGCGAGCAGTTCCTCGACCTCGAGCGGAGGGTGTGGCGCAGCCGGGCGTACGGCGACTTCTGGTCCTACATGCTCGTCGCCGAGGGCGGGGTGGACATCGCCACCGAGCCCTCGCTCGAGCTGTACGACGTGGCCGCGCTCGTACCCGTCGTCGTCGAGGCCGGCGGCCGGTTCACGTCGATCGAGGGTACGGACGCCACCCGGGGCGGCGGCGCGCTGGCCACCAACGGCCGGCTCCACGACGACGTCCTGGGCGTGCTCGCGCCGTCCGGCTGAGCCCGCCATCGGTCCCATCGCCGTCCGTGCCATCGCCGTCCGTGCCATCGCACGCACGCGCCCGACGGCGGCGAGCAGGCGCGGCGCCAACAGCAGCGCGTAGAGATCGAACCACCCGTAGCCGCCGGCGGCCCCTGTCGGCGGGTTGCCCTGCCCGATCACGTGCAGCACGGGGTCGGTCGGTGCCCACGCCCACGTGCCGAGCGCGGTCCCGAGCAGCTCCAGGTAGGACACGACGAGGAACGCCCCGACGTACAGCGACCGGTTGGGTCCCCAGGCCAGGAACCCGAGGAGGCAGGCGAACCAGAAGGCGCCGAGGACGTCGTGCCGCGGGCCGAGGATCCCGGACGTCGCCCACGCCGCGCCGACCACGACCGTCAGGGCCACCAAGGGGCGGCGCAGCACCGCGAACGGCGCGCTGCGGCCGAGCGCGAGGGCGGCGAGGTAGACGAGCCCGTGCCCGGGCGGCACGAAGAACGGGACGGTGCCGATCCGGTAGCCGTAGGCCTGCAGCAACGGCGAGAACGTGTACTCCACGACCGTCGCCAGCGCCACGACGACGACCGTCTGGGCCCGCACCAGCGGCCCCTCGCGGCGCAGGACCGTCGCCAGCACGAGCCACGTCGTCGCCCCCAGCACGACCTGCCGAGCCGGCTCCGCACCGTGGGGGACGGGGACCGCGTCGACGAGGAGGACCAGACCGATCCAGGCGAGGACCGCCGTCACGAGCAGCAGGTCCGGCAGGCCGGCACGGACGACGTCCGGAAGCCGCGCCGACCCGGTCGGCACCGGCCGGTGCCCGGGCGACGACCTCACCGGGGCGTCACCGCCGCGTCCTTGAGCACCATCTCCATGTACTTGTCGGCCCGGTCCGGGACGACGAACCCGACCCGCCGGTAGACGGCATGCGCGTCGCTGGTGGCGAGGACGAGCCGATCGAGCCGGCGCTCGCGCAGGTCGGACACCGCTGCTCCCGCCATCCACGTGGCGAGACCCCTCCCGCGGTGGGCACGGTCGACGTACACGTCGCACAGCCACGCGACGGTGAGCCCGTCGGTGACCGCCCGGGTGAAGCCGACCTGGGTGCCGTCGCAGGCGTACACCGACCACGTGTCACAGCGTCGGACGGTCGCTTCGACGACCTCGCGGGGCCGACCGAGCGCCCAGTACGCGTCCTCGGACAGCCACCGGTGCACCGTGTCGACGTCCACCCGGTCAGGGTCCGACGAGAGGATGTAGCCGTCGCGTTCGCGGTCCGCCATGGATGCCGATCCTAGGTGGGCGGACGGGTCAGAAGACGTCGGCGATGGCCTTCGTGAACGCCGGGAGATCGTCCGGCCTGCGGCTGCTCACGAGCGGGCCGGGGCCGTTCGTGTCGACGGTGACCTCCTCGTCCACCCAGACCCCGCCGGCGTTCCGGATGTCGGTCTTCAAGCTGGGCCACGACGTCATCCGGCGGCCGCGCAGGTCGCCGGTCTCGACGAGCACCCACCCGCCGTGGCAGATCACGGCGACGGGCTTGCCGGCCTCCAGGAAGCCCCTGGCGAAGGCCACGGCGTCGGGGTCGGTGCGCACCGCGTCCCCGTTGGCCACCCCACCGGGCAGCACGAGCCCGTCGTAGTCCTCGACTCCGGCCCGGGAGACCGGGAGGTCGACGTCGAAGGTGTCGGCCCTGTCGAGGTGGTGGAACGCCTGGACCCGCCGCACCTGCGTGACGGCGACGAGCAGGTGCGGATGCCCGCCGCCCTGGCGCACGGTCCTCCACGGCTCGGTGAGCTCGGCCTGCTCGATGCCCTCGGGGGCCACCAGGAACGCGATCTTCTTGCCGTCCAGTGCCACGGCTGTGCCCTTCCGTCGACTCAATGGACGGCTCCATCCCAACCCCCCAGGGCCCGGGGCGCACGCCCAGATCCGCGACGGCGCCGCGCGCTGGGGGAGCGGGTGCGTGCGGCAGCTCGTCACCACAACGGCCCTGATCATCAGACGCCGTCGCCGAGGGCGACGGATCGGATCAGCCGGCGAGGCGGTCGAGGCGTCGGCGGGACTCCTCCGGCAGGGTGGCCTCCACGCAGCGGGGACACGCAGCAGCCGGCCGGGCCGAGAACCGGCGGTCCCAGAAGACCGTCCATTCGTAGATCCACTCCCCGCACAGGGTGCGCCGGGTACCGGGCCGCCAGGCATGCTCGGTGCCGTACGGCAGCCAGGCGTTCGGGGCGGCGGCAGCGCGATCGCGCACCTTGTGGGTGGCGACCACGAAGAGGGCGCCGGCGATGCTGGATGGGGCGGTGGTCGAACCGGGCGCGGAACGGGCCGTCGAACCGGGCGCGGAACGGGCCGTCGGGCCCGGCGCGGAACGGGCCGTCGGGCCCGGCGCGCCCTGCGCCTCGGGTGGCGCCGCAGCGCGGGAAGACGGCGTGGGGGCTTGCTGTCGTGTCGTGGTCGCGGTTGTCATACTCCGCTCCTCCGATCGTTATGGCACTCAGTGCCAGGATGCTGGCACTCGATGCCATCGCGCAAGAGGTGGTCGCAGATCCGGCGACCGGAGTCGCGCTCACGGCCACCGGAGTCGCAGCTCACGGCGACCGGAGTCGCAGCTCACGGCGACCGGAGTCGCAGCTCACGGCGACCGGAGTCGCAGCTCAGGCGACCGGAAGGAGATGCCCCCGCCGGGTTCGGGGCCGGGGGCCGCCTGAACGGTGCTCCCGTTGTGCTGCGTTACACGCGTTGGGCCGCTCGCGAGACCTGCGCAGGCGCCACAACGCGTGCAACGCGGCACAACGGGAGCACCCGGATCGGCGGTCGGTCGGTGGCCCTGATGTCGCGTGATCCAATTGGTCGTCGAGCGGCCCGGGCGCGGCTCCCGAGCTGGCCGATGGCCCGGCCTTACAGGCTGCGGGAGATGCGCTCCACGACGTCGTCCAGTGGTGCGCCGGCCCGGAAGACGGCGACGACGACGTCGTCGCCCGGCTCCACGCCGGGCGCCGACGTCGCCTGCTCGAAGCGTTCCGCCACCCAGGTCAGGGCGCGGTCGAGCGCCGGGAGCGCGTCGCCGGCGCCGCCGCCGAGCAGCCAGGCGCGCAGCACCTCGTTGTGCGCCGCGACGACCGCCGCCGCGACGACGTCGGCGTACAGCCGGACGCCCGGCGCCTCGCCGAGCCTGCTGCGCAAGTACCGGCTGAAGAGACGGTTGTACCGGGCGATGCTCGCGATCTCGCGGTCCCGCAGTGCCGGGACTGCGCGGACGAGCTCGTACCGCTGCACCGAGACCTCCGGGTCGTCCGCGTAGCTGCGGAAGATGAGCTTGGCACCGCTGCAGACCGCCCGAACCGGTGGGACGTCGCCGAGGGCGGCGAGGTGCGCCGCCGTGGCGGCCTCGATCCGCTCGTGGTCAGCGAAGATCACATCGTCCTTGGAGCGGAAGTGCCGGAAGAAGGTCCGGCGCCCGACCCCGGCGCGCTCCGCGATCGCGTCGACGGTCGTGCGGTCGTAGCCCCGGGAGCCGAAGAGGTCCCGCGCGGCGTCGGCGATGCGACGCCGCGCGTCAGGAGCTCCGTCGCTGTCGCTCCCGCTGCGGGCCATGGCCATACCCGTGACGGTAGCCGCGCCGGTCGGCGCCCGGGACGTGGACGGCGTGACGCCCGCCATAGCCGACGGCGTCACGGCCGTCGGTGACCGTCAGGGTGGCACGCCACCCACCCGCGGGGCCGGGCGTCCCGCGCGCTCAGCTGCGGAGGTGGAGGGCGCGGCCGGCTCAGGGCGTCGCGGACGGCGCCAGCGTGGCGCATTCGACGCTGTAAGCCACGACCTGACCGTCGGGGCAGGTGGAAGTGAACGGCGCCGGAGCGGTGCGGACCCGGTGCCAGCCGAGGCCCGCGACGACCACGGCCGCCACGAGCACCACGAGCGCGGCGGCCCAGAGCCGCGGCCGGCGCGACGACCCGACGGCCGCACCCGTGACCGCACCCGACGGGAGGTGGCCGGGTCCGCCGGGAGGTGTACCGGCCGGGGGGGACAGCCGGCCGCTCGAGAGCGGGTGAACCTGCTGCGCCGGTCCGGCCGGCGGACCGGCGAACCGGTCGGCGGGCGTCGTCGTGACGGCCCAGCCCAGCGAGGCCGCGCCGAGCACGGCGACCTTGGCCGGATCGCCGGGTACGAGGGGGGCCCGCCCTGTGACCCGCGCGACGAGCGCTGGCAGCTCGGCGTCGTCGGCCCCGCCCGCCGGGACCCCCCCGGCGAGCAGCACCCCGGCGAAGGGAGGCCCCGGCGGCGCGCCGTCCAGGGCCCGGCGGGCGAGGGCCACGAGCCGGTCGCCGAGGTCAGCGACCCGCTCGCTCTCGTCGGCGGCCGCCGGGGGCGGTGCCAGCCCGACAGGCGGCCCGACGGTCGCCAGGAGCTCGCCGTCACGGTCGACCACGGCGGCCTCCCGGGCCAGCGGATCGAGCACTGCGATGCGGCCACGCGCCGGCACCAGCCCGAACTCCAGCGCCCGCCAGGCGGCCGCCTCCGCTGCCGTCAGGGGCACGGGGGCCGGCCAGCCCGCCGGCGCTCCACGGGCCACCTCAGTGAGGACGCCGGTGACCTTGGCGTCGTCCCACGTCGCCGGGTGCACGACGACGACGGCGAGCGGCGGGCGCCCGCCGTTGCACGCGGCCGGATCACCGAGCGGGCCGGAAGCGTCGGCGTCCGCGAGCTGTACGTGCACCCCCCTGGCGTCAGCCGTGGCGGTCAGGCGCTGCGCTCCGCGGACGTCGACGGCGACCACCCACGCGTCGTCCGTGGCCGTCGTCACGTCCCTATCGTCCAGCATCGTGCCGCCTGTCCATCGTCCTTCCGGCGCCACGGCGCGCCGAGGACGGTTCTCATCTCCCGCTCTCATCTCCCGTGATCAAGGAATGGTTGACCGATCACCAGCCTCTCCGCCGGATCTCCGTCGGAGGACGGTCACCTATTCCTTGATCACGGGAGGGGTGGAGGAGGTTGAGCGAACCCGACTCAAGGTCGGGAAGCTGCACGCGCGTCACCACGTTGAGAGGTGCATGTCGACGACGCTACCCGTCCTGTTCCTCGATGACGCCGTGGTCCTGCCCGGCATGGTCCTGCCCATCGAGCTCACATCCCAGGCGCAGGCCTCGATCGATGCCGCCCGCGCCGCGCGCGGGGGCGGCCGGTCGACCGACCTGCGCGACCTGAACCGCGACACCAATCGCGAACCCCTCCGCCTCCTGCTCGTCCCCCGGGTCGAGGGCCGCACCGGCGTCCTGGGCACGGTGGCCGAGGTCACCCAGATCGGCCGGCTGCCCGGCGGCGAGCCCGCGGCCGTGCTCCGCGCCACCGCCCGTGCCCGGATCGGCACGGGGGTGTCCGGCCCCGGGGCCGTGCTGTGGGTCGAGGCCGAGGTCCTCCGCGCCCCGGAGCCGACCGGCCGTGACCGCGAGCTGGCAGCCGAGTACAAGCAGGTCCTGACCTCGATCCTGCAACAGCGTCAGGCCTACCAGGTCATCGACGCCGTCCAGCGCATGACCGACCCCTCGGAGCTGGCCGACGCCGCCGGTTACGCCACCTGGATCGAGCCCGCGGACAAGCTGCGGCTGCTCGAGACCACGGACGTCGCCGAACGGCTGGAGTTCCTGCTCGAAGGCGCCAAGGCCTACCTGGCCGAGATGGAGGTCAGCGAGAAGATCGCGTCCGACGTCCGAGAGGGCATGGAGAAGAGCCAGCGCGAGTACCTGCTGCGCCAGCAGCTGGCTGCCATCCGTAAGGAGCTCGGCGAGCTCTCCGATGACGGCGACCCCGAGACCGGCACGGACTACCGCGGCCGGATCGAGGCCGCGGGCCTGCCCGAGGCCGTCCACACCGCGGCGATG
>DATKNA010000182.1:0-6634 GCA_035541595.1 Kineosporiaceae bacterium | reverse complement strand
CGCCCGACGCGGAGGTTCTGCCAGAAGGTCGCGGCGTCCGGGGCGTCCGGCATGATCGCCGCGATCCCGACGACGGCGACGGGGGCGGTGCGGTGCTCGTTCATGGCCTGTCCTCGATCTCGTTTCCGTGGGCGCGTCAGTGGGAGCGGTCGTAGAGGACGTCTGCGACGGCGTCCATGTCGGCGAGCAGCCCGGCCTGGGCGGCTCGGACGTCGTCCAGCGGCAGGCCGGAGAGCAGCTGCGTGGCGGCGGCGGGTTCGGCGGCGCCGGAGACCCAGCGGACGCCTTCCTCGGCGACCTTGAGCGCGGCGTCCCGGGCGAAGACACGGCTGATCGCGGCCAGGCCGGCGGCGTCGAACCTGCGGTCGGCCTTCGCCGGCGACCGTCCGTCCGCCGCGGCGACCGCTCGACGGACGAGCGCCGCCGAGGACTCGGCGTAGGCGATCAACTCGCCGAGCCGCAGCAGGACGTGCTGGTTGCGGGTCAACCGGCCGACCCGGCACGCCTCCAGGACGGCGGCCAGGCAGCGCAGCCCGAGGGCACCCGCGGCGGCCCCGACGTCCGGGTGGGACGCGTGGAGAGCGGCGACCTGCTCGGCGGCGTCCAGGTAGTAACTGCCGCGGCTCTTGAGATGGTGCTGCCACCGGTCCCGGGCGACGGTCATCTCCAGGATCTCCGAGGTGCCCTCGTAGATCGTCGTGATCCTGACGTCGCGACGGATCTTCTCGACGATGTAGGGACGGGTGTAGCCGTACCCGCCGTGGGCCTGGACGGCGGCGTCCGCGGCGGCCACGCCGGCCTCGGTGGCCATGTACTTCGCGATCGCGCCCTCGGTGTTGAGTGCGCCGTCGTGACCCTCTCCGGCGTCGATGCGCGTGGCCGTCTCCTCGACGACGGCACGGGCGGCCTCCAGCCGGACCACGTGCGGAACGATCAGCTTGTGCGTGTAGCCCTGCTTCTCGCTGAGCGGTGAGCCGCCTTGCACGCGTTGTGTGGAGTAGCGGATCGCCCGGTCCATCGCCTCCCAGCCGCCGCCGAGGCCGAACGCGGCGACCATCAGCCGGGTGTAGCCGAACACCTGCTGGGCCTGGACGAGGCCGCGTCCCTCGACGCCGCCGACGAGGTTCTGCGCCGGGACGACGACGTCGTCGAGGAAGAGCGCCGCGGTGTTGGAGAGCCGGATGCCGTGCTTGTCCTCCGGAGGGGCGCAGGTGAAGCCGTCCGCGCCCTTCTCGACGACGAACCAGGAGGGCCCGCCGGGCGCCATCGCCAGGACGGTGTAGGCGTCGGCGATGGTGCCGTTGCTGATCCACTGCTTGCGGCCTGTGATGCGGTAGGCGGCCGAGCCGGCGGCGTCCGTCATGGGGACGGCGGTCGTCGACAGCGCCCCCAGATCGCTGCCGGCCTCGGGCTCGGTGGCGCCGTAGGCGAAGACGTTCCCCTGCTCGGCGATCCGGCCGAGCCACTCCTTCCGCTGCTCCTCGGTGCCGCCCATCAGAATGGGGTCGCTGCCGAGGAAGGTCGCGAAGACGGACGTGCCGAGGCCGATGTCCACCCGCGCCATCCGCTCGCAGATGCGGTAGGAGTCGAAGGCCCCGCCGCCGAGCCCGCCGTACGCCTCGGGGATGAAGGCCAGCTGGACGCCGAGCGCGTCGCCGGACATCGCCCGGACGGTGTCCTCCGGGCAGCGGTCCTCGCGGTCCAGCTCGAGTATCCGGCTCTCTGGGAGCTCGGCCGCCACGAAGTCGCCGAGTGCCTCGAGCATGAGGTTCAGCATCTGCACGTCGAGGCCGTCGTCGTCGTGCGGGGCGCCGTCGGCAGGGGTGGAGGTCATGGCAGTGTCCCTTCTGGTCCAGGCGCGGCGCCGGCCGCGGGGAGATCGGGCCGGGGCCCGGGGAGGCTGGGTTCGGGCGCTCGCACCGAGCGGAGCAGCACCTCGGAGACGTCGGTCACCTCGACGGACCCCGGCGCCTGACCCTGCTGCTGCCGGAGGGTGACCCCGTCGGTGAGCATGACGATGCAGAACGGGCAGGCCGCGGCCACGACGTCCGGCTGCAGCGCGAGCGCCTCGTCCGAGCGGTTCTCGTTGATCCGCTGGCCGATCGTCTCGTCCATCCACATGCGCGCGCCGCCGGCGCCGCAGCAGAACGACCGCTCCCGGTTCCGGGGCATCTCGGCGAGCCTGGTTCCGGGGACGCTCCCGATGAGCTCGCGCGGCGGCGCGAAGACCCGGTTGTGCCGGCCCAGGTAGCAGGCGTCGTGGTAGGTGATCGTCGCGTCCACGGGAGTGACCGGGGTCAGGCGCCGCTCGGCGACGAGCCGGGACAGCAGCTGGGTGTGGTGGACTACCTCGTAATGGCCGCCCACCTGCGGGTACTCGTTGGCGAGGGTGTTGAAGCAGTGCGCGCAGGTCGCGACGATCGTGCGGACGCCGGCGGCGTTCAAGGTCTCGACGTTCTGCCGGGCCAGCATCTGGAAGAGGAACTCGTTCCCCATCCGCCGCGCCGGGTCGCCCGTGCACGTCTCCGCGTCGCCGAGGACCATGAAGGAGACCCCGGCGTCGTGCAGCAGCTCGGCCACGGCGCGGGTGGTTCGCTGCGCCCTGTCGTCCAGCGCTCCGGCACAGCCGACCCAGAACAGGTACTCCACGTCGTCGGGCAGCCGATCCTCGCCGTGCGCGCCGAGCACCCGGACCTCGAACGGCAGGTCGGCCGCCCACCCCAGCCGGGCGCTCGCGCCCAGGCCCCAGGGATCGCCGGCGTGCTCGACGTTGCGCAGCATCGGGTTGGCGGACTCGGGGAAGGCGCCTTCGATGAGCACCTGATAACGCCGCATGTCCACCACGTGGTCGACGTGCTCGATGTCGACTGGGCACTGCTCGACGCACGCGCCGCAGGTGGTGCAGGACCACAGGACGTCGGGGTCGATGACGCCGCCGGCGAGCGGGTTCGCGGGGTCGACCGGGCCGACGAGCGGGCGCTCGGCCTCGGCCCGGGCGGCTTCCGGCAGCGCGGCGCGCGCGGCGTCGTCGGCGGCCAGCAGGTAGGGCGCCTTCGCCAGCGCATGGTCGCGCAGCGACATCACCAGGAGCTTGGGCGACAGCGGCTTGCCGGTGTTCCACGCGGGGCACTGCGACTGGCATCGGCCGCACTCGGTGCAGCTGGCGAAGTCGAGCATGCCCTTCCAGGTGAAGTCCTCGATCGCGCCGCGGCCCATGAGGTCGTCCTCGCCCGGGTCCTCGAAGTCGACGGGCTTCCCCTGCGAGTGGACCGGCAGCAGGGCGCCGAGCGCCCGGGGCCGGCGCGCGAACGCCACGTTGAACGGCGCAGTGCCGATGTGCAGGTGCTTGCTGTGCACGACCAGGACGAGGAAGGCGAGGATGATCCCCAGCGCGAGGAGGACGCCGACGTTCTCGATGACCTCGTTGGCCTGCTGACCGAGCGGCGCGAGCAGGCCCGCCACCCACTCGGAGGCGAACGCTCCGCTGGGATAGGCGAACACCCCGTTGTTGATCTGCGCGCCGCGATAGAGGAGCAGGCTCCAGACGACGCTGAAAATCATGAAGAGGACGAGCCAGGCGGTGTCCAGGTGGGAGCCGAAGAACCGGGACCGGCGGCCCTCCCGTTCCGGCGAATCGACGATCCGGATCACCGCGAACACGACGACGGACAGCAGCACCAGCACGGCCATGAGGTCCTCGAGGAACCCCAGCCACGGCTGGTGGCCGATGACCGGGATGGAGAAGTCCCGGACGAACAGCGCGCCGTACCCCTCGACGACGGTGAGCATCAGCAGGATGAAGCCCCAGAAGGTGAAGACGTGCGCCACTCCCGGCACCGTCCAGCGCAGGAGCTTGCGTTGCCCGAGCACCTCGACGGCCTCGGCCCGTAACCGGGCCGCGACGGCGTCCTCCGTGCGCCCGGGCTCCACCGGCTGGGCCGTGCCGCCCAGCCGGTAGAGCATCAGCACGCGGCGACCCGCCAACCAGAACGCGACCGCCGTCATCGCCAGGCCGATCAGAAGTCTGAACTGCACGGCCTCTCCTCCCGGTGAGCGGCGTCGCCGCTAGACCTTGCGCCGCTGGATCTCGTCGATGAGGGCGGGCAGCACGCTGTGCGCGTCTCCGACGACGCCGAAGTCGGCGATCGAGAAGATGGGGGCCTTGGGGTCCTTGTTGATCGCGACGATCGTCCGCGATCCCTGCATGCCGGCGCGGTGCTGGATGGCACCGGAGATGCCGCTGGCCAGGTAGAGCTGGGGAGCCACCGTCTTGCCGGTCTGGCCCACCTGGAACTCGTGGCCGTACCACCCCAGATCGGTCGCGCCCCGGGGGCGGCGACAGCACCGCCGAGCGCGTCGGCGAGACGCTCCAGCACGGTGAAGCCCTCGGCGGACCCCATCCCACGGCCACCTGCGACGACGACCGAGGCGTCGGCGAGGTCCGGGCGACCGGTCTTCGTCTTCGGGCTGCGCCGGACCACCCGGGCGCTCCTGGCCGCCGCGCTGACCTCCACCTCCACCGGCTCCACCACCGGCTCCGCCGGGTGGACCTCGGGCGCGACGGCGTTGGGCCGGACCGTGATGATCGGCGTCCCCCTGACCACCTGGCTCTGGACGATCCAGGTGCCGGCGAGGACCGACTGCGTCACGACGGGTCCGCCGTCCCCGGAGGTGACGTCGACCGCATTGGTGACGATCCCGGAGTCGAGGCGGACGGCGGCCCGGGCGGCGATCTCCGTGCCCTCCGCCCCGGCGGTCACCAGCACCGCGGCGGGCGACGTCCGGCGGACCACGGTGACGAGAGCCTCGGCCTTCGGCGCGACGAGGTAGTCCTCCACCACCGGGTCGTCGACCACGTACACCCGGGTCGCGCCGTGCTGGCCGAGGATCTTGACGGTGGCGTCGTCGGCGGGACCGACGACGAGGGCGGCTGGCTCGCCCAGCCTGCGCGCGAGAGTGAGCAGCTCGAGACCGGCCTTGCGGACGGTGCCGTCGCTGCGTTCGACCAGGACCAGGACCTCGGCCACGGGTGTCTCCTCGGGAGATCGATGCGGGTAGGGCTCGGCTCAGAGCAGCTTCTGAGCGACCAGGAAGTCGGCGATCCGCACGGCGCCGTCGCCCTCGTCGTCGACGACGGCCCCGGCCTGCCGGGGCGGCGTGGGGGCCACGGACCGGACGGCGGTGGCGGCGGCCGCCAGCCCGACGGCGGACGGGTCGATGCCGAGGTCGGCCAGGCTCCATGTCGTCACCGGCTTCCTCTTGGCGGCCATGATCGACTTGAAGGACGGGTACCGGGCCTCGCCGGTCTGGTCGGTGACGGACACCAGCGCGGGCAGTGTGCCCGTGACCTCCTCGACGGAGACGTCGGATTCGCGATGGATCGTCACCGACCCGTCGGCGACGGACAGGTCCCCGGCGAAGGTGAGCTGGGGGAGGCCGAGGCGATCGGCGACCATGGCCGGGACCACCGACATCTCCCCGTCGGTCGACGCCATTCCCGTGATCACCAGGTCGAAGCCGATGCGCTCGAGCGCGCCGGCCAGCACGAGTGACGTCGCCAGCGCGTCCGAGCCGTGGAGGGAGCCGTCGCTCACATGGACCGCGTCGTCGCCGCCCATGGCCAGAGCCTTCCTGAGCGCGTCCAGGGCTCGGGCCGGGCCGAGGGTCAGGAAGGTGACGGTGGCGGGGACGCCGCTCTCCGCGAGCCGGACCGCCTGCTCGACCGCGTACTCGTCGAGCTCGGATAGTCGGCCCTCGACGCTTGCGCGATCGAGTGTGCGGTCGTCCGCGTAGCGCAGGGGGGCGGTGGGTTCGGGGACGTGCTTGACAAGCACCACGATCTTCATCGGCCTGTGTCCCTTTGATGTCGAGTGACCCGGCTTCTCGACGTTAGCCCGCCGGCAGGGGTGCGGTCACCGGCCGAAGGTCCCTCGCTGACCGACTTTGGGTCGGCAGGCCCGCCGGCGGGGGTCCGTCGCCACGTGAGGCCTGCCCGCGTGCTCGGGCGCATCAGCGACGCGCGGTCTGCCGGCGCCGCTCGAGGGACGGTCGCCTGCCGGCCCGGGCCGGCGCCCACGACTGCGTCCCGCGGGCGCCTGATCAGCTTCTCAGCGAGAAGCCGGGAATGGTGGACGTGTCGATCGGCGTGGGTCTGGGGACGGACTCCCACGGGTCGTGGCGGTGCAGGTAGAGCGCGCGGGCAGCCAGATAGGCGGTATCCGGGACGATCGCGGGGACGTGCCGCTCCCGCTGCAGTGGGAACTGCTCCTTGATGTCCCGGTAGGTCAAGACGTCGGTATGCGTGATCGGCCGGATCAATGCGTTCTGCTCGTCCCGCAGGCCGACCACGTTGACGATGCGCCCGACCGCCGCGTGAATGTTGCGGTGTGAACTCACGACTCCGAAGGTAGCTATTCAGGTACTTGTTGATCTTTGAGTTAGGCGGCGGTCGCTGAAGGGGTGAGAGTGGTGGGGATCCAGGCTCCGTCGCCGTTGAAGAGGCGGTGGAGGGCTTGGAATCGGGTGATGCCCCAGTGGGCGGCGGTGGACAGGTAGGACTGGACGACTGCGAAGTAGGCCAGGCCCTGCAGTGTTCGCCAGCAGCCTCCGGATGATCGTTGCTGGACTTTCACGG
>DATKNA010000181.1:0-10851 GCA_035541595.1 Kineosporiaceae bacterium | reverse complement strand
CCGGTGGACGTCGACGGCCGCCTGCTGCAGGTCCGGGCGTGCTTCGGCGTCGCGGTCGCCGGCGAGGACCGGCGCGGCCCCACGGAGCTGATCCGCGACGCTGACGTCGCCCTCAGCGCCGCCCGGGACGCGCCCCCTCGGACGCGGCCCGACGGCACGGCGTCGGCTCGGGTCGCCGTCTTCGAACCCGCCATGCACGAGCGGACGCGGGACCGGACGGAGCTGTCCGCCGAGCTCGTCGGCGCGGTCGAGCGCGGCGAGCTCGAGCTGTCGTACCAGCCGATCGTCGACCTCCACACCGACGCCGTCCACGGTGTGGAGGCGCTGGCCCGTTGGAACCACCCCACCCGCGGACTCGTGCCCCCCACCGTCTTCGTGCCGCTGGCGGAGGCGACCGGCTCGATCGTGGCGATCGGGCGGTGGGTGCTGCGTGAGGCCGCGCTGCAGCTGGCCCGCTGGCGGGCGGAGTTCCCGGACGGGTACCCGCTGACGATGGAGGTCAACCTCTCCACGGGCCAGTTGTCCGACCCCGGGCTGGTGTCCACCGTCGTCGCGTTGCTCGAGGAGACCGGCGTCGACCCCCGCGACATCACCCTCGAGATCACCGAGTCGTCGCTGGTCGAGGACCTCGACACGGCCCTACGGCCGCTGCGCCAGCTCGCCGCCGTCGGCGTCCGGCTGGCGCTGGACGACTTCGGCACCGGGTACTCCTCGCTGACCTACCTGCGCCGCCTCCCGGTCACCGTGCTCAAGATCGACCGATCGTTCGTCGTCGACACCGACGCCTCGGGCGAGGTCTCCGGTGTGCTGCTCGCCGGGATCGCGCGGCTCGGCACCGGCCTGGGCATGCAGATCGTGGCCGAGGGCGTGGAGACGGTGCGGCAGGCCGAGCGCGTCCGTGATGCCGGCTGCCACCTCGGCCAAGGGTTCCTCTGGGCCCGGCCGCTGCCCGCGGACGACGTCACCGCCCTGCTGCGCCGGGGCGGCGACCTCACGCCCGGCACCGCCCGGGCTCACCCGTTGGCCGTCGGCCGGTCACCGGGCAGCGCCCCGGGCGAGTCGCTCGGCCGGTCCGGGACCGCCTGAGGCGAGGGCGGCGAGCAGCAGGGTCTCGGCGAGGCAGGCCCGTTCGAGCTCGCCGAGGTCCACCGACTCGTTGGTGCCGTGCGCCCGGGTGTCCGGATCCTCCACTCCGGTGAGCAGGACCGTCGCAGTGGGGTACACCTGGCCGAACTCGGGGATGAACGGGATCGACCCGCCGATCCCCATGAGCACCGGGCGCCGCCCCCAGGCCTGCTCCAGGGCCCAGCGGGCCAGGTCGTAGACGGGCCCGTCCAGCCGGCCGGCCCAGGGCCGGCCGGCCTCGCCCGCCACGACCTCGACGCGCGCCCCCCACGGGGCGTGCGCGATGAGGTGATCGCGCAGCGCCACGAGCGCGGCCCGAGGATCCTGCCCCGGCGGGATCCGCAGGGTGAACTTGACCCTGGTGGCGGGCAACAGGGTGTTCGACGCCGCCGCGACCGACGGCGCGTCGATGCCGGTGACGGTCAGCGCCGGACGCGTCCACAGCCTCGACTCCAGCCGCCCGCTGCCCACGAGCCGGACCCCGTCGAGTACCCCGGCGTCGGCCCGCAGCAGAGCCTCGCCGTACCCGAGGTCGTCGGCCTCGCCGCACACGAGGCCGGGGACGGCGACGTCGCCGTCGTCGTCCCAGAGCGTGGCGAGAAGCTTGATCATGGCAGTCATGGCGTCGGGCACGGCCCCGCCGTACATGCCCGAGTGCACCGAGTGGTCCAGCACGGTCACCGACACCACGCCGTCGACGAGGCCGCGCAGGCTGGTCGTCAGCGCCGGTTCCCCGACCCGCCAGTTCCCGGAGTCCGCCACGACGATGACGTCGGCGGCCAGCTGCTCCCTGTGGGTGGCGAGGAACTGGCGAAAGGTGGGCGAACCGATCTCCTCCTCCCCCTCGACGAACACCGTCACCCCGACCGCCGGATCGTCCTCCAGGGCCCGCAGCGCGGCGACGTGCACGGCGATCCCGGCCTTGTCGTCGGCGGCGCCGCGCCCGTAGAGCCGCCCGTCGCGCTCCGTCGGGACGAAGGGCGGCGTGTCCCACAGGTCCTCCTCACCGGGGGGCTGCACGTCGTGGTGGGCGTAGAGCAGCACCGTCGGAGCGCCGCGCGGCGCCGCGCGGCGGCCCACGACGGCCGGCCCGCCCCCCTCGACCCGCAGCACCTCGACCTGCGGCAGTCCCGTCCCCCGCAGGAGTTCGGCGACGGCTGCGGCGCTCGCCTCGACGTGCCGGGGATCGGACGCCGGCGCCGACACGCTGGGGATGCGCACGAGCGCCTCGAGGTCCCTGCGGACGCCCGGCATGAGCGCGCGGATCCGCTCGCGGAGCGCGGCGACGTCCACGCCGGCCGCGCCCGCACCGGCGACGTCCGCGCGGCCGGCCGCACCCGCACCCGGCCGGCCGCGCCGGGAAGCGCCCTGAGTCATGACCGCGAACCTAGCGTGGCTCAACCGGGCGCCCGACCCGGGCCGTACCCTGGGAGTGTGTTCGGACGGAACAGGAGCAGCACCCAGGCGGAGCCCTCGACGGAGCGTGCGGGGGCGGCCGCCCCGGCAGCCGCGGATACGTCCGAGTCGCCCGCGAGGACGGCCGGCAAGGGCCGCCCGACGCCGCGGCGACGTGAGGCGGAGCAGCGCAACTTCCATCCTGTGGTCGGCGGAGGGCCGCGGCTGTCGCCCAACGCGACGAAGGAGGAGCGTAAGGCCGCCCGCGCGACGCAGCGCGAGGCCGCGAACGCCGAACGCCTCAAGCAGCGACAGGCCCTGATCAGCGGCGACGAGCGGTACCTGCCGCCGCAGCACCGGGGGCCGGCCCGCCGCTTCGCGCGGGACTACGTCGACGCCCGCTGGAACCTCGGCGAGTTCCTCATGCCGGTCGCGGTCGTCGTGCTGGGCCTCGGGCTGATCCCGAAGATGCAGCCTTTCACGCTGGTCGCGGTACCTTTGCTCTACCTCTTCCTGATCGTCGTCGTCGTGGACGCCTTCTTCCTGGCCCGACGGATCAACCGGCTCGTCATGGCGAAGTTCGGTCCCCAGGCCGCCGGCGCGGGCCGGTACGGAGCGCTGCGCAGTGTCCAGATGCGCCGCCTCCGCGTACCCCGTCCCCAGGTGTCTCGCGGCCAGTACCCACCCGGGGTCTGAGGCGTGGAGTTCCGGTACCTGGGCCGCAGCGGTCTGAAGATCAGCGTCATCACCTACGGCAACTGGCTGACCCACGGGTCCCAGGTCGAGAACGACGTGGCGAAGGCGTGCGTGGCCGCGGCCCTGGACGCGGGCATCACCTCCTTCGACACCGCCGACGCCTATGCCAACGGGGCCGCGGAGGCGGTGCTCGGCGAGGCCCTGGCCGGCACCCGGCGGGAGAGTTTGGAGATCTTCACCAAGGTCTACTGGGTGACCGGCCCGGGTGGCCCGAACGACAGCGGCCTGTCGCGCAAGCACATCATGGAGTCGATCAACGGCTCACTGCGCCGCCTCCGCACCGACTACGTGGACCTCTATCAGGCGCACCGCTACGACGCCGAGACCCCGCTCGAGGAGACGATGCAGGCGTTCGCCGACATCGTCCGCGCCGGCAAGGCGCTCTACATCGGCGTGAGCGAGTGGACGGCCGACCAGCTCCGGGCCGGGCACGAGCTGGCCACGCGACTGGGGATCCAGCTGGTGTCGAACCAGCCGCAATACTCGGCGCTCTGGCGCGTCATCGAGGCCGAGGTCGTGCCCACCTCCCGGGCGCTCGGCATGTCGCAGATCGTGTTCTCCCCGATCGCCCAGGGCGTGCTCACGGGCAAGTACGAGCCCGGCCGGCCACCGCCCGCCGGGTCACGTGCGACCGACGAGAAGGGCGGGGCGACCTTCATCCGGCGGTTCATGGACGACACCACGCTCGGCCGGGTCGCGGAGCTCGAGCCGATCGCCCAGGAGCTGGGCCTGACGCGGGCCCAGCTGGCCGTCGCGTGGGTGCTGCAGAACGAGAACGTGGCATCGGCGATCATCGGCGCGTCGCGGCCGGAGCAGGTCCGAGAGAACGTCGAGGCCGTCGGCGTCAGGATCCCGGCGGAGCTGCTCGGCCGGATCGACGCCGTGCTCGGCGACAGCGTCCAGCGCGACCCGGCGCTGACCGAGCGCAACGCCCCGCAGCACCGCCCGACCTGACGCGGCGATCACGCCGTGGACTACTCCAGCGGGTGCAGGCTCATCGGGTACACCACCTCCCCGTCCCGCACCAGGCTGACCTGTTCGACGCCCTGAGCGAGCAGCGCCCGCCACGACTCCCCCACCCACGTCTCGGCGTCCGCCTTGCTCGGGAAGGGCCCTGGGTCCTCCCTCGGCGTCACCGGTGTCCCGTCGGCGGCCTCGAAGCGCCACGTGAAGGAGCTCATGGCAGCACGGTAGCGAGCGGGTCACCGGTCGGCCCCGCTCCGGGGCGGCGGCGCGCCCGCACCGCCCGGCCCGTACCCGTCGGCCCTCTGGGTACCCTCGCCCGCATGCACACCGGCGGGGAGCGCGACGTGCCTGCCGAGCGGGCGACGCCGTCCCCGGTCATGGTGCTGGGGAGCGCGGCGGAACCCTGGCCGGTGCCGGGCTGTGCGTGCGTGGCCTGCCGTTCCGGGACGCCGGCGAGCGCCACCTCGCTGCGCGTCGGCGAGGTCGACCTGCTGGAGGGGCGCGTCACGACCCCCGACGGCCCCGTCGCCCTCCGCGCCGGCGAGCGGTACGCGTCCGGCGACGTCCGGATCGCGGCGCTGCCCGGGCCCTCGCCGGATCACCCCGTCCTGGTGGTCGGGCTGCCCGGGCCGAGCCGGGCCCTGCTCTGGTCGGCGGGGTCCGGGGACCTCCCCGATGGCACGCTGGCGGCGCTCGCCGGGGCCGGGCTCGACGGAGTCGCCATCGACGTCCGGGCGGCGGGGGGCCGGCCCGAACCGCGGCATCTCGCCCACACCCTGGCCAGGCTGCGGACCGCCGGTGCCCTCGCGCCGGGCTGCGACGTCATCGCGATCGGCCTCACCCACGAGCTGGCACCCGAGGTCCTCACCCGGCGGCTGGGCTGGTGGGGGGCCCGGATCGCGGTGGACGGGGAGCCCTTTCCGGCCGCGCCACCGGGGCGCTCGCCTGAACCGCTGCGAACGCTGGTGCTGGGGCCGGCGTCCTCGGGTAAGTCGGCGGTGGCCGAGGACATGCTCGCGGCGCAGCCTCAGGTGCTGTACGCGGCCACGGGTCCGCGACCGGACGCCGAGCAGCAGGCGGCCGGCGACGGATGGGCCGATCGCGTCGCGGCGCACCGGGCCCGCCGGCCCGCCTGGTGGGCCACCGACGAGACGGGCGATCTGGCCCGCCTGCTGGAGCAGACCGGGCCTCCGCTCCTCGTCGACGCGCTCGGCACCTGGCTGGCCGCGGCGATGGACCGGGCCGGCGCCTGGGACGATGCGCCGGGATGGCGGTCGCGCGTGGGGGGCGAGGTGGACGCGCTGGTGGCGGCGTGGCGGCAGACCCGCCGACGCGTCGTGGCGGTGGGCGAGGAGGTCGGCTGGGGCGTGCTCCCCGCCGACGGCGGTATCGCGGCCTTCCGGGAGCTGCTGGGCGGGCTGGCACGGCGCCTGGCCGGCGAGAGCGAACAGGTCGTGCTCGTCGTGGCCGGGCGTGTCCAGGAGCTGACGTGACCGCGCAGACCGATCTGGCCGCTCTCGCGCGGGCGGTGCGCTGGCCGGCGGTGGACCCTCAGGACGCCGCCCGCGAGGCGCTCGCCTCCGCCGGGCGGGGGCCGCGCTACGGCCGGCTCATCGAGCTCGCGGTGTGGTGGGCGTCGGTGCGCGGAGACGCCCGGGCTCACCCGCCGACCCGGGTGGTCGGGGTCGGCGTCACCAGTCCGCTGCCCGACCCGCCGCGGGTCGAGGTGCGCCGCATCCCCCTGACTCCGCCGGCCGGCACCGGCGAGGCCCTCGACTGGGGGGCGTCGACGGCGGACCGGCTCGCCGACCAGGGGGTGGACCTCGTGCTCCTCGCGGCCGATCACCCGGCCCGACGGGTGCTGGCGGCGCAGCAACTCGGTACGGACGCCGTCGACGCCCTCGGCTGGCCGGCCCCCGAGGACGGCACGCGGGACCCCGCGCGGGCCGGACTCATCGACGACGCCCGGTGGATGGACGAGGTCGTCGCCCTGCGGGACCGCCTGCGAGAGACCAGGGACCTCGCCGACGACGCGCCCGCCCTGCTTGACAGGCTCGGCAGTCCTGTGCTCGCGGCCGCCACGGGCCTGCTGCTCGCCGCCGCGGCGCGCCGGACGCCGGTCGTGCTCGACGGGCCGGGAGCGGCTGCGGTGGGCCTGCTCGTCCGGTCCCTCGCGTGGGAGGCGCCGGACTGGTGGCAGATCCCGGTGCACGCCCCCGACCGGTTGCACGAGCGGGTCGTGGGCATGATGCGGATGACGCCGCTGCCCGGGCCGGCGCTCGCGGTCGAGGACGGTACCGCCGCCCTGCTGGCGGTGGACCTCCTGGCCGCCGCGACGGCGCTGCTGCCCTCGGCCGGGGAGCCTGGCCCGGACGAGCCGGCCACGGGCGAGCCGAACACGTGAGGGCGGGGGTCCTGCGGGACGGAGCCCTGCTGGCGGCGGGCACCCTGTCCGTCGTCCGCGTGCCGGCGCCCCAGCGGGTCGACCGGGCCGTGGCGGGGGTCGCGATGTGCCTGGCCCCCCTGATCGGGTTCCTCGTCGCCCTGCCCGGGACGGCGGTCGTCGAGCTCGCCCGCCGGGCCGGGACCGGGGACCTCGTCTCCGCCGCCCTCGGCGTCGCGACGGTGGCGTGGACGACGGGGGGACTGCACCTCGACGGGGTGGCCGACACGGTCGACGGGCTGGCGGCGGCGAGGGCGGACCGGGCCGAAGCCCTGGAGGTCATGCGGCGCGGCGACGTCGGCCCGCTCGGCGCGGCCGCGCTCGTGCTGACGCTGATCGTGCAGGTCGCGGCCCTCGCCCGCGGGCTGCCCGTGTGGGGGGTCTGGGCGCTGCCGCTGGCGGCCGTGGCAGGACGCTGCACGCTGCCCGTCCTCTGCGCGCGCGGCATCCAGCCGGCTCGGGCAGCCGGTCTGGGTGCCGCGGTCGCGGGGTCGGTACCGCGGCTGCCGGCACTGCTGCTGCCGCTCGCCGCGGCAGGGCTGGCCGGGCTGCTCCTGTCCGCCGGTCGCGCCGACCTGGCGGTCGCCGGGGGCTGCGCCGTGGGCGTGGCGCTGGCCGCGCTCGCCGTCCGGCGGTTCGCCGGGATCACCGGCGACGTGCTCGGGGCCGCGGTCGAGTGGGGGACTGCGGCCGCACTGGTCGTGCTCGCCGCCGGATGACCGTTCGGGAGCTCAGGCGGGCCGCGACGCGACGAAGGGCGGCTTGACCACCCGGCAGGCCAGCGGCCGGCCGCGGACGTCCACCACGACCTCGTCCCCTTCGGCCACCGTCCGGGCGAGCAGGGCCAGCCCGATCCCCTGCCGCAGGGTGGGCGAGAACGTCCCCGACGTCGTCACGCCCACCTGGTGCCGCGCCACGGTGTCCTCGCCGGCCGGCGCCAGCACCGTCAGGTCTGGCCGGGGCACGCCGCGCTCGAGGGCCAGCAGGCCCCAGAGCAGGCGGTCGGCCCCGCGCTCGCGCTCGGCCGTGAGGGCCGCGCGCCCCCAGAACGCCGGCTTGGACCAGCCCACCGCCCACCCCACGCGCGCCTGGACCGGGGTGATCTCCAAGGAGAGTTCGTGCCCGTGCAGCGGGTAGCCCATCTCCGTCCGCAAGGTGTCCCGCGCGCCGAGCCCGCACGGCAGGCCGCCGAGCATGCGGACCCGCTGGAGCAGCCCGTCCCACAACCGTGGCGCGAGGTCGGCCGGCGGAAGCACCTCGTACCCCCGCTCGCCGGTGTAGCCCGTGCGGCAGACCGTCACGGGCGCGCCCTCCCAGGTCGTGTCGGCGAACGACATGTAGGGCTGCCCCACCGGCAGGCCCAGCGCGCCGAGCACCTCCTCGCACAGCGGGCCCTGGACGGCGAGCACGCCGAGGCGCTCGTGCTCGTCGGTGACCGTCACGCCATCGGGCGCCGCGACCGCCATCCGGCGGACGACCTCGGCGGTGTTGGCGGCGTTCGGGATCAGCCGAAGGTCGTCGTCGCGCCGCAGGTAGACGATGAGGTCGTCGACCACGCCTCCGGTCGGGTCGTCGCAGCACAGGCTGTACTGCGCCCGACCCGGGCCGATGCGTCCCAGGGCGTTGGTCAGGCAGGCGTCGACGACGTCGGCGGCGCCCGGGCCTCGCACGCCGACCTTTCCGAGGTGGCCGACGTCGAAGAGCCCGACGCGCTCGCGCACCGCCTCGTGCTCGCGCAGCACGCCACCGCCCGGGTATTCGATCGGCATCTCCCAGCCGCCGAAGTCGGCGAGCCTGGCGCCCAGCTGGACGTGCCGGTCGTACAGCGTCGTCCGGCGAACGGGTGCGCTCGTGCGGTGCGCGGTGCTCATCCCCGAAACCTACCCGGCCCTACCGACGGCGGACCTGACGTCGTGACCCGGCCAGGCCGCCGACTAGCATCGCCGGGACCCCTGCGACCCTGAGGGAGGACGTCCGTCGTGGCTGCCGTGACCCTGTCCGCCGAGAGTCCCGCCGACGTCGCGGCGGACGTCCTGGTCCTGGCGGTCGCGGCGGACGGGTCTCCTGGCGGCGAGCCGGTCCTGCTCGGCACCGACCGGCTGCCCGGGAGGCTCCGCGCGGCGCTGGGCGGACCCCTGCTGAGATCGCTCGGGGTCAGCGGGCGTGGCGACGAGGTCCGCCGGGTGCCGTCGGCGGGTACGGTGACGGCACCGGTGATCGCCCTGACCGGTCTCGGGGAGGCCGGTCCGGATGCGGAGACCCTGCGCCGAGCCGCGGGCGCGGCGGTCCGAGAGCTGGCGGGCACCGCGACCGTGGCCCTGGCGTTGCCGGTCCGGACGGCGGCCGATGTCGCCGCGGTCGCCGAGGGCGGGGTGCTGGGCGCGTACGCCTTCGGCGGGTACCGGGTGAAGGCGGCCGCGGGCGACCGCCCGCCCGTCGAGAACCTCGTCGTGGTCGTACCGCCGGACCTCGCGCCCGAGGCCGACGGCGTCCTGGGTCGGGTGGACGTGGTCGGGGAGGCGGTGGCCACGACCCGGGATCTCGTCAACACCCCGCCCTGCGACCTGTACCCGGCGACCTTCGCCACCGCGGCCCGGGATGCGGTGGCCGATCTGCCCGTCGAGGTGACGGTGCTGGAGGAGGGAGCACTCGCCGAGGGCGGGTTCGGCGGCCTGCTCGGCGTGGGCACGGGCTCGGCGCGACCGCCGCGGCTGGTCCGGCTCGACTACGCACCCGAGAGCGCGCCGGCGCACGTCGCGCTGGTGGGCAAGGGCATCACCTTCGACTCCGGGGGCCTGTCGATCAAGCCGGCATCCGCCATGCAGGAGATGAAGAGCGACATGGCGGGCGCCGCCGCGGTCCTGGCGGTCCTGGTCGCGGCCGCCCGGCTCGAGTTGCCCGTCCGGGTCAGCGGCTGGCTCGCCCTCGCGGAGAACATGCCCTCCGGCACCGCGCAGCGGCCGTCGGACGCGCTCAGGATCCGCGGCGGTCGCACGGTCGAGGTGCTCAACACCGACGCAGAGGGTCGGCTCGTGCTCGCCGACGCGATCGTGGCGGCGAGCGAGACCGGCCCGGACCTGATCGTGGACGTCGCCACGCTCACCGGCGCCCAGGTCGTCGCGCTGGGCAAGCGCGTCAGCGCCGTCATGGGGAACGACGACGCGCTGCGGGACCGGCTGGTCCGGATGGCCGGCGAGGCGGGCGAGCTGCTGTGGCCCATGCCGCTGCCGCCCGAGCTGCGCGCCGGCCTCGACTCGCCCGTCGCCGACATCGCCAACATCGGGGACCGGTCCGGCGGGATGCTGGTGGCGGGCCTCTTCCTCGCGGAGTTCGTAGGCATGCGGCGATCCGCTGGCGAGGTCCCGGGGGCCGGCACGTCCCCGCCGGCGGTCCTGGAGCCGGCGGACGAGGGCCGCATCCCCTGGGCGCATCTCGACATCGCCGGCCCCTCCTTCAACGGCGGCTCGCCCCACGGCTACACGCCGACCGGCGGCACGGGGGTCATGGTCCGCACCCTGCTCCGCCTGCTGGAGGACGTCGCCGCCCAGGGCGCGTGAGCACGCTCGACCTCCGCCCGGCGCCGCCAGCCGGCTGACCTGGGCGTTGTCACGCACCGACCCCTCACGACACCTATCGCCGTCGACCGTCGCCGCGCAGCGACGGGCACGAGGGGGCGACGGTGGACGTCGGGGGCCTGCTGCAGCGCTTCGCGCCGCCGCCGGGGGACGCGGGACAGGTCCGGGCGGCCGCCGAGCAGTGGCGGCGGGCGGCGGACGGTCTCCAGCACGTCGCCGACGGGACGAGCACCCGGTCGGCGACCCTCGGCGCATCGTGGAACGGGCCGGCCAGGAGCGCCTTCGAGAGTGCCTGGCACGCGACGGTCGCCCATGCCGGCGAGGGGTCTGCGCAGTTGCGTGCGGCGGCGGACGCGCTCGAGCGCGCGGCCCGGGCCATCGAGGACGCCCGAGCCCGGTACTGGCAGCTCATGGCGGGGGCGGGCGTGGGGATCGCGGTGGGGGTGATGCTGACCCCGGTGACCCTGGGCGGGTCGGACGCCGTCGCCGGCGGCGCCGCCGCCGCGGGCGTCGCGGCGGTGGTGAGCACGCTGGCCGAGGCGCTCGGGGTGGAGGCCTCGGTGCTCGCCGGGGTCGCCACCGCGGCGTCGA
>DATKNA010000180.1:0-2198 GCA_035541595.1 Kineosporiaceae bacterium | reverse complement strand
ACTGCCCGGCGATCGCCTGCGCCAGGCCCGCGGGCGCGCCCACCCCGCCAGGCGCCGCCGCACTGCCCTCCGGCTCCGCACGTGTCACGTCCTCACGCATGCGGCGTGGGCACCAGTTCGTAGCGCGGGTTGAACACCGCGCGCCGGCCGTCCGTCTCGGTGACCATGCCCTGGACGCGCAGCCGGCGCCCGGGCTCGATCCCGGCGATGTGACGCCGGCCGAGCCAGACCACGTACATGCTGCCGCTGCCGTCGTACAGCTCGGCCTCCAGGGCCGGGACGCCGGCCCTCGGGCGCAGCGTCACCGAACGCAGGGTCCCGCAGACGGTCGCCTTCCGGCGTGGCACGACCGTCGCGATCGGCGTCCCGCCGGCCCGCGCGGCCAGCTCCTGCTCCTGCTCGGCGTGCATCTCGCTCTGCGAGATCACCAGCCGGGACAGGGCCTGGCGCCAGCGTGGCCGCCCGGCCCGGGCGTCGGTGTCCATGGCACGAGGGTACGTGGGGCGCCGGGAGCGGTCACGGGTCATCACGGTCGTCGGCGTCCGGCTCACCGGATCTCCGTGATCTCCGGCCCCCGGGTGAACGGGTCCAGCGGCGGCCGCCCCTCCGGCTCCGGCTCGGTGGCGGGGGCGGCGTCCGGCAGGCGCAGCGGCAGCAGCTCGCGGGGCGCCATCGCCTCCGCCCCCCGGACGACGACCACGTCGCGGACGACGGACTCGAGCTCCCCGGCCGCCCGGCGATCCTGCGCCGCGGGGCCCTGGTAGACCGCGCGCAGGAACCAGCGGGGCCCGTCGACGCCGGCGAAGCGTTGGACCTGGTGGCCGGTCCGGCCGTCCGGGGTGCGGACCGGGATCCGGACCAACAGCTCCGGGCCGAACGAGCCCTCGACCTCGTCGGCGGTGCCGCCTTGCCGGGTCACGCCGGCGGCGATCTCCGACCGGATGTCGGCCCAGATGCCCTCACGGCGTGGCGCGGCATAGGCGTGCAGCAGGACCGCCGATCCGCCCAGGACGACGGCCACGCCGTTCACCGCCCCGGTCGCCTCGTCGACCTCGAGCCGCAGCTCCATGCCGTCGCGCCCGGGCAGCACGAGCCCACCGAGGTCGATCGAGGACTCGGGGGTCGGACGCTCTGCGGAGTCCCAGGGGCCGTCGGGGCGCGGCGAGAGCCCCGGGGGGACGTCCCCGTCCTCCGGTGAGGTCTCCTGTGGCGCCTCGTCCTCGCTGCGCTCGGCAGCGTCGTCGTCACGACGGCGCCGTCGGAACACGCTCACGCGGCCCTCCTTCCTCGCTCGGGCGGCTCGGGTCCGTCGTGCAACCCTAGTCCGCCCGGACGGGCGGGGAGCGGCCGGCTCTCGGCCATGCCGACGGCTCAGTGCGTCGGGCGGAACCCCGGCACGGACTCCAGCCACTGCACCGCAGCCGGTACCAGGCCCGCCCACAGCAGGATCGAGTGCCCGGCGTGGCCGAACTCCACCATCCGTACCGACAGCGGCGCGCGCACGGCGTCGAGGAACGCGGCCGTCGAGGTGTAGGAGGTCTTGTCGGAGTGCGAGGTCTCGATCCACATCGCGACCGGCGGCGGTGCCCGCTTGACCAGGGCGACCAGGTCGTAGCGGCGACCCAGCGGGCTGTTCCGGCGGAACGGCACGTACTGGGCGCCGAAGCGCGGGGCGAAGTACCCGCCGAACACGATGGCCGAGCCGTACCGCGCGGGGTGCATCAGCGCGGCCATGGCGGCGCACCAGCCGCCGGCGGACAGCCCGGCCGTCGCCCACGAGGCGCGGTCCAGCCGTACCCGGAAGGTCCGCGCCACCCAGTTCGGCACGTCCGTCGTCAGCCAGGTCTCGATCGCGGGCAGGCCCGGTCCCCCGTCCACGCACTCGGTGTCCCGGCCCGGCGGGATCTCCAGCTGTGGGGCCACGATCAGGGTCGGGGACATTCGCCCGGCGGCCGCCTCCGCGTCGACGACGTCACCGAGCTGCATGCTGTCGAGCCACTGCTGGGGCGTCCCCGGATACCCGTGGAAGGCCTCGATCACCGGGTACCGGCGTGCCCGCCGGGCCGGGTCCGCGTAACCGTCGGGCAGCTCGACCAGGACCCGCCCGATCAGGTGGCTGGCCGGCCCCTTGACGGTGAAGACCAGCTGCCGGTCGAAGCCCGCTGCTCTCGGCAACGCCGGCAGTGGACCAACCGGCG
>DATKNA010000179.1:0-3177 GCA_035541595.1 Kineosporiaceae bacterium | reverse complement strand
TGATCCGGGAGCTGCTCGTGGCCGCCCACCCCTCCGTGGTCCTGCCGCCGCCGACCGACATCCCCGACACGACACCGAACGAGCCGACGAACCCCGAGACCTATCTCGGCTACGAGCGGTCCCAGTACCTGGTGGGGACGGCGGCCATCCCCGACGCGGCTGCATCCTACGAGTTCCCGGCCGACGTGCCGCCGGGCGGGTACGCACTGGCGGGGACCTGGACCGTGGGCGCCCAGAAGATCACCGCCGGCGACCGCGCCCGCCTCGAGCTCGGGTTCCAGGCCAAGGACGTCTACCTGGTGCTGGGTGGCCAGGGCACGGTGGGCGTGAGCGTCGACGGCGGTCCCCCGGTGGCCACGGCGGTGTCGGGGGTGCCGCGGCTGTACACGCTGTTGTCGCGTGACCAGGTGACCAGCGGCACGCTCACGCTGACGGTGTCCCCCGGCGTCGACGCCTACGACTTCACCTTCGGGTAGGCGCGGCGCCACCCGGTCGACGGGCCGTCAAGCGCGCCGGAGCACCACCCAGGTGAAGGGCTGGGTCGCCCCGCCCGGCGTCGTGTGCAGCTCCCGGCGAGCCTCCACGAGGTCGAAGCCCTCTCCGAGCTCGGCCACGAGGTCGTCGGCGTCGTAGCGCTGCACCGGCAGTCCCGAGCAGGTGGTGGGGCCGTCGACGGCGAAGGTGGCCACGACGGCATGGGCTCCGGGATCGAGCGCGCCGGCCAGCACGGCGCGGTAGTGGGCCCGGTCCCCCGGGTCGACGAGGAAGTGGAACACGGCCCGGTCGTGCCAGGCGGCGAAGGTCCGTCCTGGCACCCAGCTGGTGACGTCGGCGCGCACCCATGCGACGCCGGAGGTGCCGCCGCCCCCGACGGTGACGGCCAGGCGTCCCCTGGCCGCGTCCAATGCCGTCTCCGACACGTCCACGACCGTGACGTCGCGGTGCCCGGCCGCCACCAGCTCGTCCACCAGGGTGGAGGCCCCGCCTCCCACGTCCACGATGCCGGCCTCGGACGGCAGTGCCAAGCCCTCGAGCAGCGCCAGGGAGGTGACGGGCCGGTGCTGGAACCAGCTGACTTCGTCGACCCGCCGGGTGCCGTAGACGTCGTCCCAGTGCCCGGCGCGGTCCACCGCGGTAGTATACCCCCTATGGGTATAAAGGGACGCAGCGGACCTGGGGGTGCGGCGGGGCCGCCGGGCTACAGCGAGCGCAAGGACGCCGTCGGCAGACGGCTGCGCCGGGTCGAGGGCCAGGTGCGGGGGCTGCAGCGGATGGTGGAGGAGGACCGCTACTGCATCGACGTCCTCGAACAGGTGGCGGCCGCCACCCGGGCGCTGCAGGCAGTGGCGCTCGAGTTGCTCGACGACCACCTGTCGCACTGCGTGGCCGAGGCCGTGAAGGCGGGCGGCGTAGAGGCGTCGGCCAAGATCGACGAGGCGTCCGCCGCCATCGCCCGGCTGGTCAGGTCCTGATGCACCCGGTCGCCGTCGCCTGGTTCGTCGACGCCGGCCGGGGGGTGCGTGAGGCGTTCTTCATGTTCTGGGAGACGCTGTGGGCCCTGGTCCTCGGGTTCACCCTGTCGGGTGCGGTCCAGGCCTTCGTGTCGCGCCGGCGGATGCGCCAGGCCCTGGGCGACCATCGGCCTGCGGCCGTGCTGCGGGCCTCGGGCTACGGCATGGTCTCGTCGAGCTGCTCCTATGCGGCGTCGGCCATGGCCAAGTCGCTGTTCCAGAAGGGGGCGGACTTCGTGTCGGCCATGGTCTTCATGTTCGCCTCGACCAATCTGGTGGTGGAGCTCGGGATCGTCATCCTGGTGCTGCTGGGCTGGCAGTTCACCGTGGCCGAGTTCGTGGGCGGCCCGATCATGATCGTGCTCCTCGTCTTCGCCGGGTCGCTCGTGTTCACCGGCGCAGCGCTGGCCCGCGCCCGGGCGCGGCTGGCAGCCGTCTCGACCCCGGACGGGCACGACCACGGCGACCACGGCGACCACGGCGACCACGGCGACCACGGCGACGGGCACGGCGCCGGCGCCGGCCACGACGAAGACGCCGGCCACGGCAACGGCGATGACGATCGCGACGGGGACGGCGGCCGAACGCGCCCGTCGTGGCGGACAATGGCCGGCTGGTCCGACGCGGCCGGCTATGCCGTCGCCGACGTGACCATGCTCCGCAAGGAGCTCCTCATCGGGTTCCTGGCCGCCGGACTGCTGGCGGTGTGGGTGCCGGTGTCGTGGTGGAACGACCTCTTCGTCCACGGGCACGGCTTCTGGACCGATGTCGAGAACGCATTCATGGGCCCGCTCATCGCGGTGATCAGCTGGGTCTGCTCGATCGGCAACGTCCCGCTCGCGGCCACGCTCTGGCAAGGCGGCATCAGTTTCGGCGGCGTGATCGCCTTCATCTTCGCCGACCTCATCGCCATGCCCCTCCTTCTCGTCTACCGCCGGTACTACGGGGGACGGTTCACGCTGCGGATGCTGGCCGTCTTCTACGTCGTGATGGCCCTGGCCGGGCTGGCCGTCGGCTGGCTGTTCGCCGCCTTCGGGGCCGTGCCCACACGCCGGATCCGCCCGATCGCACCCTCGCACGTGTCCTGGGACTACACGACGTTCCTGAACCTGCTGTTCCTCGCCGTGGCCGTCGCCGTCTACTGGCTCCATCGCAGCCGTGGCCGCTTCGGCCCGGAGGGCGAGTACGCCCTCGACCCGGTGTGCGGCATGCAGGTGCGGATGTCCGAGGCGGCGGCCTCCGCCGTGGTCGGCGGCACCCGGGTGTGGTTCTGCTCGGATCGTTGTCGTCGCCTCTACGCCGGGAGCGGTGCCGAGGGCAACGATCGTCCAACGACGCAATCGCCGCGATCGGGAAAGGGCCGGAAGCCCCTACTCGGTCCCCGGACCCGGGCTTAGCGTCGGCGCATAGCCACCCGTCACGCGCCGCGCCGTACCGGGGTGTCGACTCGCAACCGAACGGACGTCGACTACCACCGGCTGCTGGAGCTCCGGACGGGCCTGCGCCGGTTCCAGTACTGGAGCGAGGAGTCGGCCCGGGAGGCCGGGCTCACCCCCTCGCAGCAGGACCTGCTGCTGGCCGTGAAGGGCCACCCCGATCGGCGCGGACCGTCGATCGGGGACCTCGCCGCCTACCTGATGCTGCGTCACCACTCCACCGTGGGCCT
>DATKNA010000178.1:0-12175 GCA_035541595.1 Kineosporiaceae bacterium | reverse complement strand
AGCAGCGTGCGGCAGTGCTCGATCAGCTCCGCCTCCGTCGCGATCGCGCCCGGCTGGAGCTCCACGTACGCGCAGGGCGTCTCGCCCCATTTCTCGTCGGGCTGCGCGACCACGCCGGCGAACGCGACCGCGGGATGGCGGTAGAGGGCATCCTCGACCTCGACGGAGGAGATGTTCTCCCCGCCCGAGATGATCACGTCCTTGGCGCGATCCTTGATTTTCACGTAGCCGTCGGGCTCCCGCACCGCGAGGTCGCCGGAGTGGAACCACCCGCCGGCGAACGCCTCCTCGGTGGCGGCCGGGTTCTTGAAGTAGCCCATCATCGTGACGTTCCCGCGGAACACGATCTCCCCGACGGTCTCGCCGTCCGCGGGCACCTCGGCGCCCGTCGCCGGATCGATCACCGTCATCTGGTCCTCCAGCAGGTAGCGGACGCCCTGCCGGCCGTTGCGCCGGGCCCGGGTCTCGAGGTCGAGGTCCGCCCAGGCCGCGTGCCTGGCGCACACCGTGGCCGGCCCGTAGACCTCGGTCAGCCCATACACGTGGGTGAGGTCGATGCCGAGCCGTTCGGCGCCCTCGAAGGTCCGGGCCGGCGGGGGAGCGGCCGCGATCATCGCATGGAGCTCGTGGTCGAGGGTGGCCCGCAGTTCGGCCGGGGCGTCGATGAGCAGGTTGTGCACGACGGGAGCCCCGCAGTAGTGGGTGACGCGATGCTCGGCGACCAGGCGGTAGATGGTCGCCGCGTCGACGCTGCGCAGGCACACGCTGGTGCCGGCGTTCGCCGCCGTCGTCCAGGGGAAGCACCAGCCGTTGCAGTGGAACATCGGCAGCGTCCAGAGGTAGACGCTGTGCCGCGGCATGTCCCAGGTGAGGATGTTGCCGACGGCGTTGAGGTGGGCGCCGCGGTGGTGGACGACGACACCCTTGGGGTTGCCGGTGGTGCCGGAGGTGTAGTTCAGGGAGATGGCCTGCCACTCGTCGGAGGGTTCGTCCCGGGAGTAGCCCGGGTCACCGGAGGCGAGCATGGACTCGTAGTCCTGGCTGCCGATCCGCGCTCCCGGTCCGTGGTACTCGGGGTCGTCGACGTCCACGACGACCGGTCTTCGCCGCAGTCCCGGCAGAGCCGCCGCGGCCAGGGCGCTGAACGCCCGGTCGACGAACAGCACCCTGGCCTCGGCATGCTCCAGGATGAAGGCGATGCCGCCGGGGTCCAGCCTGGTGTTGATCGGGACCATCACCGCGCCGGTCATCGGGATCCCGAAGTGCGCCTCGATCATCTCCGGAGTGTTCGACAGCAGCAGGGCGACCGTGTCGCCGCGCCCGATGCCCCGCGCCCGCAGCGCCGAGGCGAGCCGGCGGCAGCGCTCGCGGGTCTGGCGCCAGGTGAACCGGCGTGCGCCGTGCACGACGGCCGGGTGCTCGGGGTAGACGTCGGCGCTCCAGTCCAGGAACACCAGCGGCGTGAGCGGCGCGAAATTGGCCGCCCGTCGTGCCAGCCCGATCTGGAAGTCCTCGATACCCACGTGCCGCTCCTGGAGGTCGATCGCCGTCCAGGCGAATCTAGGTGGCGTGGCGACCGCCGGAAAGGGGAGCCACGGCTCGCCGGGGGTGGGCGATCCGGCGGGGTCGGCCGAGGGGTGCGGAGCCGGGTCCGTGCCGGACGGTACGCTTGCCGCGGGCCATGACCGGGCACCCGTGTGGCCGCCCGGGTGAGGGAGGCGGTGTGGCCGGCGGTGCGGAGCGGCTCGGCGGGTGGAGCGATCGACGCCGGACGCGCAAGCCCCGCCAGGATCAGCCCGGCGGCCCCGGGCGCGGTGTCGGGATCGTCGACGTGGCTCGTCGCGCCGGGGTCTCGCCGGCCACCGTCTCGCGGGCCCTGCGGGGCCTGCCCAACGTCTCCCGGGAGACGCGCACCAAGGTCCTCAGCGCGGCCGACGAGCTGGGGTACGCCGCCTCGCCGCTGGCCTCGGCCCTCGCGACCGGGCGGATGCGGTCGATCGGCGTGGTCCTGCCGTACGCCGGCCGCTGGTTCTTCGCCGAGGTGGTACGGGGGATCGAGGCGTCGCTCCGCACCCACGGCTACGACCTCGTGCTGCACGTCCTCGCCGACGACCGGCGCCGGCACGAGTTCTTCGCGTCCCTGCCGGTCCGCCGCCGGGTGGACGCGCTGTTGCTCGTCGCGCTCGACGTCGACCCCGGCGAGGTCGCCGTGCTGCGCGGGCTCGGGATCCCGCTGGCCTGGGTCGGTGAGCCCGTGGCGGGTGGCCACGGCGAGCTCATCGACGACGCGGAGGCCGCCCGCGTCGCCGTCCGTCACCTGGTCGAGCTGGGACACCGGCGGATCGCCTCGATCGGCGGCGACCTGTCGGGATCGCGACCCTCCGGGCCCGGTGTGCGGCGGACCGGCGGCTACCGCTCGGTGCTGACGCAGGCCCGGCTCGCGGTGCGACCGGAGTGGATCCGGGACGGCGGCTTCTCGCCCGAGGGCGGCTACCGGGCGGCCCACGATCTGCTGACCTCGGGCGAGCCGCCGACGGCGCTGTTCTGCCAGTCGGACGAGATGGCCTTCGGAGCGATGGCCGCGGTGCGTGACCTGGGCCTGGGCTGCCCGCGGGACGTCTCGGTCGTCGGCGTCGACGGGCACGAGCTCGCCGGCACCCTTGACCTGACGACCGTCGCGCAGCCGGTGTACGACCTGGGTGCGCAGGCGGCGCGCTGGCTGGTCGGTCGGCTGGCCGCGGGGGACGACGAGGACGAGGAGGACGACCGGGCGCCGGCGGACGTCGCCGACCATGACGCGCACCACGTGCACCCGGTGCGGCTCCTGGTGCGGGGGTCGACCGGACCGGCCGCCGCCTGAAGGATCAGCCGACCTCGTCCGGGAGGGCGACCCCGCCCGGGAAGGCGACCCCGCCCGGGAGGACGGCCTCGTCCGGGAAGGCGGCCTCGAGCTCGGCCCGGGTCGGCGGGTCCGCGCCCGGCCGGGAGCAGTTCACGGCCGCGACGCGGGTCGCATGCCGCACCGCGGAGGCGAGGACGTCCCGGGCGATGGCGCGCAGGGCGGGAGCCCGGTCCGCCCCCAGCAGATCGGCGGCCGCCAGCGCGTCGAGCAGCCCCGACGTGAAGGCGTCACCCGCGCCGACCGTGTCCGCCACGGCGACCGGGGGCGCCGGCAGGTCCACGACCCCGTCGGCGCAGACCCCGACGGCGCCGCCCGGGCCGCGGGTGACGACGACCAGCGCCGGGCCCAGGGCCAGCCAGGCGTGGGCGACGTCGAGGAGATCGACCCCGGGGTGCAGCCACGCCAGGTCCTGGTCGCTGACCTTGACGACGTCGGCCGCGGACACGAAGGTCTCCACCCGCCGCAGCGCCACCGAGGCCTCGCCCATGAGCGAGGGGCGCGCGTTCGGGTCGTAGCTCACAGTGGACCGGCCCGTGGTCCGCCGGACGAGGTCGAGGACGGCGTCGCCGCCCGGTGGCAGGAAGGCGGCGATCGAGCCGGTGTGCAGCGCCTTCGCCTCCGGCACCTCGGTGGCGGGCAGCATCCAGTCGAGGACGAACTCATAGCTGGCCACGCCGTGGTCGTCGAGGACGGCGGTGGCGGTGGACGTGGGCGCGCGGGCGATGGTGCCGGGGACGAGGGAGACCCCGGACGCCGCCAGGTGCGCCCGTACCCCCTCGCCGCGGGCGTCGTCGCCGATGCGGCTCAGCAGCGAGACGCGGCGGCCGAGCCGGCCCAACCCCAGGGCCACGTTGGCCGGGCTGCCGCCGGGGTGCTCGGTAGTGCCACCGCCGGGGTGGCGGACGATGTCGCCGAGCGCCTCGCCGACGACGAGGACGTCGTCCATTGGCGCATCGTAGCGGCGGGGTGGGTCCGACCGCCCGGCCTCGGCGTGCCGGCCCGGTTCGGCCACGCCGGGGGGCACACGGCACGATGGGGGCGTGAGCACGACGACGGATCCGCAGTCGCCGCCGCCCGCGACGGGCTCGGACGGGCAACCTCCGGCCGAGGACGGCCGGGCTCGGCGAGGGGTCCGCGGGACGGTTGCCGACATGGTCCGGACGATGCTCGTCGTGCTCGCCGTCGTGGCCGTGATCTGGCTCCTCGTGCCGCGACCGAACCGGATCGTCCAGCCGCAGGCCGACGTCGTCGGCGCCGCCGCGGCCGCCACGGTGGAGCTGGGTTTCACTCCGATCACTCCCCAGGAGCTGCCCTCGACCTGGGTGGTCACCGAGGCCGGGGTCCGCAACGCGGCCGACGGGATCAAGGACTTCCACCTCGGGTACACCTCGCCGCAAGGGCAGACCGGCGTCGAGCAGGCGACTCGGATGACCGCCCGCTGGCTGCAGATCAACGACGCCGGCGGCCGCAAGGTCGGTCGCGTCACCATCGACGGCGTCGTCTGGGAGCACTGGGACAAGGCCGAGCGCGCCTACACCAGCTTGCTGCTGCGCCGGCCGAACCAGGTGATCCTGGTGACGAGCAAGACCGGCGGGCTGCCGCTCGCGACGCAGCTCGCCCGCGCGCTGCGCGTGCCGGCGTCGTGACGGTCCGCGAAGCGGCCCCACCGACGGGGTCGGGCGCCGTCACGCCGTCGTCCGGGCCCGCCGCGGCGCGGCCCGAGCGGGCGGATCGGCGGATTCTCGCCGGCTTGTGCGCGCTGGTGTTCGCGATCTACGCGAGCTACGCCTGGGTGCGGCACGTCCACTACGAGACGACGAACTACGACCTGGGCATCTTCGACCAGGCGGTGCGGGCGTACTCCCGGTTCGAGGCGCCGATCGTGCCGCTCAAGGCGCCGGGGTACAACCTGCTCGGCGACCACTTCCATCCGCTGGTCGCCGTCTTCGCGCCGCTGTACTGGATCTGGGCCGACCCGCGGATGCTCCTGCTCGCGCAGGCCGCGCTGTTCGCCGCGTCGATGGTGCCGGTCGCGAGGTTCACCGAGCGTCGGCTGGGCGGCCGGGGCGCGCTGATCGTCGCGCTGGTCTACGGGCTGAGCTGGCCCCTGCAGCAGGCCGTCCAATTCGACGTCCACGAGATCGCGCTGGCGGTGCCGCTCATCGCGGTCGTCATCGACGCCATCGACCGGCGGTCGTGGTGGGTCGTCGTCCTGTGCTGCGTGCTGCTCCTGGGCGTCCGCGAGGACATGGGCGCGTTCGTGGTCGTGGCGGGCCTGCTGGTGGCGCTGCGGTCGCCGGCCTCGCCGGCTCCCGCCCGTCGCGCACGCCGGTCCGATCGGGCCGACCCGTCCCGTCATGCGTTCGATCCGGACGGCCTGCCCGCTGATGCGGACCGCGCGGGCCCCGTGGCGGCGATACGGCTCTGGGCTGCCCCGCGACGTGCCAATCTCGCGGTCGGGGCAGCGCTCGTGGCCCTCGGGTCCGGCGGGTATTGGCTGGCTACGTCCGTGGTCATCCCGCGACTGGCGCCGACCGGGTCGTTCGTCTACTGGACGTTCCCCGCGCTCGGCCCCGACCCGGCGTCCGCCGTGCGATTCGCGCTGACCCAGCCCTGGCAGGTTCTGCGGATCATGGTGACGCCATCGATCAAGGCGCACACCCTGCTCCAGCTGGTGGCGCCCACGGCACTGGTCGGCGTGGCATCCCCGTACATCCTGCTGACCCTGCCCTTCGTCGCCGAGCGCATGCTCAACTCCCGCAGCCAGCTCTGGGGCACCGGCTATCACTACTCCAGCGTGCTCGCGCCGACCGTCGCCTTGGCTGCCGTGGACACCGTCGACAAGATCACCCGATGGCTTCGCCGTCGCCGGCCCGGGTGGCGGTGGCGCGGCCTGCTGCCAGTCGATCTCTGGATCGCCTGGTGCGTCGGCTTCCTCGTGCTCGGCCACGTGCTCCACTGGCCCGACTTCCCGATCCGACGGATGACGAGCTACTGGTTCTGGCACCCGAACGCCCGGATCGCCGCCATCGAGCGCGTGCTGCCACACATCCCCTCGAACCAGTGCGTCGAGGCCGCGAACCAGCTCGGCCCGCACCTCACCGCCCGCGACTACATCACGCAACCGACGCAGTCGCGGGGTCTGGCCACCTGGGTCGTGCTCGACATGAGCCAGCTGGACACCGGCTGGCAGACGCCGAGGCCGAACGCCGCCCTGGGCATCTCCCTCCGCCGGGGCTACCGGATCGTGGACATCGACTATCCGATCGTCGTGCTGCACAGCGACGGCCCGGTGCGGCCGATCTGTCGCACCCACTGAGTCGCGGCCGCGGGGGACCACCCGCCTCGGCGCACGCCCCCGGCGCGGTCACCGACTCAGCTCGCCGATCCGCCCTCGTCGCGCGCGGCGCTGGCGGCCTCGACCCGTGCCCGCGCCCCGGCCAGCCACTGCTCGCACCGGCTGGCGAGCGCCTCGCCCCGCTCCCACAGGGCGAGCGACTCCTCCAGCGTCACCCCCCCTGCCTCGAGCCGGCGGACCACCTCGACCAGCTGGTCGCGGGCCTCTTCGTAGCCGAGATCGCCGAGGTCGCCGGGTCCGGCAGGGCCGGTGGACGCGCCCGGTCTCGCGGTCCCCACGGGCTGTTGGTCACTCACTGGGCCTCCCCTCGCCGGTCGCCGTCACCTCAGGACGCCGTCCCGTCGCACGCCGTCGCCGGGGCCGGTCATCTCCGCGGCGACGGCGGCCAGGTCGCCGCCGTGCAGCCGGATCCTCAGCCATGCTCCCGGCGCCACGGCTGCCGGCTCACGCACCACCCGACCATCGACGTCCTGAACCACCGCGTAGCCGCGTGCCAGGGTCGCGGCCGGCGACAGGGCGCGCACCCGTTCACGCAGGTGCGCGACGTCGTCCCCGGCTCGGTGCAGCCGGGCGGTGACGGCTGCGCGCGAGCGGGACGTCAGGCCTGCGATCTGCTCCGCGTGCGCGAGCAGGACGCGGGCGGGGTCGGCCAGCGCCGGTCGTGACCGCAGGTCGGCGAGCAGTCGGGCCTCACGGTCCACCCGGGACAGCACGGCCGCGCGGATCCGGGACCGGGCCTGCGCCACCCGCGTCAGCTCCTCGGCCACGTCGGGCACCACCCGCTTGGCGGCGTCCGTGGGGGTGGAGGCCCGCACGTCGGCGACGAGGTCGAGCAGCGGGGCGTCGACCTCGTGCCCGATGGCGCTGACCACCGGGGTCCGGCACCCGGCGACGGCGCGGAGGAGGGCCTCGTTGGAGAACGGCAGCAGGTCCTCGAGGGACCCACCGCCGCGCGCGACGACGATGACGTCGACCTCGGGCTCGGCGTCCAGGGCCTCGACGGCGGCGATGACCTCCGGGACGCTGTTCGGCCCCTGGACGGCGACCGAGCGGACGTCGAACCTGACGCCGGGCCAGCGGCGGCGGGCGTTCTCGACGACGTCGCGCTCGGCGGCGCTCGCCCGCCCCGAGACGAGCCCGACCATGCGCGGCAGGAACGGCAAGGGCTTCTTGCGGTCCGCGGCGAAGAGGCCTTCCGCGGCGAGCACCCGGCGCAGGTGTTCCAGCCGGGCGAGCAGCTCGCCGATACCGACGGGACGCAGGTCGTCGGCGTTGAGGACCAGGCTGCCCCGGCGCGGGAAGAGCTGCGGTCGGGCGTGGACGACGACGTGCGCGCCGTCCGCCAGCGGGGCGGACAGGCCGTCGAGGATCTTCGCGGCGACGGTGAGGCTGAAGGAGAGATCGACGTCGGTGTCGCGCAGGGTCAGGTACACGGTGCCCTGACCGGGCCGGCGGGTGACCTGGACGACCTGGCCCTCGAGCCAGACGCCGGGCGCCTTGGCGAGGTACTCGGTCAGCTTGGCCGTGAGCAGTCGCACGGGCCAGGGCGTTTGCGGGGTCGTCGCCCCAGCCGTCGCGGGGATCACGGCCGGTCGAGCCGGCGCTGTCACGGGTGTCACCCTACGCAGCCCGGGCCGCCACAGGTCCCGCCACCTACGATGGACCCGTGACCTGGACTTCCGAGGCCGTGCTCGCCGGCACGGGGACGCAGCGCGGCCGGGTGTTGCTGGCCGCCCCGCGAGGGTACTGCGCGGGCGTCGACCGAGCGGTGGTCGCCGTCGAGAAGGCGCTGGAGCTACACGGTCCGCCGGTGTACGTGCGCAAGCAGATCGTCCACAACAAGCACGTCGTGGCCGCGCTGGTGCGACGCGGAGCGATCTTCGTCGATGACACCGACGACGTGCCGGAGGGGGCGATCGTGGTCTTCTCGGCGCACGGGGTGGCCCCCGCGGTCCGCGCGGCGGCCGCCCGGCGTCACCTCCAGACGATCGACGCGACGTGCCCGCTGGTGACCAAGGTCCACAAGGAGGCCCTCCGGTTCGCCACCGCCGACTACGACATCCTCCTGATCGGGCATGCCGGGCACGAGGAGGTGGAGGGCACCTCCGGCGAGGCGCCCTCGAACATCACCCTGGTCGAGGGCCCGGACGACGTCGACCGCGTCACGGTGCGCGACTCGCAGCGCGTCGTCTGGCTGTCCCAGACCACCCTCTCCGTCGACGAGACGATGGAGACCGTGCGCCGGTTGCGCGAGCGCTTCCCGCAGCTGCAGGATCCGCCCAGCGACGACATCTGCTACGCCACGCAGAACCGGCAGGTGGCCGTCAAGAAGATCGCGGCCGCGGCCGATCTCGTCCTGGTCGTCGGGTCGAGCAACTCCTCGAACTCCGTCCGGCTCGTCGAGGTCGCGCTCGAGCACGGCGCCGGCGCCGCTCATCGGGTGGACGACGCGACGGAGATCGACGAGGCGTGGCTGGACGGCGTCCGCACCGTGGGCGTCACATCGGGCGCGTCCGTTCCCGAGATCTTGGTTCGGGAGGTGCTGGCCTGGCTCGCCGACCGCGGGTTCGGTCCTGCCGAGGAGGTCGTCACCGCGGAGGAGGACCTGCTCTTCTCCCTCCCCAAGGAGTTACGCCGGGACATCAAGGCCGGCCGCGGGCAGGCCGGGTGAGCGCAGGCCGGACGGGTCGATCAGCTCGGCGGACGTCATCGGCCGGGGGACGGCGTCCACGACGCCGGGCGAGTCGAGGTCGCCGTCGACGACCCCGAGATCGTTCATCCGCCGGGCGGCGACGAGCACGCGCCGCTCCAGGGTGCCCACGACGAGGTTGTAGTCGTCCACCGCCCGTTGCAGCGTGCGCCCCAGCTTGCCCACGCCCGCACCCAGGGCCCCCAGTCGGGCGTACACGTCCCGACCCACGGCGAACAACTCCTTCGCACTGCCGGCGAGCGCCTCGCTCTGCCAGGTGAGCGCGACGGTTCGCAACAGCGCGATCAGCGTGGTCGGTGTGGCGAGGACGACCCGCCGGGCCATGGCGTGTTCGAGGAGGGCCGGGTCGGTCGAACACGCGGCCGCGAGGAATGCCTCACCAGGCACGAAGCAGACGACGAGCTCGGGCGACGGGTCGAACGCCGACCAGTACGCCTTGGCGGCGAGGGCGTCGACGTGGGCGCGCAGGGCCCGGGCGTGCGCCTGCGCGGCGCGCCGCTGCCGCTCCTCGTCGTCCGTCGCCCGGCTCGGTTCGCTCGCCTCGAGGAACGCGGCCAGCGGCGCCTTGGCGTCGACGACCACGTGCTTGCCGCCGGGGAGGTGGACGACGAGGTCGGGCCGGACGCCGTCGCCGTCCGGTGTGGTGGCCGTGGCCTGCGCGGTGAAGTCGACGCGGGCGAGCATCCCGGCATGCTCGACCACTCTGCGCAGCTGGACCTCGCCCCACGTGCCACGAGCGGTGGGGGAGCGCAGGGCTCCGGCCAGCGCCGCCGTCTGGGTGCGCAGCGCCTCGCCGGACACCCTGACCGCCTCGATCTGCTCGCCCAGCCGGGCGTACTGCTGCAACCGGTCTCGCTCGAGGGTCCGGACCTGCTCCTCGACCCGATGCAGGGCGCCCGCCAGCGGCGAGAGGGTCGCCGCCAGCTCCCGGTCCTGCGCGGCGGCGGACTCGAGGTCGGTGACCCGCTCGCGGAGCAGATCACGCTCCGCGACCGTGGCGGCGGCGCGGGCCCGGGCGGCCGCCGACGTCAGCAGGAGGCCCGCGATCAGGCCCAGGGCCAGCCCGGCGAGCAGGGCGAGGAACGTCGGGAAGTCCATGCCCACACCCTCGCAGCCGCCACCGACACGGTGCCCCGACGCAGCGGCGGCGCCGGGACCTAGCCTGGGTTCGTGGCTGTCATCGGTGCGCACGTCGACTCCGCCGACCCGCTGGCCCACGCCGCGGCGATCGGCGCCGACGCGGTTCAGTTCTTCCTGGGGGATCCGCAGGGATGGAAGGCGCCGCCGCCGCACCCGCGCGCGGAGGCGATCCGGGCGACCGACCTCGCCGTCTACATCCACGCGCCGTACCTGGTGAACGTCGCCAGCACGAACAACAAGATCCGCATCCCCAGCCGCAAGATCCTCACCCAGCACGCCGCCGCCGCGGCCGGGATCGGAGCCCGAGGCCTGATCGTCCACGGCGGTCACGTCACGGCGAAGGACGACCCCGAGGAGGGCTACGAGAACTGGCGCAAGACCCTCGAGCGGGCGCCGGACGGTGGGTTCGGTCTGCCGATCCTCATCGAGAACACGGCGGGCGGGGAGAACGCCATGGCGCGCAGCTTCGACCGCCTCGCCCGGCTGTGGGATGCCGTCGGCGACTTCGGGCCCGGCTTCGTGCTCGACACCTGCCATGCCTGGACGGCCGGCGAGGATCTCGTCGGGATCGTCGATCGGGTCCGCGGCATCACCGGCCGGGTCGACCTCGTCCACGCCAACAGCTCCCGCGACGCCGCCGGCTCCGGGGCGGACCGGCACGCGAACTTCGACTCCGGCACGATCGACCCCGAGCTCATCGTCGCCGCCTGCCGGGAGGCGGGTTGCGACGTGATCATCGAGACGCCCATGGACGGCATCGCGGCCGACGTGGCGTTCCTGCGCAAGGCCCTGGACTGACGGGGGGTCGGTGCCGCCGTCGTGCGCTGCTCCGGGCGGCAGGGCCATGGCTAGACTGTCGGCCTCGTGGCTGTCACCATCGGCATCGTCGGGCTGCCCAACGTCGGCAAGTCGACGCTCTTCAACGCGCTCACCAAGGCGCAGGTTCTCGCCGCCAACTACCCGTTCGCCACGATCGAGCCCAACGTCGGCGTCGTGCCCCTGCCGGACGGCCGGCTCGACGTCCTCGCCCGGATCTTCCACAGCGAGCGCGTCGTGCCCGCGACCGTGTCCTTCGTCGACATCGCCGGGATCGTCAAGGGGGCCAGCGAGGGGGAGGGCCTGGGCAACAAGTTCCTGGCGAACATCCGCGAGGCCGACGCGATCTGCCAGGTGGTGCGCGCGTTCGCCGATCCGGACGTCGTCCACGTGGCGGGCGCGGTCGATCCGGCCGGGGACGTCGAGGTGGTGCACACCGAGCTGATCCTCGCCGACCTGCAGACGCTGGAGCGGGCGATCCCGCGGCTGGACAAGGAGGTCAAGGGCAGGAAGACCGACCCCGCGGTGCTGGCGGCCGCTGCGGCCGCCCGGGACCTGCTGAACGGCGGCACCACGCTGCACGCCGGCGCGGCCGCCGACCGGGTCGACGTCTCGCAGCTGCGGGAGCTGTCCCTCCTCACCGCCAAGCCCTTCATCTACGCGTTCAACGTCGACGAGGACGGCCTGGTCGACAAGGACCTGCACGAACGATTGAGAGCCTTGGTGGCTCCCGCGGACGCCGTCTTCCTCGACGCGAAGCTCGAGGCGGAACTCGCCGAGCTCGAACCCGCCGAGGCCGCCGAGCTGCTCGCGAGCGTGGGGCAGACCGAGCCCGGCCTCGACCAGCTGGCCCGGGTCGGGTTCCACACCCTCGGACTGCAGACGTTCCTCACCGCCGGCCCGAAGGAGTCCCGGGCCTGGACGATCAGGCAGGGTTGGACGGCGCCGCAGGCGGCCGGAGTCATCCACACCGACTTCCAGCGCGGCTTCGTCAAGGCGGAGATCGTCTCGTACGCCGACCTCGTCGAGGCGGGTTCGATGGCGCAGGCGAAGGCGCGTGGCACGGTGCGCATCGAGGGCAAGGACTACGTCATGCGGGACGGCGACGTGGTCGAGTTCAGGTTCAACGTCTGAGCGCCGCTCGGATGGCGTGGACCGAGCCGCCGCCGCCCGGGTGACGGACCGATCCATGCACGAGGAGTGATCGAAACCCCGAGAACACCGGTATGGTTCGGGTCCGCACGGACTG
>DATKNA010000177.1:0-3324 GCA_035541595.1 Kineosporiaceae bacterium | reverse complement strand
CGGGCATGCCGGGCCGCCGTGGCGACACCCGGCCGTCGTGCCGGCCCGGCGCCGCTGAGCAACTGCTCCCAGCTGGGGTGGGACCCGCCGTCGTGGCGACCGTTCATCGCGACCCCGCCGTGGCCCGGGCCGGTCGTCGTGACGCCACCAGCCGCACCCTGGTCGCCATGCGCACGACCAGCCGAGGTCGGGCTGCGCCGGCGAGCCCCGCCGGCGATGCCGACGACCCGTGCAGGAGCTCGTCGAACGTCGGCTGCCCGCCCGGCCCGGAGGCGGCAGGTCCGCCCGTCGACGGCGAGTCCGGCAGCGGGCGGACCGCAACAAGGTCCTGCGGGTGACGCGACGCTCGAGGCACCCGTTCCTCCGGAGATCGACTGTCGACGCCTCCGGTGGACTCACCGAAGCTCTACGCAGAGTATTGGAGCCACGACGCAGAGATGCTCCGACGCGGGTCAGCCGGACGTCCGATCGCCCTGACCGCATTCGCGACAACCGCTTCCGGAGGGGGACGGGGGCAGGCCGAGGTCCAGCGGCTCCAGCAAGCCGAGGTCCAGCCGCTCCAGCAGGTCGCCGTCCGCGGGCACGGGCAGGGCCCCGGGCACTGCCCACCGGGCGGCCCGGTCCGGCACGCCCACCGGGATCGAGGCGGGGGACCGGCGCCGGGACCTGGCCGGCTCCAGCGCGATCCCGCCCGCCAGGACGAGCAGGGCCAGCGCGCCGGCGCCACGCACCGGCCACCACGGCGGCCGCGTCCCAGGTCCGCCGTCCGCCGGCACACCGCCCCCTCCGGCCGGCGGGCCGGCCGGACCCGACCGGACCGTCGCTCCGCGCACCGCGCCGGTCGTCGCCGTCCCCTCCAGCACGACGTCCCGGGAGTCGGTCGCCCGCACCGCGTGCCGGCCGCCGCGCAGCTCGCCACCTCGGACGACGACCGCCACCGACCCCCGCACGACCAGGGCGTCGGAGGTTCCGACGAGCCTGAGCCCGCAGAGCACGAGCTGCCGGCCGCCGATCAGGGTCAACGCCGTCCCGGCCGCCCGACCCGCCAGTCCGTCCACGTCGAGTGCCACGGGCTGTCCGACCTGGACCCCCCGCCCGGCCGCCGAGAGCGCCACCCGGACCAGGGCGAGGCGCCCGCCGTCGGCCCGCAGCGCCGGCACGCGGGGCCCGCCGAGGCCGGCGAGGGTGACGTCCTCGAGTCGCACGTCGGACTCGTGCAGGTACCGCAGACCCGCGGCGACGAACGGTGGCGACGGCCGCGATCCCGCGACCGCGCTCACGGTCACACCGCGCAGACGCAGCGACGACCGCGTGCCGGTGAGCCGGGCGGGCCCCGCACCGCCCGTGTCACCCAGCTCGACACGGAGGGGGCCGCCGGCCTCGACCCGGGTGTCCGGCCGCTGGACGAGCACGGCGCCGAGCCGCAGCACGCCGGGCGCGATCCGGTCGGCGAAGGCGGGATCGCCGACGACGTCCGGCAACAAGGACAGGTCGAGCGGCTGCGTCAGCGCGACCTCCCGACGGACGCGCCCGTCCACGGCGATCTCCAGCCGGTGCGGGCGCAGCACGAGCACGCGCCCGCGGGCGAGCAGCGCGGCGGCCGGGACCCCGGGCAGCTCCGCGGGCGGGGTCGGTCCGGAGGACGACGACACGGGGTCGGCCGGGACGGACGGCGGGCCGGCGGCGGCTCGGCTGTCCGGGCCGGCGGACGCGGACGCGGGGCAGGCCGCGGACAGGACCGCCGCGACCACGACGCCGAGGGCCGCGACCAGCAACCTCACCGGGCGACCGGGAGCCGGCCGATGGCCAGACCCGTCACCAGACGTCTCCGCGCGGATCACCGACTGCCCCGTCGGCCCAGCCGTCCGCCGGCTCGTGCGGCCCGCTGTCACGACGCTCCGCCTCGCGCAGGTCGAGCACCCGACCCCCGCCACGGGTCAGTGCCTCCAGCTCGCCGTCGACCCGCTCGCCCAGGTCGCGGTTGACCCCGGTGACGGCGTCCAGGAGCCGCATGGGCAAACCCAGCTCGCGGGCGAAGGCCAGGAAGCCGTCGGCGTCCTTGGGCAGGCACCGACCGGCGAACGGCGCGCCGCCGCGGACGCCGTACAGCGGGTTCATGGAGGCCTCGGCGCTGCGCGCGACGGTCCCGGCGACCTCGTCGGGGTCGATACCGAGCGACGTGGCGACGAGCCACATCTCGTTCCAGAAGCTGATCTTCGTGGCGTTGTAGAGGTTGTGCGCGCACTTGACGAGCTCGGCGGTCTCCGGCCGGTCGAAGACCCGCACCTCGCCGCCGAACGGCTCGAGAAGCGTCCGGAGTCGTTCGGCCACACGCCGGCTGCGGGCGCCGATCACCGTCATCCACGGCCAGCGGACGTCGTCCTCGGCGCTGGCCGCACGCAGGAACTCCGGGTTGGCGGCGAGCGCGAACCCGACACCCTCCGCGGTGCCCGAGCCCTGCGCGAGCGCGGGGCCGACGAGCTGGGTGGTCGTCCCCGGCGGGACGGTGGAACGCGTGACGACGGTGTGCACCGGATGACCGTCGGCGTGGTCGCCGCCGCACGGGTGCTCCGCGCGGGCGTCGCCGCGCAGGTGGTCGGCCCGCAGGTGGTCGGTCCGCAGGTGGTCGGCCCGCAGGTGGTCGGCCCACAGGTGGTCGGCCCGGCCCTCACGCCGGCTGCTGTGCCGTCCGGCTACCCGCCGGTCGGCCCAGGCCTCGCCGACCGCCCGGCCGACGTCCCGGGCCCCGGAGGCGATCGGCCGCAGGTCGTACCCGAGCCGTCCCGCCGGCGTCGGCAGGGCGAGGAAGACGTAGGACGAGGGCTCACCGCGCAGGTCGAGTCGGGGAGTCGCGTCGAGGCCCTCCGCGAGAAGGGACTCGACCCGGTCCGGCGAGATGTCCACGAGGGTCACGAGGTGCCCGGCCGCCAGGAGACCCCGCCCCACGGCGGTGCCCACGACGCCGGCCCCCACGACGAAGATGCGCGCCACGTCGACGAGACTGTCACCCAGAGTCAGCGATAGAGCGCTGAGAGCACTGACCTGGGCCGAACGGAGGAGGCCGGTCAGCGCCTACGCGAAGACGGCGTTCGCGAGCGCCAGGCGGGCTGCGGGCACCCGGGGATCATCGGCACCGACCACGTCGAAGAGCTCGACGAGGTGGGACCGGACCCGGTCACGATCGGCGCCCGTGGTCCGCCGTACGGATTCGACCAGCCGGTCGAAGGCGTCCTCGACGTGCCCCCCGAGCAGATCGATGTCGGCGACGAGGATCTGCGCGTCGACGTCCTCGGGGTTCGCGGCGGCTGCGGCGCGGGCGGCTGC
>DATKNA010000176.1:0-6401 GCA_035541595.1 Kineosporiaceae bacterium | reverse complement strand
CGCCACGACAGGTGGGACACGAGCGATGCGGCGGCGTCCCGCGGGATCGGCCGCCCGGCCTGGATCCAGTACCGCGCCGTGACGTGCGAGATCCCGGTCAGGCCGATCGAGAGCAGCTCGGCCTCTGCCGCCGACAGTCCGGTGTCCTCCTCGATGACCTCGGCGATCGCCTCGGCGCAGCCTCGCTGCATCCGGTCCAGGAGCTCGCGGACCTCGGGGTCGTTGGTGAAGTCCGACTCGAAGACGAGTCGGAACGACTCGCTCTCGGAGTCGATGAACGCGAAGAACGCCGTCATCGTCGCCGCGACGCGCTGCTTGTTGTCCGACGTGGACGCCAAGGCCTCACGCGTGGCCTCGACCAGCTCGTCGGTGTGCTGTTCCAGCAGCGCGAGGTACAGGTCCCGCTTGCTCGGGAAGTGCTGGTAGAGCACGGGCTTGCTGACTCCGGCCCGCTCGGCGATCTCATCCATCGCGGCGGCGTGGTAGCCCTGTGCGACGAAGACCTCGCGGGCGGCGCCGAGCAGCTGTGTGCGGCGGGCGCTGCGGGGGAGCCGGGCACCCCGTCCCCTCATCCCCGGTGCCGCCATCTGCGCACCTCCCACCCTCGTCTCGTCGCTCGTCTCGCCGCTCGTCTGCCCGCACCGCCCCTCACCGCGGCCGCGACCTGGGCAGATCCTACCCGCCGGTAACCGACCTGAACCCCTCCGTCCGGGCGGTCGACGCCGGCGCACTCGCCGCACAACCGGACGAAGCGTGCGTGCGGCCCTGCCGTCGCCGGTCCGACCGGGGTGCGGCGCCACCGGCGTGGCATGCTCGAGACGTGTCTGCCGGACCGTTGCCGCCGCTCGTGGAGCCCGGTCCGCCCCTGACCGCCGGCCTCGTCGAGCGCTATTCCCGTCACCTCGTCCTTCCCGACGTGGGCGTCCTCGGTCAGCGCCGCCTGGCCAACGCGAGGGTCCTCGTGGTGGGTGCGGGCGGGCTCGGCAGCCCGGCCCTGCTCTACCTGGCCGCCGCCGGCGTCGGCACCATCGGCGTCGTGGACGCCGACACGGTCGAGGTCAGCAACCTGCAGCGCCAGGTGGTGCACACCGACGCCGACGTCGGGCGGCTCAAGGTGGACAGCGCCCGCGACCGGGTGCACGCGACCAATCCGCACGTCACCGTGCACACCCACCCCGTCCGGTTGACGTCGGCCAACGCGCTGGACATCATCGCCGGGTACGACCTCGTCCTCGACGGCGCGGACAACTTCCCCACCCGTTACCTCGTGGACGAGGCCTGCGCGCTGCTCGGCAAGCCGGATGTGTGGGGATCGATCCTCGGGTTCGACGGTCAGGTCGCCGTCTTCTGGGTTCCGCACGGGCCCAGCTACCGCGACCTCTTCCCCACACCGCCGGCTCCCGGCAGCGTGGCCGACTGTGCGACCGGCGGCGTGCTCGGTGCGCTGTGCGCGTCGGTCGGGTCCGTGATGGCCACCGAGGTAGTGAAGCTCGTCTGCGGCATCGGCCAGCCGCTCGTCGGCCGCATGCTCGCGATCGACGCGCTGGGCACGAGCTGGCGGACGATCACGGTCCGCGCCGCGGCCGACCGTCGACCGGTCACCGGGCTCGCCGCCGACACACCCTGCGAGCTCGCTCCCGGCTCAGCGGCGGTCGCCGGGCAGTCGGCGTCCCCTCCTGCCCGGAGCCTCCCGGACGGCGAGATCGACGTCCGCACCCTCGCGGCCATGCTGGCCGCCCGGGAGGCCGGGGACGACGACTTCGTGCTCGTGGACGTCCGTGAGCCGTACGAGCTCGACATCGTCGCCGTGCCGGGCGCCGTCGGCGTCCCGCTGGCCCGGATCGAGGCCCGGCCGGATGCCGTCGGTGCCGACGGCCGCCGCGTCGTCCTGCTCTGCAAGAGCGGGGTGCGCTCCGCCCGCGCCCTGGTGATGTTGCGGGCCGCCGGCCGCGACGCCGTCCACGTCGCCGGGGGCGTGCTGGCCTGGGTCCGCGAGATCGAACCGGACAAGCCCGTCTACTGAGCCACCCCCGCTGGTGTACGCAGCCTGCCAGGTCGGCGGAGTGGGTCCCCGCCGGCCGGGGCGGGTGGACGCGCCGGGGTCGCCGAAACACGTCACGGTGGTCGCGCTCAGAACGTCACGGCCGACAGCCAGCTGAGGCTGTGCGCGTCGTGGGCCGCGACGACGGCGCCGGCCGACCCGGGAGCGACGGTCCACAACCGGTCCGGATCCGCGAAGGTGCGAACCTCGTCCACGGCGAGCTGGGGGTCGGAGCCGCCGCGCGCGAGCTGGAGGACGGCCGGTGTGCCGAGCCGGCCGTCACCCACCCGGACGGCCAGGACGCCGTCGCCCAGCGGCACCAGTGCCAGGCCGGCGGCGTAGGCGAAGGCGTGCGGGTCGGCCTCGGTACCCGACCACGCGCCCGGGACGCCGACCCGGTCGAGCAGCCTGGGGTGCGCGGTGTCGGAGACGTCGAACAGCGACATCAGGACGCCGGTGGTGGTGCCGACGGTCGTCGCGTCCCGGCCGACGCCGAGGAGCAGGCCGCCGCCCAGCGGATGCAGGTATGCCGAGTAGCCGAGCAGCTTCACCTCGCCGGCGACCCCCGGGTGGGCCGGGTCGGACAGGTCCAGCGTGTAGAGCGGGTCCGTCCGGCGGAACGTCACGACGTACCCGATCGGCCCGGCGAACCGCACCGCGTGGATCACCTCACCCCGGCCGAGGCCGTCGACCCGGCCCACCTGCTCGAGCCGGCTCCCGCGCAGCGCGAGCACGGTGACCGCACCGGACGACTCGACGGGGTAGCCGCCCGCGCCGGCCGAGGTGGACGAGACGGCCGAGGTGGACGAGACGGCCGAGCCGGCCCCGTCGGCCACAGCCGGCGCCGGCATCGGCTCCACGACGCCACCGCCCCAGAGGGGCCCGGTCGTGGTGGCGACCCGCAGCCGACCCTGGTACTCGTCGAGCGAGTACTGGTCGAGCAGCCTGCCCGCGATCTCGCCCGATCCCAGGTACCGAACGCCGTCGGCCGTCGTCGAGAACGCGTGGATCTGGGTCCGCGCGGGCTGTGTTCCGATGGTCCCGACCGCGTCGACCTGCCCCGCCGGCACCGGGGCCCACCCGGTGGTGGCGACGTACGTATGGTCGCCCGTCGAGTAGAGCGTGGTCCCGTCCGCGACGACGCCGGCGCCGCGCCAGTGGCCGATTCCCACCGAGCGCAGGTCGAACGTCAGCATCGCGAGGGTTCCGACGCCGGAAAAGCTCTCGGGCACGCCGACCGACGTGCAGTCCAGCAACGCACCGCTGGACGGGAGCCCGCCCGCCGGCGTCAGGGTGAACTGCGGCAGCCATTCGTCGACGGTACTGGCGGCGACGATCGCCCGGTTGCGCGCCAGCGCCTGCCGCTGCGCCGTTGTCGCGTCGGTGACGCCTGTGGTCCGCGGGACGACGAGGGGCAGCCGGGCGGGCCGGGAGGCCAGGGCCAGGCGCAGGACGCCGCCGGACAGCCGGGCGCCCGCCGCGGACCCGTCGAGGTCGAGCGTCCGCACGAGCCGGGGGCGCGCAGGGTCGGCCAGGTCCACCTGGGCGACCCTGGTCCGAAGGACGAGCATCCCGGGCGCCGGGTAGGAGATGCCGGGAGCGGAACCGGGGGCCTGGAGCCCGGGGATTCCCACGCCGCGCGAGGAGACCGATGCCGGGCCCGATCCGATCAGGAGGACGGTGGACCCCTGGACCAGCAGCGAGTCCGGACGCCATCCGGGATCCAGCCGGCCGACCACCTGGGCTCGGTCCCCCGAGGTCCGTACCACGGTGAGGCCCTCCCTCCGACCGACCACCGTGAGGAGGAGGTCTCCCGACCGCTTGCTGACGTCGGCCTCGTCGACCCCTGCCACCTGCACGTTCGTGCCGGTGTCAGACGTGGTTCCGGCCGCTGCCCGCTCCGGGGCGGCCGCTGGGGACGACGCGCGCGGGACGGGCCCGCCGGCCGCCGCGCCGGACGTCGCGACCGCGTACACGTCCTGCCCGCCGGCGATCCCGTAGGCGGTCACCAGCGGGTCAGCGTGTCGGCGCAGGTAGGACAGCAGGTCCTGGCAGCCGTCGAAGGTGTGGTACACCGCCGGGGCGACCCGCTCCCCTCCGCTGCGGGTCGCCGGGGCGGCGTCGGAGTGGAGGGCCCAGGCGCCGCCTGCGGCGACCAGCGTGATCGCGGCCAGAGGGACTGCGGTCCGGACGGCCCGTGAGCGGTTCACGTCGTACCTCCCAGCTGCGGCCGGCACTGCGGCCGGCTCCACGGTCGGGCGGCTGCTCCACCCGGCGCTCGCTGGGACGCGAGGTGCGCCGTCCCGGTTCCATCGGTTCTCGAGCGGCGACGACGCGGCGGCAAGGGCTCGCGGCGTCGAGGTCCTGGAGAGCTCGGGGGCTCGCCCGGTCGAGGTCGTGCGGCAGGCGGTCGGGGAGACACGGGAGCCGGCGTCAGCCAGCCGTCCGGTCAGTGGAGGTGTCAGCCCCTACAGGTGGCGGCGTGCACCCGACGCACCTGCGCCTTCGTCGCCGACCCGCCCTCGGCGACCAGCTGGCGCGCGGTGGCGACCACCTGTGCCGGCACCCCCGCGGCCTGCGCCGCGTCGAGTTCCTTGCCCAGGCGCGCCAGCTCCGCGCCGCTGAGCGTCCCGTCCGCGGTCATCGAGCAGACCTGGGAGCGGAAGGCTTGGACGGCGACGTCCTGGGCCTTCTGCGCCGCCTGCTGCTTCAGGTTCGACGCGGCGCTCGAGACCGCCTCCTGCGCCGAGCCGCAGCCGCCGAGGCCGGCCGCGAGGGTCACGGCGGTGAGCGCGACGGCGACTGGCCGGGAGCGTCGACGGTCGCGGGGCGCGCGTCCCAGGGCCCACCGGCCGCCCGCGCCGGTGGCGACCACGACATGATCTGGCGGTTGCCCACGGGGAACATCACGGGGGACGAGATGCGCCCGATGGCGACGAGAACTGTCCCGCGTGGGCTCCAGCGTCGCCGACCCCCGCCGCTCCTGCGCAGGCCGCCCCTCGTGACCCGTCGTCCGCGGCGGCATGACGTGGCCCATCCGGTGAAAGCGTCGCAGCACACCCCCAGGCTAGGGGAGGTGCGGCATGCTCCTGGGGATGCAGCAGGGGACGCGAGAGGGCGTGGACGAGCTGCCGGACCTCGCCGGCGCCGTGCTCGACGCCGTCGACCTCGTCCCGTCCGGTCTGGTCGTCACGTACGGCGACGTGGCAGCTCACGTGGGGTGCAGTCCGCGTCAGGTCGGTGCGGTCATGAGCGCGTGGGGCGGGGCGGTCGCCTGGTGGCGCGTGCTGCGCGCGGACGGTTCGCCTCCGCCCGGGCACGAGCGGGAGGCGCTGCGGTGCTATCGGGCCGAGGGGACGCCGCTGCGCCCCGCCGGGAACCGCGTCGACCTGCGGCTCGCCCGGTGGCGGCTCGGGGCCGGGGAGTCTGTCGGTGAGCTGTGATGGACTCCGGGCCGTGACAGCAGCAGCCGCCCCCTCCGCCGGGCCGCAGGGGGGGCCCGAGACCCCGGTCGCACGGCTGGTGCGGCCGCGACGGGTGCTTGCCGAGCTGCCCGTGCTCGACGAGGACCAGTGCTCGGTCGTCGGGCAGAGACAGGGTGCCGGGCCGCTCGTGGTGCTCGGGGCGCCGGGTACGGGCCGGACGACGACCCTGGTCGAGGCCGTCGTCGCCAGGGTGGAGCGGGATGGGGTCGCGCCCGACGCGGTGCTCGTGCTGTGCGCGACCCGACTGTCCGCGGCCGACGTCCGGGACCGCATCGCCGCGCGTTTGGCCCGGACGGTTCGGGAGCCGCTCGCCCGCACCGCGCACGCGTACGCCTTCGGCCTGCTCCGCCGGGTGCACGTGCTCGAGGGGGACCTCCCACCGCGACTGATCAGCGGGCCGGAGCAGGATCTCGTGCTCGCCGACCTGCTCGCCGGCCACGAGGTGGGCGCCGGCCGAGGGCCGCACTGGCCGCATCCGCTCGACCCTCGGGTGCGCGCCCTGCGCGGGTTCCGGGACGAACTGCGGGATCTGCTGATGCGCGCCGTCGAGCGCGGGATCGGCCCGGAAGGCCTGGCGACCCTCGGCGGCCGGCGGGGTCGGCCCGACTGGGTCGCCGCGGCGGAGGTGCTCCAGGAGTACGTCGAGGTCACCTCCCTGGCCACCCCGGGTGCCTACGATCCCGCCGGCATCGTGGACGCCGCTGCGAACCTGCTCAGCGTCGATCCGGCCTTGCTCGCGGCCGAGCGTGACCGGTGGAAGCTCGTCGTCGTCGACGACGCCCACGAGGTCACCGCGGCGACCCAGCGCCTGCTCGAGGTCCTGACCGACGGCGGCGGCGACGTCCTTCTGGCCGGAGACCCGGACGCGGCCACCC
>DATKNA010000175.1:0-19062 GCA_035541595.1 Kineosporiaceae bacterium | reverse complement strand
GCCGACGAGCTGGACGTCGAAGTGGCGCTGGCCGAGCGTGCGTTTGGCCGCCTCGCGCACCGTGGCGAACGCCTCGGGCAGCAGGTCGTCCAGGCTCTCCCCGTCGCCGAGCCGCGCCCGATACCGGTCCGTCTCCTCGCGCAGCTCGGCGTCGGTCAGCCCGACGAAGTCCTCCTCGAGCTCGTTGACCTGCGCCGCGAGCCCCTCCAACCGCTTGAGGGTGCGTCCCTCGCCGGCACGCAGGAGCCTTTCGACGATCTTCACCACGCGGTGTCTCCCAGCACTCGGACTCGTGACCGGCGGCGCACCACGCGCCGCACGTCGGGCACGACGAATCGGGGCGACCGTTGGTGCCCGTCCACCCATGGTAGACACTCCCGCCGCCCCCACCCCCTGCCCGACGTGGCGGCCGGCGCCGGGGTTGCCCCGGCCGACGACCAGCGGGAAGGCTGACGGGATGGACCTGCCGGCGTGGGCACCGACCCTCACGGACGGGGTGGTGACGCTGCGCCCACACCGCCCTGAGGACGCCGACGCCGTCGTGGCCCAGTGCCACGACCCGCAGATGCAGCGCTGGACGACCGTCCCTGCGCCGTACGAACGACGTCACGCCGAGGAGTGGCTGTCGGACCGGCCCCGGGAATGGGCCCAGGGAACGAACCTCGCCCTGGCCGTCGAGTCCGGTGGCGCCTACTGCGGCTCGGTGGACCTGCGACCGGACGGCGCGCGCGGGGCGTCCATCGGCTACGGGCTCGGCCCGTGGGCCCGCGGCCGGGGTGTGCTGGACCGCGCCCTGCGCCTGCTGCTCCCCTGGGGCTTCGACGTCCTCGACCTCGAGGTCGTGCACTGGCAGGCGGTCGCCGGCAACTGGCCGAGCCGCCGGGCGGCGTGGCGGGTGGGCTTCCGCTTCGAGGGGACCCAGCGCAGCCTGCTCCCGGGACGGGGCACCCGCTACGACGCCTGGGTGGGCTCGCTGCTGCGGGGCGAGCCGCTCGAGCCGGCGTCGGCGTGGCTCGACGCACCCGTCCTGGACGGCGAGCGGGTCCGGCTGCGGCCCTACCGGCCGGTCGACGTCCCGCGGGTGGTGGAGGCCTGCCGGGATCCGGTGACCCGGCACTGGCTGTCGAGCCTGCCCGCGGGGTACGCAGCCGACGACGCCCGCGCCCACCTGGAGCACATCGCGGAGGAGGCGGCCGCAGGACGCAGCCTCAGCTGGGCGATCGCGGATCCCGGCGACGACCGGCTGCTGGGGGAGGTCGGTCTGTACGGGCTGGTCGAGTTCGGCCGCAGCGTCGAGGTCGCCTATTGGTCACATCCTGCCGAGCGCGGCCGCGGGGTGATGACCGCCGCCGTGCGACTGGCGGCCCGGCACGCCCTCGTGCCGGTCGACGTCGGCGGGCTCGGCCGGTCCCGCCTGGTGCTGCGGGCCGCCGAGCACAACCAGGCCTCGCGCCGGGTGGCGGTGCGTGCGGGGTTCTTGATGACCGGACGTGACCGGCAGGCCGAGCTGCTCGGCGACGGCACCGTCGACGACCTGGTCCGGTTCGACCTCCTCGCGACGGAGCTGCCCGGCTGACCCCGGCTATCCGCCCGGGACGACCGCCCGCAGCCCGTCGTCCGCGTCGTGCACCCCGTCCGCGTCGCCGGCCGCACCGCCGGCAGCCGCCACCCGGGCCACGGACGCCGACAGCGCGGGCGCGAGGTCACCGTGGGGCTCGACGGTGACAGCGTCGAGCTCGAGCCACCTCGCCGTGAGCAGGAGCTCGCCGGCCAGCTCAGCGGCGACCTCGGCGTGTCGCGGCATCCCGGGGGCCACGTCGGGCTCGGCCCACGCCGACCGCACCTGGAGACGGCCGCCCCCGCCCGGTGCCCGGTCCGACTTCAGGTCGACCCGCGCGACGAGCTCGTCGCCGAGCAGGAACGGGAGCACGTAGTAGCCGTGCACGCGGCGGTCGGCCGGGGTGTAGATCTCGATCCGGTAGCGGAAGCCGAAGAGCTCCTGTGTGCGCCGGCGCTCCCAGATCAGCGAGTCGAAGGGGCTCAGCAGGGCCCGGGCGCGCACCCACCGCGGACGGCGTGCCGCGACGTGCAGGTAGGCCGGAGAGCCCCAACCGGCCACCTCGACGGGTACCAGCTCGCCCTCCTCGACCAGCCGGTCGATCGCCGGCCGCGCCTGGTGTGGCCGCAACCGGAAGTAGTCGCGCAGCCCTTGCTCGGTCCCGATACCGCAGGCGCGGGCCGCGATCCTGACGAGGTCGCGCACCGCGTCCGCAGGTTCCGGATCAGGCGCGGCGGCGACCGCCGGGGGCAGCACCCGGGACGCGAGGTCGTAGCGCCGCTCGAACTGGCCGGTCCGGCCGGCGCTGGAGATCTCACCCGACCAGAACAGGAACTCGACCGCCCGCTTGGTCTGCGACCAGTTCCACCCCCAGCCGGTCCGGGCGCGGCGGCCCGGCGGGGCCAGTGCCCGCTCGATCTCGGCGGCCGTCACCGGACCGTGGGCGGCCACCTCGGCGCGGACCGCGTCCAGCACCGCCGGCTGCTCCCGGGCGGCGCTGATCATGCCACCCCAGGCCTCGTCGTGCGCCCGGGCCATCCGGAACCTCAGCAACCGGTGCGTCTCCGGCGCGATGTAGGACGCCTCGTGCGCCCAGTACTCCACCAGGCGGCGCGGCGGCGTCGACGCGGCCCGGTCGAGCAGAGCCCGGTCGTACGGGCCCAGCCTGCTGAGGGCGGGCAGGTAGTGGCTGCGGCAGAAGACGTTGACCGAGTCGATCTGGACGGCACCGACCCGGTCGATCACCCCGTGGAGCTGCCGGAGCGTGACGGGGCTGCCCGGGGGGCGCGGCACACCGAAACCCTGGGCGGCCAACGCGATCCGCCGCGCCTGCGCCCGCGTCACCCGGTCGACCACCCTGCTCCGCGCCACGTCAGGGATCCTGCCAGGCGGCACCGACAGACCGGCGGGCCGCCGGTGGTGCCGGGAGACGGTCGGGGCGCCGGCCGTCAGCTCGTCGTCAGCCGGATGACGCCGTAGTTCCAGCCCCGCCGCCGATACACGACGCTCGGGCGGCCGCTCTCGACGTCGACGAAGAGGTAGAAGTCGTGGCCGACGAGCTCCATCTCGTAGAGCGCCTGATCCAGCGACATCGGCGCGGCGTCGTGCTCCTTGAGCCTGATGACGATCGGACTCGCGCCGTCACGCTCCGCAACGTCGCCCGGCGCCGTGCCGTCGGCCGTCGTGTCGCCGCCCCCGATCTCCGCGCCGTCGGCGGCCGCCACCGCCTCGCCCGGGGCCGGTGTCTCGCCGCTCGGCTCGCCGACGACCGGCTCCGCAGTGGACGCCCCGACCGGGCCGGAGCCGCCCGCGCTCGCCCCGACGGCGACGTACTCCGCGGTCGTCACCCTGACCGACCGCGGCGTCTGCCGGCCGTGGTGGACCTTGCGCCGATCACGGTGCCGGCGCAACCGCTCGAGCAGCTTGCCGAAGGCGAGGTCGAGCGCGGCCGCGGGATCCTCCGCGCTGGCCTCGGCGCGGATGACCGGACCCTTCCCCCGTACCGTGATCTCGACCTTCTCGCACGTCTGCGACTGCCGCGGGTTCTTCTCGTGGGAGAGCTCGACGTCTGCGCGGTGGGCCTTCGGGGCGAGCTGACCCACCTTGGCCAGCTTCTCCTCCGCCAGGCGCCTGAACCTCTCCGGGACCTCGGTGTGCCGACCGCTGATCACGATGTCCACTGCTGGACCTCCGCTCTGGTGCCGAACGACTCCGTCGCAGCCCCCACCGCCCTTCGCTATCCGGTAACGCTAGTGCAGCCCTGCCTCCGGCGTCTGCCCGGGCCACGTCGGCGGGAGCCTGGCGCAGGCCGGCGACGCACGCCTGGGCGTCCAGCAGGCGGTGGCCACCGCGAGGACCCTCCCACCGTGTTCTCCGACCACGCGGCAGGCCTCCGCGGCGCTCGCGCCGGTGGTCACCACATCGTCCACGACCACCACGGGACAGCCGGCCAGGACCGCGCCGACCCGCCTGCCGCGCCGGAGGGCGAACGCGCCGTCGACGTTCGCCCGCCGGCTCGCGACGCCCAGCCCTGCCTGATCCGCCACGCCGCGACGTTGGCGCAGCATCGGGCCCGCCGCTGCGGGCAGTGCGCGCCGGAGGAGATCCCGCGCCGCGGCGTGAGCGAGGGCGGCCCCGACGTCCATGCCCCGGGCGCGCCTCGCGGCCGTGGACGACGGCACGGGGATGAGCAGCACCGGGCCCGAGACCTGCGGCGGCACCGAGGCGGGCGCCGCCACCAGAGCCGCCGCCACGGCCCGGGCGAGCACCGCGCCCAACGCGCCCGTGAGGTCCTGGCGGCCCCGGTCCTTCCACGCCACCACGCACCGCGAGACCGGCCCCACGTACGCGGCGCAGGCCCAGACGGGCACCGGGACAGAGGCGACGGGCACAGGCACCGCGGGAGCCGAGAGCCGGAGCCCGCACCTGGCGCACAAGCGCTCGTCCGGGGCGTGGCACCCCGGGCACTCGACCGGAACCACGAGCCGGAGCAGATCGGCCGCCGCCGTGACCGCCCGGCGCAGCGGCGGAGGCGCCAGCAGCCGTTGCGCGGCGTCGAGCGGGGGGAGCGTCATGCCGAGCAGCCTGAGCCCGTCCGGCGTCCGACGCACGACGTCCACCGACCGCCTGTGGACAGCGGGACGAGCGTCGCAGACCCGTGAGCCCGCGTGTGGACGGCCCGCGGCTCGAGTGCGTCCGGCGATCCTGACGGCGTGTTCGCCGCTCGGCCGCGCCGCGGCGGCCCCACGGCGCGGTGCGGCGTGCTCAGCTCGGCAGCGTCACGTCCCGCACCGCCACCGGCTGCCAGGAGCCGAGCGAGCTGACGACCGCCGCCTGACCGTCCCTGACCCGGACGAAGACGTCCAGCTGGTCGCCGGCGCTCACCGCGAGCCCGGCGGCGTCGGGCACCGGCTGGCCCAGCACCAGGGATGCCTCGCCGCCCACCAGCACGCGCCAGGCGTAGGTGCCCTGCTGCTGCGGCGCCGCGCGGCTGCCGAGCACGATGACCTGCTGGGTGTCCGACCACCCGGCATCGACGGCGCTGCTCAGGTCGGGCAGCACCGTCAGGGGACGACCGGACAGCCGGGTGGGGGCGCCCGAGCGGTCCCGCTCCACGCCGGCGACGATGGCCTGGGTGATGCGCCCCCGGCGGACCACGAGGAGCGCCCGCGCGCCCTCGGGGCTGACGCGCAGGGACAGCACCTGGGCGCCCGCCAGCCAGGAGGCCGGGACGGACCGGCCGCCCCGGCCGAGGGCGCCCGCGAGGACGGACCCCGACGACGCGGCCGGCGAGGACCATATCCAGCCGCGCGGGTCGATGCTGGGCGCCGTGAGCCGGGCACCCTCGAGCACGGTCTGCGCCCGCTGGCCGGATGTCGTCGCCACGACCCGGGACCCGCCGTCGGCGAGGGCAGCGAAGATCCGTCCGCCGGAGTCGCTGGTGGCCAGGGTCAGGCTCGGGCCCGACAGGCCGACGAGATCGTTGCGGGGCAGGCAGCTGGCCTGGTTCTGCTGCGTCCGGCCCAGCTGGCCGACGATTCCCTTCGGCGTCAGGCACAGCGGGGGGCTCGGCCCGTAGGACGCCGCGTCCTCGTGGCCCGCGCGCACCGGGGCGGCCACCACGGGCGGCGCCCATCGAACCGGGGCCGTGCCGGCGGGCACGTCGAGCTTGGCCTGGTTGGCGGTGAGGACGACCCCGGAGATGCTGCCCAGGCTCAGCTGCCCGAGCCCCTCCAGGGTGGCCTGCAGCTGGGTGCTCAGGAGCAGGCGCTGCGCCGGCTTGGCGTCGAGGACCTGGTGGCTCAGGTCGATCCGGGCCGTGCTGCCGTCGATCTGCACCGAACCGACCGCGGTCAGGTTCGTCCCGGCCGGCGCCCCGGTCGTCACCGCATCGCCCAGCCACGGCGCCGGCCCGTCCAGCAGTGCGGAGACGACGAGGGTGGCCGTCGGGCCGATGTCCTCGACGTCGGGGACGGGGAACCACCGCACGTCGGGCACCAGCCAGCTGTCGGTGGGGTCCGGGAAGTACAACGGGAGGGACCGGTAGGTCTCCTGGAATCCGGTGCGGGTCAGGACGAGGCCGTTCAGAGGGTTCGTGATCCGCCACTGGCCGCCACCTGCGACCAGCCTCAAGTCGCGGGTGAAGGCGGGTCCGCTGTCGGCGTCCCCGGCCGGCGACGGCAGGGAGAGGACGCCGCTCTCGTCGACCCTGGCGACCACCGTCGCGGACACGCGGACGACGGCCACGTCGCCGTTGCGGGGTCGCCTGGTGGGCCCGGACGGCGCGCGCCCGCTCGGCGGGTCGTCCTGCCCGGGCTCCGGCGAGAGCTGGTCGACCCGCAGGCTCGAGCCGTCGACCACGACCACCGACTCCTCGGGCCGCCACGGCGTCCGCGCCGGGGCGAGGTACTCGCGCGCCACCTGGTGGTCCTGGTGGAAGTCGAGGCCCGCGTTGAGGAACCCGCGGACGATCGCCTCGGCCCCGTCGCCGGGGGCCGGGCGCGCGGCGAAGAACTGCAGGGACGTCTTCGACGCCTCGATCCGCCGGGCCGGCACCACCGGGCCTCGATCGGGGAACCCGGCGCACCCGGAGACCGTCAGGACCGCGATGGCGACCCCGACCAGCACGGCCGGCCCCGGGAATCCGGCCCGGCCGGGTGCGCGCCACCGGCGGGCGCCCAGACCGATCACGAGGTCCCCCGGCCCGTGCGCGAGGTCGGCACGCCGTCCAGCTCGCCACTCATCGCCGCCATCCCCACGACCGCCGCGACGACCGCGGTGCCGTCGCTGGTGGCGGCGACGGCCACCGCGCCGCGGGCGGCGTCCGAGGGCACCAACGGCAGCGGTGAGCCGGTCAGCGGGTCGCCCGCCCGGCGCGGCAGCGTCAGCCGGAAGTTCGCCCCCCGGGTGGGCTCGCCCCACACCTGCAGCCACCCGCCGTGCAGGTGGGCGTCCTCGAGCGCGATCGCCAGCCCGAGGCCGGTCCCGCCCGTCGTCCGGGCCCGGGCCGGGTCGGCCCGCCAGAATCGGTTGAACACCATGCCGAGGTCGCCCTGGCGCAGGCCCACGCCGTGGTCCCGGACGGCGATGGCGACGGCCTCCTCGTCGCCGGCCATGCGGACCTCGACGGGCGCGCCCTCGGAGTGCTCGATGGCATTGCCGACGAGGTTCCGGACGATCCGCTCCACCCGCCGCGGATCCACCTCCGCGACCGTCGACCCCCGGCCCGCGACGAGTCTGACGCTCGCCCCGTGCCGCTGGCCGAGCGGGCGCAGGTCGTCGACCACCCGTTGGGCGATCTCGCTGAGGTCCACGGCCTCGGTGTCGAGGACGGCCGCGCCGGCGTCGAACCGGCTCACCTCGAGCAGGTCGGCGAGCAGGGCCTCGAACCGGTCCAGCTGCGCCTGCAGGAGCTCCGCACTCCGCCCGAGGGCGGGCTCGAAGGTGTGCCGGGCCTCGTACATGACCTCGCCGGCCATCCGCAGTGTCGTCAGCGGCGTCCGCAGCTCGTGCGACACGTCGGAGACGAACCGGCGCTGCACCCTCGACAGCTCCTCGAGCTGGTGGATCTGCCGCTCGAGGCTGGCCGCCATCTCGTTGAAGGCGCGGCCGAGGCGGGCCAGCTCGTCCTCGCCGCGCACTCTCATCCGCCGGTCCAGGCGGCCGGAGGCGAGCTGCTCCGCGGTCAGGGCCGCCTGCCGGACCGGGGCGACCACCTGCCGGGTGACCACCCAGGCGACCATCGCGACCAGGACGACCAGAGCCACACCGCCGAAGATGAACGTGCGCCGGACGACGTCGACGACCTGGACCTCGCGTTCGAGGCTGTAGACGAAGTAGAGCTCGTACCGGCCGCCGGCCGCGGATCCGAGGTCGAGCAGGCCGCCAACGGCGATCACGGGTACCGAGTGGCCCTCCAGGGTCGTGGTGAACACCTGGGCCTCCTGCTCGACGCTCCCCTCGGCGTCGACGGCCCGGCGCAGCTCCTGCGGGATCGCGCTGAGGTCGATGCCGGTGGACGCCCGGGCGTACAGGCTGCCCCCACCGGCCTGGTCCATCGCCCGCTGGAAGATCACGTAACGGGCCGGCCGGTCGGCCGGGGCGGCGAAGTTGTTGACCAGGTCGGTGATCCGGGTGTCGACGTCGTTGCCCTTCTCGTAGGGCGTCGCCGTGATGTTCGTCTCCATGGTCTGGAAGTCCTGGTGGGACTGCGCCTTCACGGCTTCCTCCCGGGAGGTGATGATCCCGGTGGTGATCCGCTGCAGCAGCACCTGTCCCACCACGAGGACGACCAGGACCCCCAGCACGACCGTCGCGGAGACCACGCGCAGCTGGACGGACCGCCGCCAGCGACCCAGCAGGCTGCGTTGGGCGAACCCCGCCGCGCGACGCAGCCGCGACGGCAGGGCCCGCCAGGCCGGTGGGCCGGCCGGCTGGCCCGGCGAGTGCGCCTGCGAGGGCATCCGTCAGGCCGGCCCGGCCTTGTAGCCGACGCCGCGGACCGTGACCACGATCTCGGGCCGCTCGGGGTCGCGCTCGACCTTGGACCGCAGACGCTGCACATGGACGTTAACGAGCCGGGTGTCCGCAGCGTGCCGGTAGCCCCAGACCTGCTCCAGCAGCACCTCCCGGGTGAACACCTGCCACGGCTTGCGGGCCAGCGCGACGAGCAGGTCGAACTCCAGCGGCGTGAGCGAGATGACCTGGCCGTCCCGCCGCACCGAGTGCCCAGCCACGTCGACGGTGAGGTCCCCGATCTCGAGCACCTCCGGCGCGGGCTCGTCCGTGCGGCGCAGTCGGGCGCGGACGCGGGCGACCAGCTCCTTGGGCTTGAACGGCTTGACCACGTAGTCGTCGGCGCCCGACTCCAGCCCGAGCACGACGTCGACCGTGTCGGTCTTGGCCGTCAGCATGACGATCGGCACCCCGGACTCCGCGCGGATCTGCCGGCAGACCTCGATGCCGTCCCGGCCGGGGAGCATGACGTCGAGGAGGACGAGGTCGGGTCGGCTCGCCCGGAACGCCTCGAGCGCCAGCCCGCCGTCGGCGCAGAAGGAGGTGTCGAAACCCTCGCCGCGCAGCACGATGCCGAGCATCTCGGCCAGGGCGGTGTCGTCGTCGACCACCAGCACACGTCCTCTCATAGGGCCATGGTGACACCGCTCGGCAGCAGTCCGGGTGCAACCTCAGGTGGCCTCATGCGGACGGAGGCAGCGTGACAGGATGGCGACAGCGCGACGGGCCGGCGAGGAGGATCGGGTATGACGCAGCCGCCCGCGGGCGGGACGGGGGTGCCGGGCGGCGAGGCCTCCGGCTGGCGCGCCCCGGAGGGGGATCCGCCGCCGCCGGCGGGACTGGCGACGGGCCCCGCCGTGCCCGGCGCACCGAGTCAGTGGGGACAGGTCCCGCAGCCCTCGTGGGGCAGCCCCCCACCCGCGGGCTGGGGACCTCCGGCCCGGCCGCCGGCCGGGATCGTCCCGCTCCGCCCGCTCACGGTAGGGGAGATCCTCGACGGGTCCTTCCAGGCCGTCCGGTCCAACGCCCGGACGATGGTCGGCACCGCAGCCGCGGTGGTCGCGGGGGTCACCGTGGTCTCCCTCGTCCCGCAGGCGCTGTTGCTCGATCGGATCAAGGACAACCCCTACTTCTCCCAGGGGGCCGCCGCGTCGATCTCGGACCAGGTGGACGCGCTGGCCGGTCTGGCGCAGGCACGCGCCGTCCCAACGGTGCTCACCTTCGTTGCCGTGACGATGCTCCAGGCCCTGCTCATCGTCCCGGTCAGCGAGGCCGTTCTGGGCCGACGGATCGACGTCGGCGAGATGTGGCGACGTGCCCGGGGCCGGCTGCTCGCGGCGCTGGGCCTGTCCCTGCTCACCGGCCTCCTGGTGGCGCTGGCCGGGCTGGCGGTGCTCGTCCCGGGCGTCGTCGCCCTGCTGGCCGGCGCCTCCGGGCTGGGTGCCCTGCTGCTGGTGGTCGGCGTCGCCGGGGCCGTCGTCGTGGCCCTGCTGCTCTGGGTCCGCTGGGCCCTGGCCGCCCCCGCACTGGTACTGGAGCACGCTCCCGTGACGACGGCCATGCGCCGCTCCTGGCGGCTGGTCGGCGGCAGCGCCTGGCGGGTGTTCGGCATCCTGCTGCTCGCCGGGATCATCGTCTCGATCGGGCAGGCCGTGATCACGGTGCCGGTGGGCATCCTCGCGGGCCTGCCCGCGGCGGGCGAACCGTCCCAGTACGCCGACCTCGGCCTGACGTTCGTCCAGCTGCTCATCAGTGGCGTCGGGACGATCGTCGCGGGGGCCGTCTTCTACCCCTTCAGCGCGGCGGTCTCCGCGTTGCTGTACATCGACCTGCGGATGCGCCGCGAAGGCCTGGACGTCCGCCTCGCCCGCGCGGCTGCGGCGAGCAGCGCCCAGGCGGGGCCGGTGTGAGGACGGCCGTCGCGGGGACGGCCCCGCGGGCGCGCCCGGGCCTGCTGACCTTCGACCTGCCGGTCCAGCCCGACGCGGGGCAGGGCCGGGCATGGGCACGCGCCGAGCTCGCGGGCCCGGGCTACGAGCATCCGAGCGTGCTACGCCGGGCGCTGGAGTGGCTGCTCGAGCGGTTGACCGAGCTGCCGCTACCGCATGGCACGGGGTCCGCCCTGACCGGCGCGGCCGTGCTGGCCGGGGTGATCGCGGGGGTGGTCTGGGCGGTGCGGCGGGCCGGGGCGCCCCTCGCGGGTGGTCGTCGCCGCGGTGGCGAGGTCTTCCCCCGCGGCGTGCTCGGCGCTGCGGACCATCGGGCCGCGGCGGACCGGGCCGCGGCCGCCGGCGACCTCCGGACGGCGGTCCTCGAGCGGTTCCGGGCCGTCGTCCGGGAGCTCGAGGAGCGCGCCGTCATCGCCGAGCAACCTGGCCGGACCGCCGGCGAGGCCGCCGCGGCGGCCGCCGCGCAGCTGCCGTCCCTGGCCGGCCGCCTGGCTGCGGCCGCGCGAACGTTCGACGACGTCTGCTACGGGGGCCGGCGGCCCACCCCGGCGATGGACGCCGCGGTACGCGAGCTCGATACGCGGCTGGGAGCGCAGCGGCCCGCAGCGACGGGGGCCGGGGCGTGACCACGTCCGCGCCGGTCCGGGGAGCGCGGCCCGGCGGGTCGGGAGTGCCCGGCGAACCCCCGGGCCGCCAGAGCCGGCCGGCCGGTCCCGGCGAACGTCGGCGTTGGCGCTTCCCCCTGCTCGTCGGCCTCGCCGTGGTCGTCGCCGCCGCCCTCGCCACCGTCGTCGGCGGCGGTTCCTCGGGCGACCTCGACCCCGCCTCGGGCAGCCGCGCCGGCAGCCGGGCCGTGACGCGCATCCTCGAACGCCAGGGCGTGCTGGTCACCAGGACCGGCGACCCGGCGGCCGCCCGGGCCGAGCGCGGGACCCTGGTCCTGGTCAGGCCCGATCTGCTGCCGACGGACCAGCTGCCCGGGCTCACGAGCGGCGCGGCGCGGGTCGTCCTGGTGGAGCCGGGGCAGGACACCCTGGACGCCGTGGCACCCGGCGTCCGGCTGCGCGGGACGGCGCCGGCGGCCACGGCCGACCCCGCGTGCGCCGCGCCCGACGCCGGAGCCGGCCCGGCCCGGGCCGGCGGCCAGGGTTACGCGGTGGCGGCCCGGCAGCGCGTCGACCTGTGCTTCCCGCACCCGGGGGGCGGCGCGTGGTCCCTGGTCGAGGTGGACGGCGCGGGTCGGGCCGGCACCGCCACCGTCGTGGTGCTGGGACAGGGCGACGTGCTCCGTAACGGCCACCTCGCGGACGACGCCGACGCCGCGCTCGCCCTGCGCGTCCTCGGGCACGACCGCACCGTCACCTGGCTCGTGCCGGACCCCGCCACGGTGCCGGCGTCCGGCCCCACCACGGTGCGGGACCTGCTGCCGCCCTGGGTCGGCTGGGTCGTGCTGCAGCTGGCCGTCGTCGTGTCGCTGACGCTGGTGTGGCGCGGCCGCCGGTTGGGGCCGCTGGTGCGCGAGCCGCTGCCCGTCGTCGTCCAGGCCGGTGAGACGCTGCAGGGCCGGGCCCGGCTGTACCGGCGGGCCCGGGCCGTGGACAGGACGGCGGCCACGTTGCGCACGGCCGTGCTGCGGCGGCTGGCGGCCCGGCTGGCGGTCCGGCCGGACGCCGCGCCGGACGCGGTCGCCGTCCGGGTGGCGGATGCGACCGGGCAGGATCTGCAGGGCGTGCGGCACGTGCTGCTCGGGCCGCCGCCGCGCGACGAGCGCGAGCTCGTCCGGCTCGCGGACGCGCTCGACGCCGTGGAGCGGGACGTGTCGCCGGGGTCGAGCGGGGACCAGGGAGAGAGGCGACGATGAGCGAGCATCCGGGGACGACGGACGACCAGGCTCGGCCGGGCGTGGAGGCCGCGTCGGCGTCGCCCGAGCCGGCCACCGCACTCCTCACGTCCCGGCCGCCCGCGAACGGGCCGGCGGCCGACGAGCCGGTGTCGCTCCCGGCCGGCGGCGCCGTCGCGGCGCGGGATGTTCCGGAGGTCGACGAGGCGGCCTCGGCCCGCGCGGCGCTCGCCGCCGTCCGGGCCGAGGTGGCGAAGGCCGTCGTCGGGCAGGAGGCGGCGGTGACCGGCCTGGTCATCGCGCTGCTCTGCCGTGGCCACGCCCTGGTCGAGGGCGTGCCGGGGGTCGCGAAGACCCTGCTGGTGCGGGCACTCGCCGCGGCGCTGCGACTGCAGACCACGCGGGTGCAGTTCACCCCCGACCTCATGCCGGGGGACGTGACGGGTTCGCTGGTCTACGACGCGCGCACCGCGCAGTTCACCTTCCGGGAGGGACCGGTCTTCACCCAGCTCCTGCTCGCCGACGAGATCAACCGGACTCCGCCCAAGACGCAGGCTTCGCTGTTGGAGGCGATGGAGGAGCGGCAGGTCAGCGCGGACGGCCGTCCTCGGGCGCTGCCGGAGCCGTTCGTCGTGATCGCGACGCAGAACCCCGTGGAGTACGAGGGGACCTACCCGCTGCCCGAGGCCCAGCTGGATCGCTTCCTGCTCAAGGTGCGGATGCCGCTGCCGCCCCGCGAGGCGGAGCTGGAGGTGCTCGGCCGGCACGCCGCGGGGTTCGATCCGCGGGACCTGGGCGCGGCGGGGGTCCGGGCCGTCGCCGGGACCGCGGAGCTCGCGACGGCGACGGCAGCGGTCCGGCGGGTCACCGTCGCGCCCGCCGTCATGGGGTATGTGGTCGACGTCGTGCGCGCCACCCGCGCCGCTCCGTCGGTCGCCTTGGGGGTGTCCCCGCGCGGAGCGACGGGCCTGCTCGCGACGAGTCGGGCCTGGGCCTGGCTGTCCGGGCGGGACTACGTGACACCCGACGACGTCAAGGCGCTGGCGCGGCCGACGTTGCGGCACCGGATCCAGCTGCGCCCCGAGGCCGAGCTGGAGGGGGTCAGCGTGGACGCCGTGCTCGAGACCGTGCTGGCCACCGTGCCGGTCCCGCGCTGACGACGGCGGCGGGCGGATCGCCATGGCGCTGACCGGCCGGACGGTGCTGCTCGCCCTCGCCGGCGTCGTCCCGGTGGCGCTCGCGCCCGGCTGGGGGACCGTCCTGGGGTGGGCGGCCGTCGTCGCGGTCCTCGCCGCCGCCGACCTGGCCCTGGCCGGGTCGCCGCGGGGGCTGCGAGTGGAGCGCGAGCCGGTCGCCGCGGTCCGCCTCGGCGAGCCGGCCCAGGTCGTCGTCGTGCTCGCCAACCCCGGCCGGCGCCGGGTGCGGGGCGTGCTTCGGGACGGCTGGCCGCCGTCGGCCGGCGCGGCGACCCGGCGGCTGGCGGTCGACGTACCGGCCGGCGAGCAGCGGCGGTTCGTCTCCACGCTGCGGCCGACCCGGCGCGGGGACCGGCGCACGGCCGGCGTGACGGTCCGCAGCTTCGGCCCGCTCGGTCTGGCCGCGCGGCAGGCGACCTCGCCCGCGCCGGGCGACCTGCGGGTGCTGCCGTCGTTCGCCTCGCGCCGGCACCTGCCCGCCAAGCTCGCCCGGCTGCGGGAGCTGGACGGCCTGGCCACGGTGCACGTCCGAGGTCAAGGCACGGAGTTCGACAGCCTGCGCGACTACGTCGACGGCGACGACGTGCGGTCGATCGACTGGCGCGCGACCGCCCGCCGGCAGGCCGACCGGGGTCTGGTCGTCCGGACCTGGCGGCCGGAACGGGACCGCAGGGTGCTGCTCGTGCTGGACACCTCCCGGACCGCGGCCGCGCGGGTCGGGGACGCCCCGCGCCTGGACGCGGCGATGGACGCCGCCCTGCTCCTGGCCGCCCTCGCCGCCCGCGCCGGCGACCGTGTCGACCTGCTCGCGATGGATCGGCGGGTCCGCGGGCGGGTCGAGGGGATCGGCCGGTCCTCGCTGCTGCCGGCGCTGGTCGCCACGATGGCGCCGCTCGAGGCGGATCTCGTCGAGGCCGACTGGGCCGCGGTCGCGGCCACCGTGCTGCACCGGCTCAGCCGCCGGGCGCTGGTCGTCCTGCTGACGGCGGTGGAATCGGCGTCCGTCGAGGAGGGCCTGCTGCCGGTGCTGCCGAAGCTGGCCGCCCGGCACCAGGTCGTGGTGGCGTCGGTGACCGACCCGGCCGTCGCCCGGCTCGCGCGCGGTCGCGGCGACGCCTACGCGGTCTACGGCGCCGCCGCGGCGGAGCGGGCGGCGCTGGAGCGGACGGCCGTGGTCGCAGAGCTGACCCGGCTCGGCGTCGAGGTCGTCGAGGGCGCGCCGGACGAGCTCCCGCCCCGGCTGTCGGACCGCTACCTGGCCCTGAAGGCCGCCGGCCGGCTCTGACGACCCCACCGGTGATCATGCAATCCGCGCTGATCAAGCAATCGGTGCTGATCACACGACCGGTCGTGACTCGGCGTGTCCATCTGGCGGACGGGCTCGCCGGTGTCACCCGGCCACCGGGACCTCCTCGCCGGCGAGCTCGGCCCGGACGTCGCCGGTCTCCCCCGCGGCCACCGCGCGCCGGCCGAGCGTCCCGACGTACCCCAGAAAGGCCAGCCAGACCGCCGCGCCGACGCCGATCCGGGCCCACGTGGGCAGGCCGGACGGCGTCACGAACGCCTCGACCACCCCGGAGACACCGAAGACCACGACGAGCCCGACGGCCACCGTCACCATCGACCGACCCTCCCGGGCCAACGCCTGCCCTCGCGGCAGCGGCCCCGGATCCACCCAGGCCCAGAACAGGCGCAGGCCCGCGCCGGCGGCGACGAAGACCGCGGTGAGCTCGAGCAGCCCGTGCGGGGTGATGAGCCCGAAGAAGAGATCGAGCCGGCCGTGTGCCGCCATGATCCCGCCGATCGCTCCGACGTTGGCCGCGTTCTGCACCAGCACCGCCACGACGAGGATGCCCGTGATGCCGAAGGCGATGCACAGCGCGGCGACCCAGGCGTTGTTCGTCCAGACCTGGGCGGCGAAGCTGCCGGCCGCGTGCTGGGTGTAGTAGCCCGCGAAGTCGGTGCGAACCAGGCGCCGGACGTCGACCTGCCGAGCGATCACGGCTTGCGCCCGCGGGCTCCGTGCGATCCAGGTGCCCAGGGCCAGCGCGACCGCCGCCGAGAACGCGGCGGAACCCGCCGCGGCCCAGCGGGCGCGGTAGACCGCCGCCGGGAACGACACGGCTGCGAACCGGGCCAGCTCCCTCGACCACGGCTCGCCGCCGCCCGCGACCTTCGCCCGCGCAGCTGCGACCAGGCGTGACAACCGGGCCGCGACGGCAGGGTCCGGGGCGGACGATCGGACCACGGACAGGTGCGTTGCGGCCTGCTGGTACAGCGCGACGAGCTCGTCGACCTCGACCGCGCTCAGGCGACGCCGGCGCACCAGCTGCTCCAGCCGGCGCCACTGCGGCGCATGCACGGCGGTGAACGCGTCGAGGTCCACGGACGCCGAGGGTACGCGAGCGGGTCCGTCGGACCTCGGGCCTACCCTGACGCCATGGAAGCTGGGGCGGGCAGGCGGCGAGCGGGCAGGCGGCGATGACGGGAGAGCGCCCGCAGCTCGCACTGCCGCCGGAGGTGGTCACCGGTGAGGCGGTCGCGCTCGAGCTGCGTCCGGCCTCCTTCGCCACCCGGGCCCTCGCCCAGACGGTGGATCTGCTGGTCATGGCGGCGTTCGGGCTGGTCGTGGGCGTCGCCCTGGCGCAGCTGCCGGGCCTGGACGAGGCGGCGTCGCAGGCGGTTGCGCTGGTCGCCGTGGTCGGGGTGATCGTCGGCCTACCCGTCACAGTGGAGACGCTGACCCGAGGCCGGTCGCTGGGGAAGGTGGCGGCGGGGTTGCGGGTGGTCCGTGACGACGGTGGCCCGGTGAGATTCCGCCACGCGCTGGTGCGTGGCCTGCTCGCCGTCGTCGAGATCCTCGCGACCCTCGGCAGCATCGCCTTGATCACCTCCCTGCTGAACTCTCGCGGCAAGCGGCTCGGCGACCTGCTCGCGGGTACCTTCGTCCTACGGGAGCGCGGCGGCTCCGCCCTCGCGCCGCTGCCCCCGATGCCGCCGGAGCTGGCCGGATGGGCACTGCAGACCGACCTGGCCCAGCTGCCGGAGCCGCTGGCCGTCGGCGTCCGGCGCTTCCTCGGCGGAGCAGGCTCGTTGCACCCGGGCTCGCGACACCAGCTCGGCGCGGAGCTGGCGACCGAGGTCGCTCGGTACGTCGCCCCACCGCCACCGCCGGGTACGGCGCCCGAGCGGTTCCTGGTAGCGGTCCTGGTCGAACGCGGCCGCCGCGACCTCGAGCGGCTCAACCGGCTCGAGGCGGATCGCGCCGCGCGTCGTGGGCGGCGGCGTGCGGCAGGAGTGCTGTCGGCCGGCTCGAGCCGCCTCCTCGGAGACCCGTGACGGGCCGCGGCGTCGGCACGCCTCGCCCGAGGCGCGCCGCACCGTGGGCGAGGCGTCAGTACCGGTAGTGATCCTGCTTGTACGGGCCTTCCACGTGGACACCGATGTACTCGGCCTGTTCCTTGCTCAGCTGGGTCAGCTTGACGCCGAGCGCGTCGAGGTGCAGCCGCGCGACCTTCTCGTCGAGGCGCTTCGGCAGCACGTAGACCTTGCGCTCGTAGTCGTCGTTCTTCGAGAACAGCTCGATCTGGGCGATGACCTGGTTGCTGAACGAGTTCGACATCACGAAGCTGGGGTGACCGGTGGCGTTGCCGAGATTCAGCAGCCGGCCCTCGGACAGGACGATGACGCAATGGCCGTCGGGGAAGCGCCACTCGTGGACCTGCGGCTTGATCTGTATCTTCTCGACGCCGGCGACCTTTGCCAGCCCGGCCATGTCGATCTCGTTGTCGAAGTGGCCGATGTTGCCGACGATCGCCTGGTGCTTCATCCGGCCCATGTCCTCGGCCGTGATGATGTCGCGGTTGCCGGTCGCGGTGACGAAGAGGTCCGCCGTCTCCACGACGTCGTCGAGCGTCGTCACCTGGTAGCCGTCCATCGCGGCCTGCAGCGCGCAGATCGGGTCGATCTCGGTGATCACCACGCGCGCACCCTGACCGCGCAGCGACTCTGCGCAGCCCTTGCCGACGTCGCCGTAGCCACAGACGACGGCGACCTTCCCGCCGATGAGCGTGTCGGTGGCCCGGTTGAGGCCATCGATCAGGGAGTGTCGTGTGCCGTACTTGTTGTCGAACTTGCTCTTGGTCACCGAGTCGTTGACATTGATCGCCGGGAAGAGCAGGCGGCCCTGGGCGGCGAAGTCGTAGAGGCGGTGCACGCCGGTCGTGGTCTCCTCGGTGACGCCCTTGATGCCCCCGGCGATGCGGGTCCAGCGCCGCGGGTCCCGCTCCAGGCTGCGACGCAACGTCTCCAGGACGACCCTGGCCTCCTCGCCGTCCTCCTCGGCGGGGGCGGGTACCGCGCCGGCGGCCTCGTACTCGACGCCCTTGTGCACCAGGAGCGTGGCGTCGCCGCCGTCGTCGAGGATCATGTTCGGGCCGCCGCCGTCCGGCCAGCTCAGCACCTGCTCGGTGCACCACCAGTACTCCGCCAGCGTCTCGCCCTTCCAGGCGTAGACGGGCACCCCGCGGCGGTCGTCCACCGTGCCGTGCCGGCCCACGACGACCGCCGCGGCCGCGGCGTCCTGGGTCGAGAAGATGTTGCAGCTGGCCCACCGCACCTGGGCGCCGAGCGCGACCAGCGTCTCGATGAGCACGGCCGTCTGCACCGTCATGTGCAGGGAACCGCTGATCCGGGCGCCGGTCAGCGGCTTGCTCTCGCCGAACTCGGCGCGCAGCGCCACGAGGCCGGGCATCTCGTGCTCGGCAAGGCGGATCTCGTGCCGGCCGGCCTCGGCCAGGGACAGGTCTGCGATCTTGAAATCGGACGTCGTCATGCGGAAGGGGCCTTTCGTCGTCATGAGAGAGACAGGTCACGCCGGGCGCTCGCGCACCTCTGGACGTGACGCGCTCGCCGGGGCCGACCCGGCGCGGCCCCTCTGGGCCTGCGGCATCACCCACGCCGGAACGCCGCCCACGGTACCAACCGGTCGCCGATATCACCGATGCCGGTCTCCCGCAGATCGCTGCACGGTACGGATCCCCCACCCTCCCGTGATCATGCAATCCGTGTTGATCAAGTGACCGAGCCGTCACTTGATCGACACGGATTGCACACCGCTCTACCGTCGATCTCATGGGCGATTGGGCCTGTGCTCCTTCAGTGCGCGAGTGATGGGCGGGGCGCTGGTCCTGCGGCGGCTCGTCCGGCGGGCCGGTCCGGGCGGCTCGTCCGGCGGGCCGGTCCGGGCAGGGCGTGGTGATCGAGGCCTGTCGGTGCAGCGGGTCCAGGACGTGGACGACGCGATGCGATGCGTGCGATCTCGCGCCTTGCGCACGTCATCGACAGATTCGGGCCCCTCGACTGTGGACTAGATGATCGATTCCAAGGGGTTCGGCGTGGCGTAGCTGCTGGCGCGCGAAGGGTGTCCAAGATCGGCGTTGCTTAACCTGAGTGAGCCCGGGTTTGGTTGAGGCTGGCTTATCCCGCAGGTTCGTAGCTGCGGGG
>DATKNA010000174.1:0-6648 GCA_035541595.1 Kineosporiaceae bacterium | reverse complement strand
GGCGGGTGCGGCCGGGCCCGTGGCGGGTGTGGCCGGGCCGGCAGGCGGTGCGGCCGGGCCCGTGGCGGGTGCGGCCGGGCCCGCCGTGGCGGGTGCGGCCGGGCCCGCGGCGGGTGCGGCCGCGGTGGACAGGCCCGCAGGTGCGGACGGTTCCACAGCGGCCACGGGCATGCCCGGGGACGGCGCGGCGGACGGCTGAGGAGTCGACGGCCGCGGGACGGCGGGCCGCCCGGGCGCGCCCCGACTGGGCGCGGGCCTGACGGCCGGAGGCTGGGGGGTGGGGGTCGGCGTGGTAGCGGCCGACGCCGCTCCGTTGCCTCCGCCGCTCGTGGCGAGCTGCTCGCGCAACTTGCGGACGACGGGCGGCTCGACGGTCGACGACGCCGACCTGACGAACTCGCCGAGTTCCTGGAGCTTGGTCATGACGACCTTGCTCTCGACACCGAGCTCCTTCGCGAGCTCGTACACCCGGACCTTTGCCACTTCTCTCCTGTCTCGGCCCGAGCCGGACAGGCGCGGACCGTCGGTTACTGCTGGGGGGTGCTCATAGCTGTGCGCTCATCGGGTGCTCATCAGCTTCGGACCCGCTTCCATCGGGGACGGTCGTGGATGTTCCTGGTGGCGTCACACGTACCGCAACGACGAACGCGCGGAGCGCGGCCAGGTCGAGCGGTCCGCCCCGGCGCAGGGCCCGGGGGAACGCTCGGCGGCGCTCGGCGAGGTCGAGACACGACGGGTCGGGATGCACCCAAGCACCCCGGCCGGCGAGCCTGTGGTGCGGGTCCGGTACGGCGACTGGTACGTCGCCGCCCTCGACCGCGACCACTCGCAGCAGGACGGCCCGGCTCGCACGGACCCGGCACCCGACGCACGTGCGCACAGGCCCACCTGGGCCGGACGCTGGCGCCGGTTGCCCGGCCGACTCACCGGACACAGGGAGTCTAGCGCCTCGACGAGGCCGAATCTTCCCGGCGGCGAGTCGTTCGTCCGCGTTCACACCCCGGCGCGGCCGGCCGGCCGGGCCGGGGTGGTCGAATGCCGGGCGCCGGTGGCGGGGGGCGCGTCGACGGCGACGGCGGGCGGCCGGACGGCGTCCGATTGATCCTGGTCCGTCCGGGTGCCGGCGGATGGGGCGGCTGACGGCAGGTCCGCGATGACGTCCGGCCGGATGTCGATCCGCCATCCGGTGAGCTTGGCGGCCAGTCGCGCGTTCTGGCCCTCCTTGCCGATGGCGAGCGAGAGCTGGTAGTCGGGGACGACGACGCGCGCGGCGCGGGCCGCCAGGTCGATGATCTCGACGGACTCCACCTTCGCCGGTGACAGCGCGGCCGCCACGAAGGTCGCGGGATCGTCGCTGTAGTCGATGATGTCGATCTTCTCGCCGTGGAGTTCCGACACGACCGCCCGCACGCGCTGGCCCATCGGGCCGATGCAGGCGCCCTTCGGGTTGATCCCGGGCTTGGTCGCCCGGACGGCGATCTTCGTCCGGTGCCCGGCCTCGCGGGCCAGCGCGACGATCTCGACGCTGCCGTCGGCAACCTCTGGCGCTTCCAGCGCGAAGAGCTTGCGGACGAGGTTCGGGTGGGTGCGCGAGAGCGTGATCGCCGGACCCTTGAGCCCTTTGCGGACGGTGAGCACGTAACAGCGCAGGCGGGTGCCGTGCGGGTAGCTCTCCCCGGGCACCTGTTCCTGCGGCGGCAGGACGCCTTCGACCGTCCCCAGGTCGACGTGCACGATCCGGGGGTCGCCGCTCTGCTGGACCACGCCGGCGACGATGTCGCCCTCCCGGCCCCGGAACTCGCCCAGTACGTGCTCGTCCTCGACGTCCCGCAGCCGCTGCAGGATCGCCTGGCGCGCGGTCGTCGCCGCGATCCGGCCGAACCCCTCCGGGGTGTCGTCCACCTCCCTGACCGTGCCGTCCTCGCCCTGCTCCTGTGCCCAGACCACGACGTGCCCGGTCTTCCGGTCGAGCTCCACCCGCGCGTGCGGTCGGGCGCCCTCCGTGCGGTGGTAGGCGAGCAGGAGGGCCTGCTCGATCGTCCGGACGAGAACGTCGAAGGGCACCTCCTTCTCGCGCTCGAGAGCTCGCAGGGTCGCGATGTCGATGTCCATCAGGCCTCCTCTCCATCCTCGTCGTCATCGGGGCGCGAGAACTCGATCTCCACCCTGCCGCGGGCGACGTCGGCCCAGGGCAACCCCTCCCCCGCGACGACGATCCCCTCGTCGTCGACGACGCTCAGCCGCCCCGCCCGGGTTCCGCCGTCCCGCAGCGACACGCGGACCCGCCGCCCGCGGGCCCGGGACCAGTGCCGCCGCTGAGAGAGTGGCCGGTCGACCCCCGGCGACGTGATCTCCAGCGTGTACGGCTCGCCCCCCATGGCGTCAGCGTCGTCGAGGCTGCGGGAGAGCGTCTGGGAGACGGCCGCGACGGCGTCCATCGACACCCCGCCCACGGCGTCCGCCGGCAGGTCGACGACGACGCGGACGACCCGCCGCCGCCCTGCCGCCTGGACCGCGACGTCCTCGACGACCAGCCCCGACGCCGATGCGGCCTCGTCGGCGAGACCGCGCACGGCGTCGACCGCGGCCATCTCGCCTCCTCCGTCCGCGCACGCGCCTGTGCGGCGCCTCGGCCAGCCAGCGTACTCGGGCGGCGGTGCGCCGACCGCTGCCGTCGCGCCCGAGGCCGGCCATGCCATCATCCGACGCGTGGGACGTGCGACCGGGGTGGATGGGTGACCGCGACGCCCGCGCGGGCGGTGGCTCGCCGGTCGGTTCTGGTGACCGGGTTCGGCGCGGTCCTCGGCGGCCCCCTGCTCAGCGCCTGCAGCACTGCACCGCCGCGGCCGGCCGCGCCTGCCCCGACGACCCCGCGTCCTACCCCGGACGACATCGCCATCGCCGACGCCCGCGAGGAGGCCGGCCGGCTGGCGGCCGACGCCGCCGATCTGGCTGCGGCACGTCCGGACCTCGCCGCCCTGCTCGCGAGTGTCGTGGCCGATCACCGGGCCCACCTCGCGGCGCTCGGAGTGCCGGCCGCCTCGGCGAGCGCCTCCGTCCCGGCTCCGTCGACGTCCGGCTCCGCACCGTCGGCGTCCGGCTCCGCACCGTCGACGTCCGGCTCCGCACCGTCGACGTCCGTGTCGGCTCCGTCGTCGACGGTCCCGGCCCCGTCGGCGTCGGGGTCCGGAGCAGCCCGGGCCCGCGCCGTCGGGCGGGACGGACGGGCGGTCGTCGCGGGCGAGATCGCGGGGGCGCAGGCCGCTCTCGACGGCGTCCGGCTCGTCTCGCCGGGCCTGGCCGCACTCCTGGCCCGGATCGCGGCGAGCCGTGCCGGCCATGCGGACCTGCTCGCGACGCAGGCCGGACTCCGCCCCCCGGGCGTCCTGCGTGAGTCGCCGGGCTCCGGGCCGGCGACGTCGCTGCCGCCGTCCTCGTCGTCGTCGCCGCCGTCCTCGTCGTCGGCCTCGCCGGCCTCGCCCGGGCCGCTGGGATCGGTCCCCGCCCCGGTACCGGCTCCGGCGGCTCCGACGGCCTCCGCGGCCACGGGCGCGACCCTCTCACCGCAGCTCGCGGCTCGCCTCCCGCAGGCCGCCGCGGACGCGTTGACCAATCTCACCTCGGGCGAGCACGCCGCCGTCTACGCCTACGGCGTCGTGGTCGCCCGGGTGGCGGAGGACGACCGCGTCCGGGCGCGCCAGGCGTGGGCGTGGCACCTGGCGCGACGGGACCTCCTGCAGGAGCGGCTCCTCGCCGCCGGCCTCCAGCCTCCGCCGGCCGCGCCGGCGTACGACGTCGGCCGCCTCGGGTCCGCGGATGCCGCCGTGATGCTCGCCGCCACCGTCGAGGACAGGATCGCCGCGCTGCTGGCGCGCACGGTCGCCAGCACGACCGGGGCGGACCGGGCGGACGCCGCCGAGGCCCTGGTCGCGGCGGCGCGTCGTGCCGTCGGCTGGCTGGGCCGGCCCGAGGCGCTCCCCGGATGAGGTGGGCCGCCGGCGACGGGGCTGGTGCCGTTCTTCAGGCGGACGGCGTCGCCGGGCGGCCGGCTGACCACGAGTCGACGACGTCCAGGACGTCTCGCAGGCAGGCGACGACGGCGTCCGGTCGCACGTCGACCGGAACCTGCTGGGCGACCGGGATGTCGGAGTGCGGCACGAGCACGGCCCGCAGGCCCGCCCGCTGGGCCCCGTGCACGTCCTCGTAGGGCCGGTCCCCCACGTAGACGCAGGCCTCCGGCTGGTCGACGCCGACCGCCCGGAGGGCCGCCCGGAACGCCTCGGGATGCGGCTTGGCGTGGTCGATCTCGGAGCTGTACACCGCCCCGTCGATGAGGTCGAGGACGCCGTCCCGGGCGAAGACGCGCTCGTGGTACTCGCGCGACCAGATGGTGTTGGACAGGACGCCGACCTTCACCCCGCGGGCCCGCAGCCCGGTGAACACCGCCGGGACATCGGGATCGGTGATCGTGTGCGGCTCCCAGAACTCCTCGTAGGCCGCCTGGGCCGGCTCGTGGCCCGGGTGATCGGTGTCGACGCCGGCCTCCGCGAGCAGCTCGGCCATCCGGGCGCTCCCGCCGTCCGTTCGCAACCGCCCCCAGGCCCGCTCCTCGGCGGCCATGATCGCGCGGGCGAGCTCCTCGGCGGTCGCGGCGTCGTCGGCGTACCGATCGGCGTAGGCGTGCCATTGCGCCGCGAGGTCGACCGTGTGCCACGGCGTGAGCGTCCCGCCCCAGTCGAAGACGACCGCTCGGACGCCGACGGTCATCACGCGCCCGTCACGAGCGGACGATGGCCGTCACGCGCGCCACGGCCTCGCCGACGGGGACCTCCTCGCGCTCTCCCGTGCGGCGGTCCCGGATCTCCACCGTCCCGTCGGCGAGCCCCTTGCCGATCACGAGGATCGTGGGCATGCCGAGCAGTTCGGCGTCCTTGAACTTGACCCCGGGTGACACCCGGTACCGGTCGTCGTAGAGCACCCGGACCCCGGCCGCCTCGAGTTCGGCCGCGATGCGGTCGCCGGTCTCGAACACGTCGGCGTCCTTGCCCGTGGCGACGACGTGGACGTCGGCGGGAGCGACCTCCCGGGGCCAGCACAGGCCGAGGTCGTCGTAGGTCGCTTCGACGATCGCGGCCACGGCCCGGCTGACGCCGATCCCGTAGCTGCCCATGGTCACGGTCACGAGCTTGCCGTGCTCGTCCAGCACCTGCAGCCCCAGTGCCTCCGCGTACTTGCGGCCGAGCTGGAAGATGTGGCCGATCTCGATGCCGCGGGCCGTCTCCAGCCGGCCGCCGTCGATCGGACAGGTGTCGCCGTCGCGGACCTCGGCGGCCTCGATGGTCCCGTCACCGGTGAAGTCCCGGCCGTTGACAAGATCGAAGACGTGGCGGCCGGGCTCGTTGGCGCCGGTGATCCACGCGGTTCCCGGCACGACGCGGGGGTCCAGCAGGTAGCGGATCCCCGTCGGCCCCTTCTCGCCGAGCACGGCCGGCCCGATATAGCCCTTGACCAGGAGGGGATGCCTTTCGAAATCGGTGAACGACTCGACCTCGGCCGGCGCGACGGCCGCCTCGAGTCGCTTCAGGTCGACCTCGCGGTCCCCCGGGACCCCGACGACCAGCGGCTCGCGGTCGCCGTCCGGGTGGACGAGGGTGACCACGACGTTCTTGAGCGTGTCGGCCGCGGTCCAGGGACGGCCGTCCGCGCGCGGGAACGTGCCGTTGGCGACCTCGACGAGGGTGTCGATCGTCGGGGTGTCGGGGGTGTCCTCGACGTGCGCCGGCGGGACGCCGTCCCAGTCGCGCGCCGGTGGAACCGGAGTGACCACGGCCTCGACGTTGGCCGCGTAGTCGCCGTTCACGCACCGGACGAAGGTGTCCTCGCCGACGTCGGTCGGCTGCAGGAACTCCTCGCTCGTGCTCCCGCCCATGGCCCCGGACATGGCGGAGACGATGACGTAGTCGAGGCCCAGCCGGTCGAAGGTCCGGATGTACGCCTGGCGGTGCTCCTCGTAGGACCGCTGGAGGCCGACGTCCTCGACGTCGAACGAGTACGAGTCCTTCATGACGAATTCGCGGCCGCGCAGCAGGCCGGCGCGCGGGCGGGCCTCGTCGCGGTACTTCGTCTGGATCTGGTAGATCGACAGCGGCAGGTCCTTGTACGAGGAGTACAGGTCCTTGACCAGGAGGGTGAACATCTCCTCGTGGGTGGGGCCGAGGAGCATGTCGTTGTCCCGGCGGTCCGTCAGCCTGAACAGATTGTCGCCGTACTCCGTCCAGCGGCCGCTCGCCTCGTAGGGCTCCCGCGGGAGGAGGGCCGGGAAGTGCACCTCCTGAAAGCCGGCGCGGTCCATCTCCTCGCGGACGATGCGCTCGACGTTGCGGAACACCTTCCAGCCCAGCGGGAGCCAGGAGTAGATGCCGGGGGCCGCGCGCCGGATGTAGCCCGCGCGCACGAGCAGCCTGTGGCTCGGGACCTCCGCGTCCGCCGGGTCCTCGCGCAGGGTGCGCAGGAACAGCGACGACATCCGCAACAGCACGACTACCTCCCGTGGTCGAACGACCAGGCTACCGGCGGCGCCGACCACCCCGCCGCAGAGATGCGCGGCCGGCGGCGCCCGGCGTGGCGTCGCGTCGCCAGGCGTGGCTC
>DATKNA010000173.1:0-15356 GCA_035541595.1 Kineosporiaceae bacterium | reverse complement strand
GTCGCCGGCATGCCCGAGATCGGCGTCGTCACCGTCTCGGAGCGGCCGACCCGCGTCATCGTCTCGGCGATGTTCCTGCTCGGGGCCGGTCTGTACCCGGCGGCGTCCGCCACCTGGGCGACCGCGGGTGCGGCGGCGCTGACCACGCTGGGCGTCGCGGGTCTCGGCCAGCTGCTGGTCGTCGTGCGCCGTCGGCTGAGGGACTGACGACGGGAGACCGACTCGAGCGGGGGTCAGTCGCCGGCTGCTGCCGGCAGCTCACCCGCCTGGGCGAACGCCTCGGCGGGTGAGGCCGACCAGGCCACGGTCGCCTCCCCGGCCGCCGGGCCGGACACGGTCCAGGTCGCCCCGTCCCAGCCCAGGCTCGACGCCGCGCGGCGGCGCCACCAGGCGGCCACCTCGGCGGGAAGGGCCCGCCAGACGTCGCGGTCGTCGGCGAGGTGGTTCAACAGCTCCTCGTAGGCGCGCGCGATCGGGGCCCGCACCGTGTAGTCCGGGTGCGTGATGATCAGCGCCATCCCGCCCCGGGCCCGGATCCGGTCGGTCTTGTCGATCCAGACGCCGGCGTCCCGCGCCTGCAGGATGACGAACAGGGTGTGGTCCTGCGGGAGCGTGATGGGCAGCTCGACGATCCCGCGGTTGGGGAAGGGGAGCAGGCTGCCGCAGCCGCCGGGCTGGGGCTCGTAGGGGTCGGTGTCGGGGGAGGACGAGTCGTACTCGAACGGCAGGCTCGCCATGGTGTCCCAGTCGCGATGCGTCGCGGGGGAGCGGAAGCCGACCGCGCCCCACCGCTCGGCCCAGCCCCGCATCTGCGGGAGCCGGCGTTCGAACTCGCCCGGCTCGAGGTCGCGCCCGTCGTGGTGGAGCCCGTGCACCCCCACCTCGAAACCCGCGCCCTGCAGCTCGCGGACCAGCGCGTCGTCCACCCGGTACCGGCCGGGGACGAGGTTCCACGACGACCTGTTACCCGTGCGCTCCTCGACCGATCGCAGGAGGGGGATGAGGCGCACCCCGTCCTGCGTCTCCACGTCGTGCGTGAGCACGAGGGCCCAGCGATGACCGTGCGGCCACCAGGCGAGGTGGGGGACGGGCGCGCCGGCCAGCTCCGCCGCCCAGCCCAGGACCCGGTCGAACAGGTCGTGCAGCGACTCCTCCACCGGCCAGCGGGGGAAGTCGCGACGGGCCTGGACGCGGCTGTAGAGCCGGCGCGCCGCGATCTGCAGCCGCCTGGGCAGCACCGGCCGGACGCCGTAGTAGGCGGCCATCGCCAGCCGGCGGGCGCGGCCGCCGGCTCCCTCGCTCCCGGCGTCGACGAACGCCTCGCTCCAGAACACGGTGACGACCTCGTCGGGATCGAACGGCAGCAGCAGGCCGCCGTCGGCCCCGCGCCAGAGCGAACCGAGGCGATCGCCGGTCGCATCCGTGAGCGGCTCCGTGCGGGTCCACCCGGCCGCGGTGAGCGCGCCGGCGAGCGCCTCGTCGGGCACGAGGCGGGCGTGCAGGACGTCGTCCCCCAGGCGGAACCGGCGGATGGCCGGCGTGGAGGCCTGGTCACGGGGGAGCGGCGCGGCCCGCGGCCAGAAGAGCGAGGGCCTGCCGGGCCGGGCGGGCGTCAGCCGCGCCCAGACGATCCGGTCGGCCACTCCCGGGGCCGGGGCGACGCCGGATGCAGCCGGCTCCACCGTGAACGGGATCCGGAGGTAGTCGAACAGCATCAACCGATGCGTGCTCCTGAACACCCCCGCCGACCTCCCTCGCCGCCGTGGCCGCCCCGTGCCCGGCCGGTCCGACCCTTGGTCCCACCCTAACCGGCTGTGGCGGACGGGGCGGGTGCTCGACCGAATCGTCGCGATGCGTGACCCACCGAGGTGCCGGATCGGTTGTCGGGACGGCGGCGGGCGTGATGCAGTGACGGCATGGCGGGTGCGGAGCGGTTCGCGGTCGAGGAGGGCGTGTCCGCCGCGGGGGCGGTGGACACGCTGACGCTGGACCATTCGGCCTGGCGCCGGTTCGTCGCCGGGCGGCCGGAGGCCACCTGCTTCCACCGCCCGGAATGGGCCGCCCTGCTGGCCGACTGCTACCGTTATCCGGCCTTCGTGGTCGCGCAGCGCGGGGGCGACGGGGAAGTCCTCGCCGGGGTACCCATCGCGCAGGTCGGCCGGCCCGGCCGGCCCCCGCGCTGGCTCGCCCTGCCGTTCTCGGACGAATGCGGGCCGCTGACCGGCCCGCGGGGCTCCGTGTCGGCGTTGCTGGCGGGTGTGGACGCCCTGCGCCGCCGGCGGGGCGCGGACGATCTCGTGGTCCGGGCGGACGTGCCGGCGCCAGTGGCCTCGGCCGAGGTCGCCGTGGTGCACGAGCTGGCCCTGCCGACCGCAGGCGGCGGCGCCAGGCCTCGGTCCTCGGTCCGCCGCGCGGTGGCCGCGGCCCGCCGCAACGGCGTGCGGGTGCGCGTGGCGAGCACAGAGGAGGACCTGACAGGCGCGTTCTACCGGCTGCACCTGCGGACCCGGCGCCGCCAGGGCGTGCCGGTGCAACCGCGACGCTACTTCCGGCTGCTCTGGGAGCGCATGATCGCCCCCGGGCACGGCATCGTGCTGTTGGCGGACGTCGACGGTACCGACCTGGCCGGCGCCGTCTACCTCACCGGCGGGACCACTGTGACGTACAAGTACGGCGCCTCCGACGAGCGCGCGTGGTCGTTGCGACCCAACCACGCCGTGATGGCGCAGGCGATCACCTGGGCCGCCGAGGAGGGGTACGCGACGTTCGACTTCGGGCGCACCGACCTGGACAATCCCGGCCTGATCCGGTTCAAGGAGACCTGGGGGGCCCGGGGCCGGCCGCTGAGGTACACCTCGTTCGCCGGCCGGTCCGGCTACGGGGGAGGGCGCCGGTCGCAGCAGCTCGCGGCGCCCGTGATCCGGCGGAGCCCCCCTCTGGTCTGCCGTTGCCTCGGCGAGCTGCTCTATCGATACGTACCGTGATAGGACTACCGCGGATGGCATGCGCGTTCCGCGGACAATTGTCCGGACTCCTGGAAGAGGGGGGACGCGTGCACGAGACTGACGCGGTGGACCGCTTCTCGTCGATGCTCGGGCCGGAGGAATCCCGGACGCCGGAACCGGGCACCGGACCTGTGGCGACGACCCACGACACGGCCGGATCCCCGAACGGATCCCCGAACGGATCCGTGGACGTATCCGTGGACGGACACGTGGACGGACACGTGGGCGGTCATCCGGAGGCACCGGCGCCGGCATCCGATGACGGACTCGCCGACGACGCCGCCCATCTCGAGTCCGAGGAGACCGGGCAGGACGCGGACGAGACCGGGCAGGACGCGCACGAGACCGGGCAGGACGCGGACCAGGGCGCCCCGGCCGCGGTGGCCGACGACGCGGAGCCGACGTCCCCGCCCCCGGACGACACCGCGGACCTGTACGACGAGGAGGTGCCGGACGAGGGCGTGGAGCCCGAGACGGTGGACGAGTCGCGTCCCTCGGATTGGGACCGGCAGTCGCTGCCGGCCGTGAGCGGCTGGCAGGGGCCCGGCCGGGATGCCGCCTGGCCGCCCGGCGTCACTGTGGCGGAGATCCCCGACGACGGCTATCAGTTCCCCGCCATCCGGTCCCGGCACGAGCCGGTCGCGCCGAGGAGGCCACGCGCCCTGACCCTGGTCCTGGTCGGCCTGGCCGTCGTGCTGGCCTTCGCCGGGGCATCCCTGGGCTACAGCATGAAGGGTCAGCAGAGGCTGTACGGCGCGGAGGCGGATTTCCTCCTCACCCCTCGCCCCGACCTCTCGGACGCCGCCGTCGACCGTGAGCAGCAGACCCAGATGCTCCTCGTCACGAGCCCCACGGTGCTGCAGCCCGTCGCCACGACGTTCAGGACCACGGTGCCGGCGTTGCAGGCGGCGGTGTCCGTCGACATGGCGGGTCGCAGCAGCATCATGGGGGTCACCGTGGCGGACCCCAACCCCCGGCACGCCCGCGTGCTGGCCCAGGCGGTCGCGTCGTCGTACTTGCGCGCGAGCGCGGCGTCGGCGGCGGGGAAGACTCCTTCCGCCTCGCCCTCGCCCTCCGCCTCGCCGAGCGCCTCGGCCGCGGCGTCACGCTCGTCGCGGGCGACCCCGACGCCCTCGGCCGCGGCCTCGCCGGCGGCGGAGGCGGCCTCGGGTCAGCCGGTCGGCCCACCCATGGCGCCGACCCTGCTCACCCCGGCCCGGAGCCTGGACCAGCCGCTCCAGCCGAAGCCCGTGCGTGCGCTGGCGACCGGCGCCCTCGTGGGCATCCTGGTGGGTGCCGTCGTCGTCCTGCTCCTCTGGCGGCCCTGGCGGTTCGAACGCCGCCTGCCGTACTGGACCTGACCACGCCCCGCGTGACAGCCCCACTCGCGCTCGAGCCGCCCGTCGAGGTGGCGGCCGAGGCCGTCCCGGGCCAGCCCGCCGCCGACGGCAGCTTCGCCCGCAACTCGCTGTCCGTCGCCGCCTGGACGACGGTCAGCCGGGTCAGCGGGTTCGTGCGCATCGCCGTGGTCGCCGCCGTCCTCGGGCCGACATACACCGGCAACATCTTCCAGGCCACGAGCAGCCTGCCGATGATGGGCTACGCGGCGCTGACCGGCAGCCTGTTCTCCAGCCTGCTCGTGCCGTTCCTGGTCCGGCACATCGACCGGGGCGACCGGCAGGGCACCATCCGCGTGGCGAGGTCCTTCCTGTCCACGGCCCTGGCGGCGTTCGGGGTGGCGGCCGTCGTGCTCCTCCTGGCAGAACCCTGGGTCCTGCGGCTGCTCTCGGCCGGGGTGGCCGACCCCGTGGCGGCGGCAGAGCAGCAGCGGATCGGGGCGGTGCTGCTGACCTTGTTCCTGCCGCAGCTGCTCCTGTACGCGATCGTGGGGACCGCCGAGGCCGTCATGAACGCGCACGGCAGGTTCGCCCTGGCGAACGCGGCACCCGCGGTCGAGAACATCGGGATCATCGCCACGATGGCGGCGACGGCAGTGATCTTCGGGACGGGCCACGCGCTCGCCGATCCGCCGATGTCCGCGCTGCTCCTGCTGGGGCTGGGCACGACGGGCGCCGTCGCCGCGCACGCGAGCCTGCAATGGTACGGAGCCGCCAGGGTCGGCGTCAGACTCCTCCCCTGGGGAGGGTGGCGGCATCCCGAGATCAAGGACATCCTGCACCGGGCGGTCCCCTCGCTGGGGTACTCCACGATGGAGGTCCTGCTGCCGTTCAGCGGCATCATCGTCGCCAACCGGGTCCCCGGCGGCGTGCTGGCGTTCCAGTTCGCGTTCCTGTGCTGCACGCTGCCGCAGGCGCTCGCCGCCAAGCCGGTCGGCGTGGCGCTGCTGCCGCAGCTGTCCCGGCTCTTCCACCTCGGGCAGGCGCAGCGGTTCCGGGACGAGCTCGTCCGCGGGGCGGCGCTGGTCGCCTTCCTCGCGGTCCCCGCCGCATGGGCCCTGGTCGCCCTGGCCGAGCCGATCGCCCGGGCGCTCACCTTCGGGGAGATGTCCACCCCGGATGGCCGGCACCTCGTCGCGGTGTCGCTGGCCTCGGTCGGGCTGGCGGTGCTGGGGACAGCCGCGATGACACTGACGACGTACGCCTTCTACGCGCGCGCCGACGCCCGGACGCCGTTCCGCGGGGCGATCCTGCGCACCGTGATCATCGCGGTCGGCATGGTCGTGGGCTTGAACGTGCCGGCAGGCCAGCAGGCTCTGATCACGATCTGCCTCACGATCTCGGTGGCCGAGGCCGTCGGCGGCGCCTGGATGGCGGCCCGGCTGCGTGCCGCGATACCACGGCGCGGGGAGCCGCTGCTACGGCCGCTGGTGCGGACCGCGGCCCTCGCCGCCGTCTCGGTCGCCGCCGGCTACGCCGTGTCGGTCCTGCTGGCGCCCGGCGTCCGGGGGCGCCTGGACGCCGAGATCGAGATGGTCGCCGTCGCCGCGGTCTCGGTGGCGGTCTACCTCCTGCTGCAGTGGGGGGCACGATCCCCCGAGCTCGCGCTCCTCCGGCGTGGCCGACTGCCCGGAGCCGGCGAGGAGGACGAGGCGCCCCGGCCGGCGGTGGTCGGGCCGGCCGGGATCGGGCCCCGGCACCGGCGCCGCTCACGCGTCCCCGGGCCCCTGGTGGTGGCCGGCGCGGGGGTCGTCGTCGTGCTCGCCGCCCTGGTCACGGGGCCGGTGGTCACGTCCGTACCACCCCTGATGATCGTCCTCGGGGCGGTCGCCGTCGGCCTCGTCGCCCTGGCCTGCGTTCATCCGCCGGCCGCCGCTTACCTGCTGCTGGCCGCGACCCCGCTGCTGGCCGGCTTCAACCGCAACGCCGTCCTGCCCCTGCTGCGCCCGCACGAGGCCCTCGCCCTCCTGCTGGGGACGGGGCTGCTGATCCGGGCCGCCGTCCAGCTGGCCCGGGGGCAGGGCCTGCCGATCCGCTGGCGGCCGATCGACACCGCGCTGGTGCTCCTCGCCGTGACGAGCTCGGTCCTGCCACTGCTCTGGATGATCGCCCGGGGGATGCCGCCGACCCAGGAGGACATCCTCTACGCGGCCACCCTGTGGAAGTTCGCCGGCGTCTACCTGCTCGTCCGGGCGAGCGTGCGGACGAACCAGCAGATCGCGCGGTGTCTGTGGATCTGCGTCGGCGTCGGCGTCGTGGTCGCCGTCCTCGCCGTGCTGCAGGCGGCCGTCCCCGCCGTCGCGGACGCGCTGTACGCCCTGTTCCCGGACGCCGACGGCGCCGGCCCCGAGTACGGCCGGGGGGCCGCCACGATCGGCAGCTCGATCGCGCTCGGCGACGTCATGGCGTTCGACCTCGCGATCTGCCTGGGGTGGGCCTTCCTCGCCCGGGGCCATCGCCGCCTCGCGCTGGCGCTGGCCTTCGTGTTCGTCCTCGGCGGCATCGCGTCGGGGCAGTTCTCCGGCGTTCTCGCCGTGGTCGTGGTCGTCGTGGCGATCGCGCTGCTCACGCACCGTACCGTCCGCCTGATGATCGCGGTGATCCCGACGACGATCGTGGGCGGGCTCCTGCTCTGGCCGGTCATCGCCGCCCGGCTCGCGGACATCGACCTGTCCACCGGTCTGCCGCAGAGCTGGGGGGTGCGCCTGGAGAACCTCCGGCTCTACATCTGGCCCCAGCTCTTCGACGGGCTGAACTGGTTGTTCGGTGTGCGGCCGGCCGGGGTCGTCCACGTCGACACCCCGTACGCCCCCCAGGTGTACATCGAGAGCGGCCACACCTGGCTGCTCTGGACCGGGGGGATCCCGTTCGTCCTCGCCTACCTGTACTTCACCTGGGTCGGCAGCCGCCAGGCCTCGTGGGTCTACCGCGAGGAACGCGGCCCCGGTGCCGTGGCGGCGATCGCGTGCCTGGCCAGCCTGCTCGTCGCCTTCGTGCTGATGACCTTCGACCCGCACCTCACCATGCGCGGCGCGGCGGATCTGTTGTTCTCGCTGCTGGCACTCACGACCGTGGCGGCAGGCATCGCCCGGCGCCGCGAGGCGACCCTGCGCGCCCCGTGGCTCCTGCTGCGCACCCGGCTCCGGTCCCACGTCATCGACGACGACGTGGTCGCCTGGGTCCCCACCAGGGACGCCGCCGGCCCCGTGACCCCCGCCGAGGGCCAGCGCCCGTACCGGCCCCGGCACGCCAGGCCGGGGCGGGAGGCCGACGGCGAGCTCGAGGTGATGAGCGTCGGCTCGCCGGGGGAGGGGACCGGGTGACCACCTTGCTGGTCGCCGCGACCGGCGGGCACCTGAGCGAGTTGCACCATCTCCTGCCGCGCCTCGACGTCGGCGAGCGGTGCTGGGCCACGTTCGACTCGCCGCAGAGCAGGTCCCTCCTCGAGGGCGAGGACGTCGTGTTCGTCCCGCCGGCGGAGAGCCGCGAACTCGTCGGCACGTTCCGGCAGTACCTCGTCGCCCGCGGCCTGGTCCGTCGCCACCGGTTCGCCAGGGTGATCAGCACCGGGTCGGCGATCGCCGTGGCGTTCTTCGTGCCGGCGACCGCGTCGGGGATCGAGTGTCTCTACATCGAGAGCGCCACCCGGACGTCCGGGCCGTCGCTGACCGGGCGCCTGGTGTCCCGCCTGCCCCGCACCCGCCTGTACACCCAGCACGCATCCTGGGCCGGCGGCCGGTGGTGTTACGGCGGCTCGATCTTCGACGCCTTCCTCGCGGCGCCCCGGCCCCGGCCCCGTCCCGTCCGCCGGGTGGTCGTGACCCTGGGGCAGCAACCGAAGTACGCCTTCCCCCGCCTGCTCCACCGGTTGGTGGAGATCATCCCTCCGGCCGTGGACGTGCTCTGGCAGGTGGGCGACACTCGGATCGATCCGATGCCGCCGGGAGCCCGCCGGGACGTCCCACCTGCCGAGCTGGACCAGGCGATGCGCGCGGCGGACGTCGTCGTCGCCCATGCGGGGGTCGGCTCCGCGCTGGGCGCCATGCGGGCCGGTCAGCGGGCGATCTGCGTCCCGCGCCGGCAGAGCCACCACGAACAGATCGACGACCACCAGGTCGAGCTGGCCGCCGAGCTGGACGGCCGCGGCCTGGTCTTCGCCCGTGAGGCGGACTCGGTCGGCGCGCAGGATCTCGACCTGGCGGCGGCTTGGTCGGTCGTGCCCGACGCGCACACGCCGCCGTTCCGCTTCCTCCCGCCGTCCGCCTGACGCCCTCGGCGGGGGCGCATGGCCCTGCGGGGTCATGTCAGTGGATCGGCGAGCCTGCTGCCCGCCCGTGGGCCAGGACGTCGCGGACGGCGGAGATGTACTCCTCGGCCGAGGAGTCGTACCACTGCCCGGAGTACCATCGGCCGATGCAGCCCCACGCGTCACCGGCCCGGTACGGGTGGTCGGGCGGGGCCGTCTCAGCCAGCCAGGTCTCGTAGCCCTCGTAGCACGCCCGCCAGACCGCGTACGCGGCGTCCACGTTGAAGGCGGTGGAGGCGATGGCCGCCGGGAACGCCCCGGCGTAGTACTGGTAGCGGACCTGCAGGATGCCGAAACTCTCCGGGCACTGTCCGTCCAACCCGTCCTTCCCCGGCCCGTGGCCGGGCGCGCAGTGTGCGGGGTCGTCGGACCAGTCGCCGACCCTGGTCTGGCGCCAGCCGGACTCGACGTCCGCCTGCGCGCGCACGAACCGCTCGTCGATGCCCCACTTGCACGCCGCCCACTGCAGGATCTGCCGGGTCGTGCCGGTGTACGCGCCGGTCACCCGCGCCGCGATCACGGTGTTCGCACGCGGGTCACCGCTGTCCGGGGCGAAGAAGTCGGACGGCAGGCGCTGAGTGCCGGCGACCTCGTTGAAGGGGATGTTGGCGGGGACCGTCTCCGTGGCGGCGGACACCGTGGCGGCGCACCGCTCGTCTCCAGGCAGCGAGGCGCCCGGCGGCAGAGTCCCGAACCCGGCCTGTCGGATGGATCCGCCCGACGGCGCGGGGTCCAACGCGTCCAGGGACGCGCCGGAGGGGTCGCCGTCCGGGGCGGAGTCGTCCAGTGCCGCCGAGCACGTGATGAGGACGAGCACCGCCAGAACGGCACCGGTCCCGGCCCGGACGAGCCTGCGGTGCCGGCTCATCCTTCATCACGCTCCCTCGGCGGTGGCGGTCAGGTGGCCTCTCGGCGGAGCACGGCCGGGACGGTCCGGGCGAGGATCAGCAGGTCGAGCCACAGGCTCTGCCGGCGAACGTACTCCACGTCGAGGGCGAGGGCCTCTCGCATCGACAGCCGGCTGCGCCCGCTCACCTGCCAGAGCCCGGTGATGCCGGGCAGCACCTCGAACCGCCGGCGCTCGTCCTTGCTGTAGAGCGTGGCCTCCCAGGCCAACGGCGGGCGAGGGCCGACCAGCGACATCTCCCCGCGTACGACGTTCACCAGCTGGGGGAGCTCGTCCAGGCTCGTGCGGCGCAGCCAGTGGCCGACCGGGGTGATGCGCGGATCGCAGTCGAGCTTGTACAGCCCGGACTCGCCGCCGACGGGCGGGGACTGGGCGGTGAGCAGTCGGGTCACGTAGTCCCGGTGGACGCCGTCGTCGCAGTCGACCCGCATCGTGCGGAACTTGAGCACCGTGAAGGGTTGGGCGTCCAGACCGAGCCGCTCCTGCCGGAACAGGGCCGGACCTCGTGAGGTGCACCGGACGATCACGACGATCGCCAGGAGCACGGGGGCCAGGACGACCAGCGCCGATCCGGCGAGGACGACGTCGATGGAGCGCTTGACGGCCGCCTTGGTGCCCGGCGGTCGGACGGCGCGGCGCGTGCTGACGCGCAGCGGCAGGAGAGTCATCGGGCCACCGCCCCGGGCAGCTCGACCCGGTCGACGAGGGTCTGCACGTCCACCGGGCGGCGCTCGAGCAGCGAGCGCTGTGCCGCCTCGAGGACCTGGACGACGGCCAGGCCCGACCAGCCGTCGGAGACCGGCCGGTCGCCGGTGAGCGCGCAGCGGACGAACTCGCGGTCCTGGACGGCGAGCGGCTCGGCGAGGTCGACCACGGGGGAGACGACGTTGCCGAGGTGGTAGGAGACCCGGAGGTCGGCGCTGCCGTCGCCGGGCGGCAGGACCGACTTGTCGTGGATCCGCACGCGCTCGTCGAGCCCGAGGTCGTCGTAGACGGCCATCTGGTGCGACCCCACGACGACGGTCTGGCGCACCTTGTGTGGATGCAGCCAGCTCACGTGGACCGTGGCGGTCACGCCGATCCGGCCGTAGTCGAGCCGCAGTTGTGCCACGTCCTCCAGCAACGGGTGCACGTGCCGCGATCCCCAGGTCCACACCGACGTCGGCTGCGAGCCCAGGACGAAGTTGGCGATGGAGATGTCGTGCGGGGCCAGGTCGAAGACCACGTTGACGTCGGACTGGTAGAGGCCGAGGTTCAGCCGCTGGCTCTCCAGGAAGTACACCGGGCCGAACGCCTCGGACCGGACGAGGTCGCGCAGGAGGCGCACGGCGGGGTTGTGCTCGAACGTGTGCCCCACCATCAGCGCCACGCCTGCCCGCTCGGCGGCGTTGACGAGCGCCAGCGCGTCGGCGGTGGTGGTCGCGAGCGGCTTCTCGACGAGGACGTGCTTGCCGGCGGACAGCGCCTGCAGGCCGAGATGGATGTGCGACGTCGGATGGGTGGCCACCACGACGGCGTCGACGTGCGGCAGCGCCTGGTCCAGGGAGGTGAAGCCCCGGCCCTCGGCGACGAGATGCCGGTAATCCGGCATCGCGTCCAAGCGGGCGTCGACGGCCACCACCTCGCGCACGTCCGGCAGGCCCCGCAGGACCCGCAGGTGCTTCGAACCCCAATACCCCACGCCCACCACAGCGACGCGCATGCTGTCAACCCCGTTCACGAGGTGCTCCCGTCTCACCCCATGGCCCCCGCAAGTCGCGGCGGGGGCCACTTCCTACCCCCGGCGAGGACCGCCCGGCACGCCCCCCGAAAGGCGTCAGAACGTTCACGATATGACCGAGCGGGGAGTTTTTGTCACGTGACGATCGTCATTCGAGGGACACTTGTACTAAAAGTGATCGAGTGGTGACTATCAGTCATGAAATCGGTATCGAAAGCGCATGCAGCGTGAGCCCGTGGGTACTCACGGTCATGTGAGCACCACCGGCCGGGTGACCTTGGAGCCCTCCTCGATGGCTGGCAAGCCGGTCTCGGCGGTGGCGATCCGGCTCCGCCGGACGGGCTCAGGCCGGGCCGACCAGCCGCGCGACGATGGCCGCGGACAGCCCGACCAGCGGGATCCCTCCGCCGGGATGCGACGAGCCGCCGACGAGGAACAGCCCGCGGACGGGGGAGCGGTTGGCCGGGCGCAGGAAGGCCGCCCTGATGCCGTTGCTGCTCGTTCCGTAGATCGAGCCGCCGATGCTGCGGGTGTCCCGCTCGATGTCGGCGGGGGTGCGGATCTCTCGCCAGAGCAGGCGGTCGCGGACGTCGAGCCCGCGCTCGGCCATCACGGCGAGGACCCGGTCGGCGTAGGCCGCACGCAGGCCTTCGGCGTCCCAGTCGACACCGGCGCCGCCGGTCGCGTCCCGCTGCCGCACCGGGACGTGCCGAGGCGCGTTGACCAGGACGAACCAGGCCTCGTGGTCGTCGTCCGGACGGACCGCGGGATCGTCGGGGGCGCTGACGTAGACGGTGGGGTCCGGTACGGGGCGAGGGCCGGAGCGCCGGTGCGGTCCGGTGCCGAAGACGGAGTCGAACTCGTCGTCGTAGTCCGCGGGGAAGAGCACCGTGTGATGGGCGACATCCGGCGTCCGGCCGCGCAGGGCGAGTAGGAGCACGAACCCCGACAGCGACGCCTCCACCCGTCGCAGACCCCGCAGCGGCCGGGCGGCCACGGAGCGGGGCAGGAGGTCGCCGTAGACGTGCGCGGCGTCGGCGTTCGCGACGACGACGTCCGCCGCCAGCCGCTCGCCGTCGGCGAGCCGGACGCCGGCCGCGCGTCGACCCCCGGCGTCGAGCAGGACCTGCGCGACCGCAGCCCCGGTGCGGACCCGGGCGCCCCGGTCCACGGCCCTGTCCAGGACTGCGCCGGCCAGCCGGCGCAGCCCGCCCGGGACGTACCAGGCGCCGAACGTCTGCTCGACGTAGGGAACGGTGGCGAGCGCGGCGGGGGCGCGTCGCGGATCGGAGCCGGTGTACGTGGCGTAGCGATCGAGGAACGTCCGCTGGTGCGGGTGCCTCAGGTATCGCCGCCCCAGGTCGCTCAGCGAGCGCCAGGGGGCGACCGTGACCAGGTCGCGGCCGCGCCGTGCCTGGGCGAGCAGGGTGCGCGCGCCGTCGAGGGGTGAGTCCAGGAACGTCCCGCGGGTGGCCTCCCAGATCGCGCCGGCCCGGTCGAGGAAGGCGGACCAGTCCGCTCCGGCGCCGGGTCCGAGCGCCCCGTCCCACGCCTGCTCGATCTTCACCCGGGAGGCGTTGGGCATCGCCAGCCGGGTGCCGTCCGCGAACCGGTAGGAGCAGACCGGGTCGACCGGCACCAGCGGCACCTCCGCCTCCAGCGGACCGCCCGTGGCGAGGAAGAGGTCGCGGTAGACCGCCGGCAGGGTGAGCAGGCTCGGACCGGTGTCGAAGACGAAGCCGTCCCGCGAGAATGCGCCGAGCTTGCCGCCGATCTGGGCGGCCTGCTCGCACACCGTCACCTGATGCCCGAGCGCGGCGAGCCGGGCCGCGGCCGCCAGCCCTCCCAGCCCCGCGCCGACCACGACGACCCGCGCCATGCCCGCCGCCCGATCCCTATCCGGCGCCGCGGGACGGCACCGGCCGCCCCTTCCACTGCAGGGTTCCCTGCCGGTGACCCAGCCACGACCTCCCGGTGAGGACGCCGAGCAGCGCCACCGAGGCCGGGTGCGCCAGGCTGTCGGGGAGCGATCGGCCGCCGGTTCGCTCGGCGACCACGTACCTGCCGGTGACGGCGGCGCCGTAGCCCACCAGGCCGATGAGGGACCCGCGGAGCGCGGCGACCGCCGGGACGACGTAGAGCACGCCGAGGCCCGCGACGACCGCTGCCGCGCCGGCCGGCGACCCGAAGGCGGCCCAGAGCGACTTGTCGTAACCGTCGCGCAACTCGGGCCAGCTCCGGTACATCCGGCAGGTCGCGAGTCCGGTGCCGTCGACGACGCCGCCCCGACCGCCGCCCGCCTTCACCGTGCGCACCAGGGCGACGTCGTCCAGCACCTCCGTCCGCACCGCGCGGTGACCGCCGACCCGCCGGTAGATCTCGGCGTCCACCGCCAGCAGCTGGCCGTTGCCGGCCGACACCGACGGCCGCGGCGACCCCTCGGCGCGGCCCAGCGGCAGGAAGGTCAGCCACGACCACTGCAGCAGTGGCTGGACGAGTCGCTCGGACCACGATTCGGCGAGCTGGCGCGGGTAGGGGCTGACGAGGTCGAGCGCGGCCGCCCGCAACAGCTGGACGGTGGCGGCCACCGCCTGCGGGGCGAGCACCACGTCGGCGTCCAGGAAGACGAGCACGGTTCCCGTGGCCGCACGGGCGAGCTGGTCACAGGCATGCGGCTTCCCGAGCCACCCGTCGGGGAGCGGATCGCCGGTCAGGATCCGGACTCGGGGGTCCTTCCTCGCGGCACGCAGAGCCGCCTCGGCGGTTCCGTCGGACGAGCCGTCGTCGAGCACGAGGATCTCCAGGTCGGGCACGCTCACCTGGTCGCGGACGGAGGCGAGGCAGGTGCCGATGCGGGCCGCCTCGTCGCGCGCCGGGATCAGGACGCTGACGCGCTCCGGTACGGGTGCCGGGTCGTCGACGGGACGGCGCAGGGCGGACAGGTTCGCGAACGTGTGGGCCGTCGCCGCGATCGCACCGGCGCTGCCGATCCAGGTCAGGGTGCGCCAGATCCGGCTCACCGATCCACCCCCGTCGGTCGCCGGGTGCTCTCCTGGGCCGTCTGCCGGGTCTTCTGCTGGGTCTTCTCCTGGGTCTTCTCCTGGGTTCTTCTCAGCGATCTCTCCCCGCGGATCGCCCTGCCGACCCCCACCAGGTACGGGACGACGACCAAAGCCGTCGTCACGCCACCGAGCGCGGCGACCTGGGGGTGGCCGAAGAACGCCAGGTTCGCGAGCATCGAGCCCAGCCAGGTCCACGCCAGGAGGGCCGCGGGCAGCAGCTCGGCGGCCACGGGGATGGCCGCGCGCCGGTCGAGCAGGCGGTCGAGCAGAGCCGTCATGACGATGCCGACGAGCAGCCATCCGGCCGTGTTCCCCAGCGGAACCGTGGGGACGCCGGGCAGGGACGGCGACGGATCAGCCCAGACCCAGTGCCCCGCGGCGACCATCTGGGGATCCAGGAAGAGATCCCATGCGGCCAGGGTTACGCCGCCGACGAGCGCGACGGTCGCCGCCCGGCGCAAGCCCGACCAGCCGACGCCCGGGACGAGCCGGCGCGCCGCCACCAGCGCCGGATAGGCCATCATCGTCCAGGCCAGCGGGACCACAAGGGGGACGCCGAGCACCCTCGGCCCCAGCGTGTCCGTATACGCGTAGCGCCCGAACGGCCACCCGGTCGCGACGCCGACGGCCTCGGCTGCCAGCCCCAGACCGGCGGCGCCGGTCAGGACCGCCAGGGCGGCGCGCGACCCGAACCATGCGGCGGCGTGGGCGGTCACCGCCGTGGTGAAGGCGATCACCGCGATGACCGTGGCCGCCCGCAACGCGCCCCCGCCGAGGAGCGGGTAGGTGACCTGCGCAGCGACCGCCACGGCTGCCGCGGTGACGGCGACCGTGTTCCCCCGGTGGTTCGGACGTGGCGCCGATGACGCGCTGACCGGAGCTCGTGCCGCAGACGCGCCGGTCGACGTCGCGCCGGTGGTTTTCGCGCCCCGGGGCGACGCGGGGCGGGGAGGGAGCCC
>DATKNA010000172.1:0-7124 GCA_035541595.1 Kineosporiaceae bacterium | reverse complement strand
GATCGCCACCCATTCCTTGATCACGGCGATGAGGGGGGAGGCCGACCGTGGTCTCGACGACGAAACCCGCCGGGCGCTCGAGGAGTGGCCGGCGACCGTCGAGCGCTACTCCGGCGACGAGCTGGTCTACACCATCCGCGGCCGCCAGATCCGAACCCCGCTGACCCGGACGAGCCTGTCCGGCACAGTCCTGCGCCGGGTCGCCCTGCCGCGCACGAGCGACCACGGCGAGCTGGTCCGGTACCTGCGCAGCGAGAACCTGCCCGGGGCGTTCCCCTTCACCGCCGGGGTGTTCCCGGTCAAGCGGGACGCCGAGGCGCCGGCCCGGATGTTCGCCGGCGAGGGCGACCCGGCGCGGACCAACCGGCGCTTCCACCTGCTCGCCGAGGGTCAGCCGGCCACCCGGCTGTCCACGGCGTTCGACTCGGTCACGCTCTACGGACGTGACCCGGCCGAGCGCCCGGACGTTTACGGCAAGGTCGGCACGAGCGGCGTGAGCGTCGCCACCCTCGATGACATGCGGGTGCTCTACGCGGGGTTCGACCTCTGCGCGCCCGCCACGAGCGTCTCCATGACGATCAATGGTCCGGCGCCCGCGATCCTGGCGATGTTCCTCTGCACCGCCGTCGACCAGCAGTTGGGGCGGTTCGAGCGCGAGCACGGCCGGCCGCCGACCGGACCGGAGGCCGCCGCCGTCCGCGCCGAGACGCTGCGGTCGGTCCGCGGCACCGTGCAGGCCGACATCCTCAAGGAGGACCAGGGCCAGAACACCTGCATCTTCTCCACCGAATTCGCGCTGCGCTGCATGGCCGACGTCCAGGAGTGGTTCATCGCTCACGACGTCCGCAACTTCTACTCGGTCTCGATCAGCGGATACCACATCGCCGAGGCGGGGGCGAACCCCATCACACAACTCGCGTTCACCCTGGCCAACGGATTCACCTACGTGGAGAGCTACCGCGCCCGCGGCATGCGGATCGACGACTTCGCCCCGAACCTGTCGTTCTTCTTCAGCAACGGGATGGACCCCGAGTACACGGTCATCGGTCGGGTGGCCCGGCGGATCTGGGCGATCGCCATGAAGGAGCGCTACGGCGCCACCGACGGGTCGCAGCGGCTGAAGTACCACGTGCAGACCAGCGGGCGGTCGCTGCACGCGCAGGAGATGGACTTCAACGACATCCGGACGACGCTACAGGCCCTCTGCGCGGTCTACGACAATGCGAACTCGCTGCACACCAATGCCTACGACGAGGCCGTCACCACCCCCACCGAGCACTCCGTGCGGCGCGCCCTGGCCATCCAGATGATCATCGACAAGGAGTGGGGTCTGGCGGCCAACGAGAACCCGCTGCAGGGCTCCCACGTGGTGGAGGAGTTGACCGATCTCGTCGAAGAGGCGGTGCTGGCCGAGTTCGAGCGGCTCTCGGATCGCGGCGGCGTCCTCGGGGCGATGGAGACCGGGTACCAGCGCGGTCGCATCCAGGACGAGTCCATGCTCTACGAGCAACGCAAGCACGACGGGTCGCTGCCGATCGTCGGGGTCAACACCTTCACGGCCCCGGACGTCGGGCACGGGTCGGCCGTGATCCCGCTGGCCCGCGGCACCGCCGAGGAGAAGCGTTCGCAGCTGCGCCGGCTCGCGGACTTCCAGGCCCGGCACGCCGACGAGGCACCCGCGGCCCTGGAGCGGCTGCGGCGGGCGGCGACCAGCGGCGGCAACGTCTTCGAGGCCCTGATGGACGCGGTCCGCTCGTGTTCGCTCGGCCAGATCAGCCAGGCGTTCTTCGACGTCGGCGGGCAGTACCGCCGCACGATGTGAGCACCTTCGAGGAGAGTCTGACCGAGAGGATGGTGAACGGGTGACCAGGCGCCTGCCGTTCGACCCCGTCGCCGAGGCCCGCCGGCAGTGGGTGGAGCACGGCTGGGCGGAGGCGGCCGGGGGGATGGCCGCCGTCACCTCGCTGATGCGGGCCCAGCAGATCGTGTCGGCCCGGGTGGAGGAGGCGCTGCGGCCCTTCCGGCTGACCTTCGCCCGGTACGAGGTGCTCATGCTGCTCCTGCTGAGTCGGCGAGGCTCGCTGCCCATGGCCCGGATCGGCGACCGGCTGCAGGTCCACCCGGCGAGCGTCACCAACGCGGTGGACCGGCTCGAGGCGCAGGGCTTCGTGCGTCGCCTGCCGCACCCGTCCGATCGCCGGGCGACCCTGGTCGAGCTCACGGATGACGGGCGTGCCGTGGCGACGAAGGCGACCGACGAGCTCAACGCCGGCGTGTTCGCCTCGCCGGGCCTCGCCCCGGACGGCGTCGAGCGGCTGGTGGCGGTGCTCACCGACCTCAGGGCCGCGGCCGGCGACTTCTGACCGGGTCTGCCGGGGTTCCGACCGGGAGCGACCGGGAGCCGACCGGGAGCCGACCGGGAGCCGACCGGGAGCCCGCGGGCGCGGCCTCAGCCGGCGACCACCGGTTCCCCGACCAGCTGAACGCCCGCGTCGCGCATCTGGACGAGCGCGGCGGACGTCGTCGCGGAGGCGACGCCCGCCGTCAGGTCCAGCAGCACCCGGGTGGGGAAGCCCTCGGAGACGGCGTCCAGCGCAGTGGCCCGCACGCAGTGATCGGTGGCGATGCCGACGACGTCCACCCCGTCGACGGACCGCTCGCGCAGCCATGCGCCGAGCCCGATCCGCCGGCCGTTCTCGTCGGTCGAGCCCTCGAAGCCGGAGTAGGCGGCCGAGTGCTCGCCCTTGGTGAACCAGGCGTCGACGGCGGCCACGTCGATCGCCGGGTGGCTGAGCGATCCCTCCGTGCCGACCACGCAGTGCGGGGGCCAGGTGTCGACGTAGTCGGGATGGTCCGAGAAGTGGTGTCCGGGGTCGACGTGCCAGTCCCGGGTGCCCGCGATCGCCTCGTACTCACCCCGGTGCGCGTGGACGTGGTCGGTGATGGCCGCGGCGACGGAGGCCCCTCCGGGCACGGCCAGCGAGCCCCCCTCGGTGAAGTCGTTCTGGACGTCGACGATGATCAGCGCTCGGCGGGTCATGCTCGTCAGCGTAGGCAGCGGGGCGTCAGCGCGCCGGTTCGGGCTGCATGATCGTCGGGATGGCGGGCTCGCCCCGGGACAGCTGTCGCCCGGTCGCCGGGAGCTCGGCCAGGGCGGCGGAATGCCGCGCCCGGGCCGCCGCCAGCGACTCGCCGCCGACGATCTCGCCGTGCTCGACCAGCTGCACCTGCAGCCGGCGGTCGTCGCCGTCGTCGGCGGGATCGTGCCCGATGCGCACGACCTCGGCCTGCGCCACGCCGTCCGGACCGCGGCGGCGCAACGCCCACTTCCGGCCGGCGATGCTGACCTTGTCGGCGCTCCGCTTGGCCACGCCCACGAGCGCACCGGAGGCGTCCTGCCGGGCCACGAGTTTGTAGACCAGGCCCGCGGCCGGCGCTCCGCTCCCGGTGACCAGCGCGGTCCCGACCCCGTAGGCGTCGACCGGTGCCGCTGCCAGCGCTGCGATCGCGTACTCGTCGAGATCGCTGGTCACTGTGATCCTGGTGCCGAAAGCCCCCAGGCGATCCAGCTGCGCCCGCACGGCGTAGGCCTGCTCCAGCAGGTCCCCGGAGTCCAGCCGGACAGCGCCCAGGCCCGTCCCGGCCACCTCGATCGCCGTGCGCACGCCCTCCTGCACGTCGTAGGTGTCGACGAGCAGCGTCGTGGTCGGGCCCAGCGCCGCGACCTGCGCCTCGAACGCCGAGCGCTCGTCGTCGTGCACCAGCGTGAATGCATGCGCCGCGGTACCGATCGTGCGGATCCCGTACCTGCGGCCGGCCTCGAGGTTGCTCGTCCCCGCGAACCCGACCACGTACGCGGCCCGGGCGGCCGCCACCGCCGCCTCCTCGTGGGTGCGCCGGGACCCCATCTCCAGGCAGGGCCGGCTCTGGGCGGCGACGTGCATCCGGCTCGCCGCGGCCGCGATCGCGCAGTCGTGGTTGAGGATCGACAGGACGAGCGTCTCGAGCACCACCGCCTCGGCGAACGTGCCTTCCACCACGAGCAGCGGGCTGCCCGGGAAGAAACACTCGCCCTCGCCGTAGGCCCAGACGTTCCCCGTGAACCGGTACCCGGCCAGCCAGCGCAGGGTCGCGTGGTCCAGGACCCGGGTGCGCTCGAGCGCGGCGATCTCGGCGTCCCCGAAGACGAACCTGGTGAGCTCCTCGAGCAGGCGACCGGTCCCGCAGACGACCCCGTACCGCCGCCCGTCGGGCAGGTGCCGCGCGAAGACCTCGAAGACGCACCGTCGCGACGCCGCACCGCTGCGCAACGCGGCCTCGAGCATGGTGAGCTCGTAGTGGTCCGTGAGCAGCGCGGTCGAGGCCCTCTCGGCCGGGGTCGTCGTCACGGGGTGCAGCGTAGACAGCGCGGCTCCCCGGCCTCCTGGGGGCCGGGGACGCCGCCACGCCCTGACTAGAGTGGGGCGGTGTCCGTCGCACCGGTGGAGGTCGAGCGGCCGGACCTCGAGGAGGTCGCCCGTCCCGACGTCCCGTGGGTGACCATCGTGTGGAACGACCCCGTCAACCTCATGTCGTACGTCACGTACGTCTTCCAGACCTATTTCGGGTACAGCAAGGAGAAGGCCACCAAGCTCATGCTGGACGTGCACCAGGAGGGGAGGGCGGTGGTCTCCAACGGCACCCGTGAGGAGATGGAGCGTGACACCCAGGCCATGCACGAGTTCGGCCTGTGGGCGACGTTCCAGAAGGACGATTGATGGGCGGGACGTTCGGCCGGGCCCGGGGAGGTCGGGTCAAGGTGCGGTTGGGCCGGGCGGACTGTGTCGTCGTCGCCGGGCTGCTCGAGGCCGTCTCCGGCCTGCTGGAGCCCGAGGCGCCGGCAGGGGGGGACGCCGAGCAGGTGGCCGGCGGGGGGGAGGGGGCCTCCACCTCCGGCCCGCCCGCGGACGACGAGGCGGCGCTGCTGGCGCAGCTCGAGGCCGACCTGATCCCCCCACGCCCGGCCGACCCCGCGGTGGCGCGGCTGCTCCCCGACGCCAGCCGGGACGATCCCGAGCTGGCGGAGAGCTTCCGCCGGCTCACCGAGCCCGATCTGCGCGAGCGCAAGCGCGGGGCCCTCGCGCTGGCGGCCGCGGCCCTGCGGCGGCCGACCCCGGTCGTGCTCGACGACAGCGAGGCGCAGGCTCTGCTCAAGGGTCTGACCGACGTTCGGCTCGTGCTCGCCGAGCGGCTGGGCATCCAGACCGACGAGGACGCCGAGTTCCTCCACGCCGCCATCGCCGCCGGAGTGGGCGACGCCGACGCGGCGTGGTCCCAGGCGGCCGGCCTCTACGACGTGGTCACGTTCCTGCAGGAGGACCTCGTCCACACCCTCACCCCTTGACGTGTGTGTTCTCCACCACGCTCTGCCGTCATCGTCGTGCGGCTGACCTAGGCTCCCCGCCGTGAAGCTGACCGTCGTGGGCTGCTCGGGGTCGTTCCCCTCGCCCGAGTCGGCAGCGTCGTGCTATCTCGTGGAGGCCGCCGACGACCGGGGCCGCACCTGGCGGGTGGTCCTCGACCTGGGCAGCGGGGCGGTCGGCCCGCTGCAGCGGTACGCGCCGCTGGACGGCCTGGACGCGGTCTTCCTCTCGCACCTGCACCCCGATCACTTCAGCGACGTCTGCGGCCTCTACGTGGCCCGTCAGTACGCACCGGGTGGGCCAGTCATGGGCCGGCTGCCGGTGCACGGCCCGGCGGGCACGGCCGAGCGCATCCGCCAGGCGTACGGAGGGGATCCCGCGGGGCTGGCCGCGACCCTCGACGTCCGGGAGGTCTGCGACGGGGCCCCGGTGCGCGTCGGGCCCTTCGCGGTCACGCCGTACCGGGTCGAGCACCCGGTCGAGGCCTACGGGCTGCGGGTGGAGCGTCACGCCGGCCGCCGCACGGAGGTGCTCGCCTACACCGGCGACACCGACAGCTGCGACGCCCTGATCCCGCTGGCGAAAGGCGCCGACGTGCTGCTCGCCGAGGCCTCCTTCCAGGAGGGCCGGGACCGGACCCGCGGCGTCCACCTCACCGGGCTGCGGGCCGGGCGGGTCGCGGCGGACGCGGGGTGCCGGCGGCTGGTGCTCACCCATGTGCCGGTCTGGACCGACCCGGACGTCGTCGTCGCCGAGGCCCGGTCGGTGTTCCCGGGCCCGGTGGAGCGCGCCCGGCCGGGCGCCGTCCTGCACGTCTGACTACCGTGTGCCCGTGACTTCTGCCGCCAATGCGCCCGGCGCGGCCGAACCCCGGCCCCGGCACGACGGTCGCGTGCCCGACGAGCTGCGCGATGTCCGACTGACCCGCGGCTGGCTGGACCATGCCGAGGGCAGCGTGCTGGTGGAGTTCGGCCGTACCCGCGTGCTGTGCGCCGCCTCGTTCACCGAGGGCGTCCCGCGGTGGCGGAAGGGAACCGGGGACGGCTGGGTGACCGCCGAGTACGCCATGCTGCCGCGATCGACCTCCACCCGCAGCGATCGGGAGTCGGTGAGGGGCCGGATCGGCGGCCGCACCCACGAGATCTCCCGGCTCGTCGGCCGCTCGCTGCGCGCATGCGTGGACACCAGGGCGCTGGGGGAGAACACCGTCGTCCTGGACTGCGACGTCCTGCAGGCGGACGGCGGCACCCGGACGGCGTCGATCACCGGCGCGTACGTCGCCCTCGCCGACGCGGTCGAGTGGGCCCGCGGCCGGGGTCTGCTGAAGCCTGGCGCGTCACCGCTGGTGGAATCGGTGGCGGCGGTGAGCGTCGGCGTCGTCGACGGGGTTCCCGTGCTCGACCTCGACTACGTCGAGGACGTCGCCGCCGGCACGGACATGAACGTCGTGGTCACCGGGAGCGGCCGGTTCGTCGAGGTGCAGGGCACCGCCGAGCGAGGCGCCTTCGACCGCGCCGAGCTCGACCGGCTCCTCGACCTTGCCCTCGCCGGCTGCGCGGAGCTGTCGAAGCGTCAGCACGAGGCCCTCGGCCGGTGACCGCAGCGCCCCGCCTGGTGCTGGCCACCCACAACGCGCACAAGGTGGCCGAGCTGCGCCGCATCCTCGGGGACGCCTCCGCGGGCCTCGACGGCGTCGAGGTCGTCGGTGCCGACGCCTTCCCC
>DATKNA010000171.1:0-7141 GCA_035541595.1 Kineosporiaceae bacterium | reverse complement strand
GCCGCGGCGGCGAGGAGGCGCTGGCGTGCGTCGCCGCCGGCGTGCCGTTCGAGGTCGTCCCGGGCGTGACCAGCGCGATCGCCGTACCGGCGCTCGCCGGCATCCCGGTCACCCACCGCGGTGTCACGCAGGACCTCGCCGTCGTGTCGGCGCACCTCGACCCGTCGCACCCGGGCGCCACCGTCGACTGGGACGCGCTGGCCTGCGGGCCCGGCACGCTCGTCCTGCTGATGGCCGTGAGCCATCTGGACCGGGTCGCGGAGGAACTGGTCAAGCGCGGCCGCGCCGCCGACACGCCGGTCGCGCTGATCAGCGACGGGACGACGCCCCGCCAGCGTGTGCTGGTCTCGACGCTCGGCGCCGTCGCGGCCGACGCCGGGTCCGCCCGCGTCCACCCGCCGGCCGTCGTCGTGGTCGGGGACGTGGTCCGGCTGCGCCGGCTGCTGGCTCCGGACGTCGCCGCGTGACCGCGCGGCCGCTCGTCGCCGTCGCGCACGGCAGCCGCGACCCGGCCGGGCAGCACGCGGTCGAGGCCCTGCTCGACGTCGTCCGCGGTCGGCGGCCCGACCTCGCCGTCGACGCCGCGTACGTGCAGAACGCGCCTCCTCCCCTGGCGGACGTCCTCGCCGCCCGGGGCACCGGCGCCGTGGTCGTCCCGCTGCTGCTCTCCCACGGGTACCACGTCGCGGTCGACGTCGCCCTCGCCGCGGCCGCCGCGGAGGCCGTCGTCACCCCCCCGCTCGGCCCCCATCCGGGGCTCGCCGACGCGCTGGACGCGCGGCTGACGCAGGCGGGTGTCCCGCCGCGGGCCCCGGTCGTCCTCGCCGCCGCCGGATCGAGCGATCCCGCCGCCGGCGAGGACGTCACCGAGCAGGCTCGGCTGCTGGCCGACCGCCGGGGCGGGCCGGTGACGGCCGCCTATGCGAGCGCCGGCACCGCCCGGGTCGACGACGCCGTCGCCGACCTGCTGCGCCGTTACGCCCGGCCCGTCGCCGTCGCGCCGTACCTGCTGGCCCCGGGTTCCTTCGCGGCGAGGATCCGGCAGGCGGCGGCGACGTGGGTGGCGGACCCGATCGGCGCCCACCCCGCGGTCGCGGACCTGGTGTTGGAGCGCTACCTGGCGGCCGCCCGCATCGCCAGGTGATCCTGCGAGGCCCGCAACTGCGTCACGGCCAGCTCGAGGAGGTGGCGAGGCGCCTCGACGAGGCGTAGGTCGGTCAGGTCCGGCCGGGGCGAGAAGCGCTCGACGATCCCCCGGGCCTCGTTCTTGGTGAGCCTGCCGCCCTGCTCGCCGGCGGCCGCGATCAGTGCCTCCCGCCAGGCGTTCCCCAGCCGGCCATGGGCCCTGCGCAGCGCGTCGCGCGCGATCCGCGACCCGGCGCCGGCAGGGGTGGCGACCACGAGGTCGAACCGGCCGGCGGGGAACGACTCCCGGCGCAGCCGGTATCGGTCCCGCAACAGGTCGGCGGCGGTGGCGACGTCGCCCCGGGCGCCGACTCCGGCCGGGACGACGGCCCCCAGCCACGCCACGTCGAGGGCGAGCAGGGCGCGCAGGAACCACGCGGGCGGCGCCTCGGTGAGGTCAACGAGGCATCGCACCTGGTCCCGGCCGCGCAGTGGGCGCGGCAGGCCGCGGGCGAGCACGGCTCCGAGGGAGGTCCGCTCCACGCCCGCCCCCGCGGGGCCGGGCCAGCGGTCACCGACGAGCAGCAGGGGGCCGGGATCCGTGCCGGCCGCCCCCGCCGCCCGCGCCATCGCCTGCTCGAGCGCGGCGCCCGCCGGCTCCGCGCGGCTCTCCACCGAGCGGCTGCCGTGCGTGTAGATCCGGCCCGCCTCCCGGCCGGCCAGGCCGGGGAGGGCACGCCAGGTCCGGGCGGTCGGCCGCAAGACGTACAGGTCGCTGCGCGAGCCGATCGCCTGCGCACCCTGATAGCGGTTGAACCCGGGCAGGACGGCTTCGACGACCAGGTGGAGGTCGAGCATCTCGTGCTGCACCGTGAGCCCCAGCGCCGGCTGGTGGTCCCCGTAGCCGTAGGCGACGACGAGCCGCCCGCGCTCACCGTCCGCGAGGCCCTGGAGACCGGCGACGAGGAACGTCGAGATCCCGTCCGGTGTGTACGGCGGATCGGTCACCACCAGGCCGGCCGAGCGGTGCGTGGACACCGGCAGCCCCAGGCGCAGGTCGCCCCACAGGCAACGGACGGACCAGCCGTGCCGGCGGGCGACGCCGTCGACGAAGTCCAGGACCCGGTCGTCGACGTCCACCACGGCGATCCGGGCTCCCCTGGTGCAGGCGGCGATGCCGAGCGAGGTCAGGTCGTGGTCGCCGAGGCAGAGCACCTCGGTGCGGGCGAGGTCGAAGGACGCGTCGAGCCACAGCGCCCGCCGGGCGACGGTCACGGGCGTGGCGGCGACGTGGTCGAGGTCCCGCAGGGGCCGGGGGCGCGAACCGGCGAGGCCCTCGAGGAACGCGACCAGGTCCGGCCTGCCGGCGAGCAGGGTCCCGACGACGTCGTCGAACGGGCGGGCGTCGAGATCGGGCAGGTCGAACAGCTCCGCATAGGCGGCCCGCAGCGCCTCGGGGAGCGCGTGCCGGTCACCGTCCCGCTCGAGGTCGGGCGCCAGCGCCGCCAGGATCTGCTCGACCTCCCGCCGCGGGGCGCCGCTCAGGGCGACGAGCTCGGGGATCGTGTGCGAGCCGGTGGCGAGGCCGCGGACGACGCGCTGCAGCGGGCGGACGAAGGGGCCGGCGGCGTCGCGCAGGGCGACCGCTCCGGCGTCCGGCGACCTGGTGGGCGGGCCGGCGGGTGCGCCGTCCGATTCCGCGCCACGCACCGGCCCATCCTAGGGAGGTCCTCACCACCGGCGGAGCGCCGCCTCGAGCTCGTCGTGCGTCGGGTAACCGGCCCTGGCCCCTGGCGCGAGGGTGGACAGCGACGCCGCCGTCACGGCCGCGCCCACGGCGTCCCGCAGCGGGAGGCCGGATCCCAGCGCCCAGGCGAGGGCCCCGCTGAGGCCGTCCCCGGCGCCGGTCGTGTCGACCGCGTCCACCGCGGGTGCCGGGACCCGGGTCTCGCCGGAGCTGTCGTGCACGACGGCGCCGGCGGCGCCCCGGGTGACGACGACGGCACCGGCCCCGGCGGCGATCAGGCGGCGCGCGCCGTCCGGAGCGATGACGTCGAGCTCCCCCTCGTTGGGCGTCAGCACGGCGGTCCTCGCCAGCAGGTCCGGTGGCAGCGGCCGGGCCGGCGCCGGGTTGAGCACGAACGGCCATCCCCTGGCCCGCGCCAGCCGGGACGCGGCCTCGACCGCGGGCAGCGGGATCTCCAGGGACGCCAGGACCACGGCCGGCCCCGGCGGCAGGGCGGTCACCGCGGCGGCGACGGCATCCGGGGTGAGCGCCTCGTTGGCCCCGGGAGCAGCCGCGATGAGGTTCTCCGCGGCATGATCGACGAGCACGACCGCCACGCCCGTCGGCTCCTCGACGCCGGCCACGAACCGGGTGTCGACCCCCTCCCGCTCGAGATCGGCGCGGGCGGAGCGGCCGTAGTCGTCGTCACCGAGCGCGGCGATCAGCCACACCTGGCTGCCGAGCCGGGCGGCCGCCACGGCCTGGTTGCCGCCCTTGCCGCCGTGTCCCACCGAGAAGACGCCCCCGCCCGCCGTCTCCCCCGGCCGTGGCAGCCGCGGCAGCCGGATGACGAGGTCGGCGTTGACCGACCCGACGACCACCACCCTCGGCGTCATGGCGACCGGGGCCGCTCAGGCGACGTCGTCGCGCGTGGTCCCGCCGCCGGCGATGCCGTGCTCCACGGCGATGGCGTGGATCCGACGGCTGTCCAGCGTCTCCTCGTCGAGCAGCGCGTCGGCGAGTGCCGCCAGCAGCTCGTGGTGCCGGCCGAGCAGGGTCACCGCACGCGCATGCGCCTGCCGGATGAGCTTGTCGATCTCCCGGTGCGCGAGCACGGCGACCTCCCCGCCGACCCGCAGCGTCTCGGCGTCCAGCTGGGCGAAGCCGAAGTCCGTCATGCCGTACTGGGTGACCATCGCCTGCGCGAGCGAGGTCGCGGCCTGCAGGTCGCCGGCGGCCCCCTGGGTGTGCTCACCGTCGAGCAGGATCTCCTCGGCGGCGCGCCCGGCCATCGACGTCGTCAGCTGCGCGCGGGCCTGGTCGCGGGTGAGGAAGCTGTTGTCGTTGCCGCCCATCCAGGTGGCGCCGCCGCTCGGCCCGCGCGGGATGATCGTGACCGACACGGGGTCGTCGGCGTCCGGCTGCACCAGGGCGGCCACCGTGTGCCCGGCCTCGTGCCAGGCGGTGATCCGGCGGTCGTGCTCGGTGATGAGCGCCGAGGTGCGAGCCCGGCCCATCGCGACGACCGCGACGGCTTCCTGGAAGCAGGACCGCGAGACCTCCGGGAACTGGTGGCGGGCAGCGGCGAGGCACGCTTCGTTGACGACGCGAGCCAGGTCGGCACCGCTCATCCCGGGCGTCTGCCGGGCGACCGTCACGAGGTCGACGTCGTCGGCGAGCGGCTTGCCCCGCGCGTGCACGTCGAGGATCTGCTCGCGGCCGCGGCGGTCCGGTGTCGGGACCTGGATCTGCCGGTCGAGCCGGCCCGGCCGGGTGAGCGCGGCGTCGAGCAGGTCCGGCCGGTTCGTCGCGGCCAGGACGACGACACCGCTGCCTACGAAGCCGTCCATCTCGTTGAGCAGCGAGATGAGCGTGTTCTCCCGCTCGCTGTCGCCGCCGCCGAGGCCGGGGCCGGACGAGCGGGTGCGGCCCACGGCGTCGATCTCGTCGATGAAGACGATCGCGTTGCCGGCCGAGCGGGCCCGGTCGAAGAGGTCACGGACGCGCTTCGCGCCGCCACCCGCGAAGATCTCGACGAAATCGCTGCCCGCCACGGCGAAGAACGGGACGCCGGCCTCGCCGGCGACGGCGCGGGCGAGCAGCGTCTTGCCCGTGCCCGGCGGGCCGACGAGCAGGGCTCCGCTCGGCGCCCGGGCACCCAGCTTCGTGAACCTGCTCCCGTCGCGGAGGAACTCCACGACCTCGCGGAGCTCGGCCACGGCCTCGTCGGCGCCGGCGACGTCCGTGAACCGGTCGGCCGGGATCTCCCCGATCTGCTGCCCGCGTCTGCCGGAGAAGCCGCCGATCCCGCCGGTGAGCCCGCCGGACTTGGCGAGGTACATGAGCAACCCGGCGACCAGCACGACCGGCAGCACGTTGATCAGCACCCGGTCGAGAAGCCCGGCGCCGTCCGGTGCGGCGGCCTCCACCACGACGTGGGCCGCGAGGGCCTGCCGGGTGAGGTCGCCGGAGTAGCCGTCCGGGTACGACGCGACGAGGACGCCGTGCGTCGTCGCCAGGGTCACGCTGTGCGCGGTGTCGTCGACCCAGACCTTGGTCGCATCCCCGCGCTGCAGCTGCGCGACGGCGTCCGAGAGGGCCACCTCGCGCGGCGCGCGGCCGCCGACCCGGGCGGCGACGAGCCACGCCCCGACACCCACCGCGAGCACCGCGGCGAGCAGCAGGGCGAGCTTGTGCGGCCGTTTGAGCACGCGGGTACCGCGCGGCTGATTCGGCTTGGTCACGAGGTCGCCCTGTTCACGCGCGGTGGCCCTTCGGTGCGAGACGTCCCGACCCATCCTCCGACGCGTGGCGAGGATCCGGATCCTCCGCACCAGAGGATGTGACGCAACGCACGTCGGGTGGGTGTTTCGGGCCGTCGCAGCCTGGGCAACGACCCTGGTTGCGCCCACGCGGCGACGCCCGGCCGGCTGCCTTCCCGGCTCCTCCGGGAGGGTGCCTATCCCGGCTCCTCCGGGCCGGCTGCCTTCCCGGCTCCTCCGGGAGGGTGCCTATCCCGGCTCCTCCGGGCCGGCCGCCGATCCCGGCTCCTCCGGGAGGCTGCCTATCCCGGCTCCTCCGGGCCGGCCGCCGATCCCGGCCCGTCCGGGGCGCGGCCCTGCCCGCGTGGCCGGGCGTGGTCCGGACCGGCCGGCGGCATCACCGGTGCGTCGTCGTCCGGCGGGCCCGGGCCGTACCGCACCTTGCGCAGGTGGCCGACCATGCTGCGGATCAGCAGCACGGTCGCCAACGCGAGAATGAAGATCGCGATGAAGCCGCCGACACCGGGGCCGACGATGTCGTCGGGCGGCTGCGGAGCCGTGGGCGGCTGGGCGGCGGTCCAGCGGGCGGCGACCAGCTGGCCGGCGGCCAGGGGGGCGATCAGGTGAGCGACGGGCAGGTGAGCGACGGGCAGGTGAGCGGGCAGGTGAGCGACGGCCGGGGGACCTGCGGCGGCGAGGACAGCGCTCATCGGGCGGCCGCAGGGGATCCGGCCTCGGCGAGGTGCTCCCGGACGCCGGCGAACAGATCGTCCTCGGGTACCGCGCTGTGGACGAAGGTACGCACGAGCTCGTAGTCCTCGGTCGGCCAGACGCGGCGCTGCACCTCCAGGGGGATGCTGAAGAACCAGCCGTTGGGATCGATCTGCGTGGCGTGCGCGAGCAGCGCGCGGTCCCGGACCGGGAAGAAGTCAGCGCATTCCACCCTGGTCGTCACCTTGGGCCCGGGGCGCGGCTCCCCCTCCTCCTCGGACTCGGACCACCGCGCCAGCCACTGGGCGAAGGGCGACTCCAGGCCCTCGGCAAGCATCGCCGTGTGAAAGGCCTCCACCCGCTCGCGGCTGAACCCCCGGTCGTAGTACAGCTTCAGCGGCTGCCACGGTTCGCCGAGACCCCGGTAGCGGGCCTGGTCCGGCGCGGCCTCGAACGCCTCGACAGAGATCTTGTGGCACATGATGTGGTCCGGGTGGGGATACCCGCCGTTCTCGTCGTACGTCGTGATGACGTGCGGCCGGAACGCCCGCACCAGCCGGACGAGCGGCGCCGCTGCCGTGCGCAACGGCTCCAGCGCGAAGCAGCCGTCCGGCAACGGCGGCGGCGGGTCCCCCTCCGGCAGACCGGAGTCCACGAACCCCAGCCAGGTGTGCTCGACGCCGAGTTCCGCCACCGCGCGCGCCATCTCGCGCCGGCGGAACTCGGCCATGTCTCGCAGCAGATCGGGGTCGCCCTGGAGGGTCGGGTTGAGGACGCTCCCCCGCTCGCCGCCCGTACATGTGGCGACCATCACGCG
>DATKNA010000170.1:0-3299 GCA_035541595.1 Kineosporiaceae bacterium | reverse complement strand
CGGCAGCCCCTCTCGCCTGGCGCAGGGCGAGGACCAGCCGCGCGCCCGCCGCGAGGATCGTGACGATGGCCGGAATGACGACGTAGGGCCTGGCGGCGCCGTTGGGCAGAAGAGCGAGGACGCTGAGGGCGACCGCGGCCGCGCCGACGGTGACGCGTCCTCCCGTCGCGGACCCCTCCCGCGGGGGACGCGGTTCCGCTCGCGGCCGGCAGACGGAATCCGCCAGCAGGATGTAGGCGACGCACCACGACACGTCGGCCACCAGACCGAAGCCGTACGTACCCTGCGCGAGATAGACCACGGTGCCGCTGGTATCGGCGAAGGTCAGGATCAGCAGGCCGGCGCCCAGGACGCCGGTGCCGACGGAGGCCGCCCGCTTGTGCAGGGCGACCTGGGCGATGACCACGGCCAGCAGCACGACGTCGAGAACGGGGTAGACCAGCGCGACGAGCAACGGGACGCCCTGCCGGGCGAAGTCGTCCGCCACCGGCGTGACCACCAGCAGGGCGACCAGGCACACCGCGGCGCCACTGGCCACAACGGCTTCGAGCCAATCCGTGACGGAGGGCCGGACGCGGCTGGCGACGTCGAGGAACAGGTAGACGGCGAGAGCGGCGGCGTTGGCGAAGAAGAGCCACTCGCCCGGCGCCGGAAAGGTGTTCAGCGTCGAGGCGTTCGGTGAACTGTTGACCTGCGCCGAGCCGGCGGCCCAGAGGACGAGCGCGATCGCGAGGCTCAGCGCTGCGAACCGCCTGTCCCGGTCGCGCACGGCGGCCGCGACGACCCGTGCGATCAGGCAGACGAAGATCGCTGCCATGCCCGGCACGAGGATCTGGTCCGGCACCGTGCCGCCCCGGTCGAGGTTCAGGCCCGCGACGGTGCCCGCCGTCCCGACGACCAGCCAGGCGAGCACGCCCAGCCCGCCGACGACGACGTCGACCCTGCGATACCCACGACCCGATCGCGATCCGCCCCCGCGCGGCCACCACATCACGCTGCCGCCCTCCTCTCCGCCGCGCACGTCGCGGCGGCCTCCCCCTGGACCGGCAGGGACACCCTGCCTTGGCGCTCCTATCGACGGGCGGCCAGGAGATCCTGAGCCGGACGGGCGAGGCGGTGCTCCGTCCGGGTGGGGCAGGGGACGGGCGGTGGTCACCCGACGGACGGCTCGGGCGCCGGAACGGGGGGTCGGGATGCCCCGGACGTAGGCACCCAGCGGCCCTCGTGTACCGAGCGTTCCATCGCGTCCAGCACCTCGGCGCTGCGGACGGCGTCCGCCGGGGTGGCGGCCACCGGCCCGCCACGATGACCGGTGATCAGCCGGAGGAACGCGGCCGCCTCGATCACCTTGAGGTCGTCGTAGCCGAGGGCGATGCCCGGCCCCGGCTCGAACGCGCCGTACTCGCCGTGGGCCGGTCCCGTGGTGAGGTGGACCTCCGGCGCGCCGACGTGTTCCGGCCCGCTGTGGACCAGCTCACCCATCTGGCGGAAGTCCCACGCCAGCCGCCCGCGCGTGCCGGCGATCTCGAATCGGTAGGCGTTCTGCTCCCCCACCGCGACGCGGCTCGCCTCGAGGGTGACCGTGGCGCCGCCCGCCGTCCGGAGCAGGGCGTCGACCCAGTCCGGATTCTCGACGTCCCCCATCGCCACCGAGGGTGACGGCCCGGCGACCGCGTAGTGGCTCGCCGCGTCGTCCGCCGGCAGCGGCCGGCGGGGGACGGCCAGGCCCGTGACGGCGACCACGTCCGTGATCTCCCCCGCCGGTCCGAGCAGGTGGCGCACGAGGTCGACGGCGTGCGAGGCGAGGTCGCCGAGCACCCCGTTGCCGCCGCGCTGGCGCCGGAAGCGCCAGGTCAGGACGCCGTTGGGGGAGGCGGCGTAGTCGGTCGCGAAGCGCACCTGCATCGACGTCGGCGTGCCGATGCCGCCACGCTGCAGCAGGGCCCGGGCGTGCGCCACAGCAGGGACGTGCCGGTAGTTGAACCCCACGACAGCGCGGACGCCGGCTTCGTCGATCGCGGCCGCGACCGCCCGGGCATCGTCGGCGTCCAGCCCGACCGGCTTCTCGATCCACAGGTGCTTGCCCGCCCGGGCCACGGCGACGCCGACCTCGCGGTGCAACCAGTTCGGGGTGGTGACGCTCACGGCGTCGACGTCCGGGGCCTCGACGAGCTCCCGCCAGTCCCGGTGGGTGCGCACGGTGCCGAACCGCGCGACGGCATCGGGCAGTGACGCCGGATCGGAGTCGGCCACCGCGACCAGCTCGACCCGCCGGCCCAGCCGGGGGTAGTGGTGGTGCAGGCGCGAGTAGGCGGCGGCGTGGACCCGGCCCATCCAGCCGAACCCGACGACGCCGACGCGAAGGGGGGGCCGGGAGGCGGAGTCGGGCGGCGTCACGAGTTCCTCCTCGCCATCGTGGGAATCCGGATCATGGCCAGGACCCGTGGATCCGGGGGCTGCCCCGGCCAGCTCCCCCGGATCCAGGCGTGGGCCGGGTCGTCACAGAAGGTCATCGACCGTTCGGCTCCCGGCCCGGCGAGCACGTTGAGGTAGTACATCGGATACCCCGGCGCCGCCGCGCAGGGGCCGTGGAACCCATGGGGCACCAGGACGACGTCGCCGTCACGCACCTCGAAGGTCTCGTCGAGGGGAGGCAGGCCCGCCTCGGCGTGTTCGAGGCCGGTGTAGGTCCGGTGCATCCCGATCCCCTTCGGCGACGGCGTCACCTGGTCGGGACCGGCGATGCGGTAGTAGTAGATCTCCTCGGCGGCCACGGGGCAGGGCGCCGAGGCGTCGTGCTTGTGCGGGGGATGGCTGGACCAGTTGCCCGGCGGCGTGACGACCTCGCAGCTCATCAGGGTGACGGCGTGGTCCCAGGCGCCGGGCACGGCGAAGTTGCGCACCAGCCGGGTGGACCGGCCCGCGCCACGCACCTCGACGGCGACGTCGCCCCGCTCGCCCCGGGCGGGCGGCAGCCGCCGGCCGCAGCGCGCCGCCGGGAGGGCGATCTCCGCGCCGCGGTCGCTGACCAACCCCAGGACGCTGTCCCGACCCGCGTAGGCGAAGTCCGTCGCGGCGGTGAACACGGAGTCCCGGCCCTCGAGGTGGTAGCGCACCTCGACGACGTCCGGCGCGTCGGCGGCCGCGATCGCGACCTCGGCGGATCCCGACAGGGGCAGCACCACGACCTCGCTGTCCCCGGTCGCGATCCGCACCGGGGTCTGGGGCGGCAGCGTCACGACGCGCAGGCCCGCGAAGGCCCATCCGGCGGCGTCCGGGGTGAGGACGACGTCCTCGTG
>DATKNA010000169.1:0-9330 GCA_035541595.1 Kineosporiaceae bacterium | reverse complement strand
GACGACTGGCCAGGCCCGTGGTCCGCGGTGCACCAGACTCGGCGAGCAGCCGAGCCGGCGGCGGCGTCCCAGGACTGATCCCGCCTGTGGACGGTGACGGTACTGCGGACGGTGACGGCACTGCGGACGGTGACGGCCCGGTCAGCTGATCAGCTCGGCGACGGCGTGGCCGAACACCCGGGTGTGCTGGTCGACGTCGTCCGTGGACGTCGTCGGGCACATCAGCGCCATGTTGTGGAACGGCGTGATCAACACCCCGCGGTTGGCCAGGTACAGATGCAGGTACTCGTCGAGCTCCTCGTCGGCCGCCGCGGCGGATGCCGACCCCGTGCGGGGCGCCGGTGCGGTGAACCGGTATTCCGCGCGGGCGCCGAGCTGGCTGACCGACCACGGCAACGCATGCTTCTCGATCACTCCCTGCACCCCCTCCATGAACTGGGTGGCCCGGTCGATCATGCGCTCGAACGCCTCCTCCGTGAGGACGTCGCCCAGGGTGGCCCGCATCGCGGCCGTCGAGAGCGCGTTGCCGGCGAGGGTCCCACCGACGCCGCCGACGTCGACGAGATCGGCCTCCGGGTGGGCGGCGACCGCGCGGGCGACGTCCGTGGTGATCCCGTACGCGCCGGAGGGGAGGCCCCCGCCGATGCTCTTGCCGATCACGAGGATGTCCGGCCGGAGTCCCCAGGCTCGGGTGGCCCCGCCGGCGCCGGCCGAGAACGTGTGGGTCTCGTCGATGATCAGGAGCGTGCCGTGGCGGGTCGCCAGCTCCCTGAGGCCCTCGTGGAAGCCGGGCTCGGGCAGCACGATCCCGATGTTCGTCAGCGCGGGCTCGGTGAGGATCGCGGCGACGTCGCCGTGCGCCAGTTGGGCCTCGACGCCGGCGAGGTCGTTGAACTCCGCCACCCGGGTGGTGACGTCGAGCGCGATGGGCGCGCCGACGTTGCCGGCCCGGGCGACGGCCAAGCCGCCGGGGCCGGGGACGGCGAACGCCTCGTCGACCGAGCCGTGGTAGCAGTACGCGAAGACCAGCACCTTCGGCCGGCCGGTGGCGAGGCGCGCGAGGCGCAGGGCCCACCGGTTGGCGTCCGTCGCGGTCAGCGTGAACGACCACAGCAGTGGGCCGAAGCGCCGGGCGAGCTCGGCACCGACCCACTCGGCGTCGGCCGTGGGCAGCATCGTCGTCAGGCCGCCTTCCACCGCGACGCGTCGGATGATCGCCTCGACGGTGGCCGCCGGGCTGTGGCCGGCCATCGCGCCGGTGTCGCCCAGGGCGAAGTCGACGTACTCGTGACCGTCGACGTCCACCACCCGGTTGCCCCGAGCCCGGTCGAGGTAGAGCGGGAAGCCGCCGCTCCACTTGGCCATCCACGTCATCGGGACCCGGCCGAACAGGTGTCCGGCGTCCTCGAACAGCGCCCTGGCTCGGGGGTGGTCGGCGGCGTACGCCGCGCGCTCCCGGTCGATCAACGGGTCCAGCCGGGAACGGTCGATGCTCACCCCCCGGAGAGTACCGACGTGACATCTCAGTCCCGGGACTGGAGCACCTCGCGTCGACGCAGGTACTCCTCCGCGTCGATCTCGCCGCGGGCGAAGCGCTCGGCGAGAAGCTGCTCGGCGCCGGGCTCGGCGGCACCGTCCTCACGACCGTCCTCACGACCGTCCGCATGACCGTCCGCACGACCGTCCGTGTCGCCGCCTCCCGCACGCCAGGCCCGCAGGGCGAGGATCACGGCGCCGACGAGCAGCGCCCACATGGCGATCAGGATCACTCCGTTGAGCAGCCAGGCGGCCCCGCCCATGCTCGCGTCCACGCCCATGGCCTCGCCTCCGTGATGCCCGCGCCTCATGCTCGGCCCGGTCTGCGTGTCCTCGTCAGGGCCGTTCGCACCCGCCATCGGAGGACCTTCGGCCCTTCCTCACGCCTGGGCGAACCCGCCGTACCTGTGGCGTGCCGCCTCGAGCGCCGTGACGAAGCCCGCCCGCTCGTACGCCGTCGCGTCGGTGTGATGCGGCACGGCGAGCCGGGCGCGCGCGTCGTCCACCGAGTCGTACCCCTTGCGGCGCAGCCAGTCCGCCAGCTCGTCCAGCAGCACGCCCAGATGACCCACGCCGTGCCGCAGCAGCGCGGACGCCGTCATGACGACGTCCGCCCCCGCGAGCAGGTAGGCCTCGACGTCTCCCGGCCCGTCCACGCCGGTCGTCGCCGCGAGCGAGCACGAGAGGTGACTCCAGAGCACCGCGATCCACGCACGAGGCAAGCGCGCCTCGGTGGGTGACGACAGGCTCGGGGCCGGCCCGACGACGAGCCGCTCGGGGTCGACGTCCGGGTGCACGAACCTGTTGAACAGCACCAGGCCGTCCGCACCGGCGCGGTCGAGGCGCACCGCCATCTCGCCGGTCGAGCTGAAGTAGGGGTTGAGTTTGACCGCGACCGGCAGCGAGACGGCGTCCTTCACCGCGTAGAGGATCTCGACGTGGCGGTCCTCGACCTCGCGCGCGCCGGTGTGCGGATCCCCGGGGACGAGGTACACGTTCAGCTCGAGGGCGGCGGCCCCGGCGTCCTGGATCTGCCTGGCGAAGGCGGTCCAGCCGCCGAGGGTGCTCCCGTTCAGGCTGGCCATCACGGGGACGTCGACGGCCGCGACGGCCCGCTCCACCAGGCGCAGGTAGCGGGTCGCGGCGTCCGGGCCGGTGAGCTGCCGCGGGAGGTACCCGTCCGCCTCGCCGTGCGCGGTCTCGAACGGCTCGGTCAGGGCCAGGGTCCGCAGCTGCTGCTCGCGCACCTCCTCCTCGTACAGCGAGGGCAGCACCACGGCACCGACACCGGCGTCCGCGAGCGCCCGGACGCCGTCGACCGTGCTCGTCAAGGGAGACGGGCTGGCGACGAGCGGGTTGCGCAGCCGCAGTCCGAGGTAGCGGGTGGCGAGCTCGGGCGCGGTCCCGAGCGGTGACCCGACGAGGGGCGGCGAGATCTCGGTCATCGGCTCCTCCTCGCATCCGCGGGGAACCGCGCCGCGCCGTGCGTCGCCAGCTCCTCGTAGGTCTGCCACCGCTGCTCCACCGCGGCCTCCGCCAGCCGGAGCAGGTCTTCGGCCTCCTCGGGATGGCTGTCGCGCAGCACCCGGTACCGCAGCTCGCGGTAGACGTAGTCGCGCAGCGGGATCCTCGGCCGCGGCGAGTCCAGCTGGAACGGGTTGCCGCCGCGGGCGCGGACCGTCGGGTCGTACCGGATCAGCGGCCAATGGCCCGACGCCACGGCCCGGTACTGCTGGTCGAGGCCGTTCCGCATCTCGATGCCGTGGGCGATGCAGTGGCTGTAGGCGATGATCAGGCTGGGTCCGTCGTAGGCCTCGGCCTCCCGGAACGCGGTCAGCGTCTGCTGCGGGTCGGCGCCCATGGCGATGCGCGCCACGTAGACGTTCCCGTAGGCGATGGCCTGGAGGGCGAGGTCCTTCTTGGGGACCTGCTTGCCCGCGGCGGCGAACTTCGCGACCGCCGCCAGCGGCGTCGACTTGGACGACTGCCCTCCGGTGTTGGAGTAGACCTCGGTGTCGAGCACGAGCACGTTGACGTCGCGGCCAGTGGCCAGCACGTGGTCGAGGCCGCCACTGCCGATGTCGTAGGCCCAGCCGTCCCCGCCGACGAGCCACACGCTGCGACGCAGCAGGTGGTCGGCGACGCTGCGCAGGTCCTCGACCGCGGGACCGGACAGCGCGTCGAGCCGCCTGGTGACCTCCGCGACCTGCGTCCGTTGTGCGTCCAGCTCGGACTCCGTCACCTGGCCCGCGGCCAGGACGGCGTCCACGAGCTCGGGCCCGATCCGGTCGCGCAGCTCGGCCAGGCGGGTGCGGGCCAGGCGGGTGTGCAGGTCGGCCGCCAGCCGCAGCCCCAGGCCGAACTCGGCGTTGTCCTCGAAGAGCGAGTTCGACCAGGCGGGCCCCCGCCCGTGCGCGTTCATCGTCCAGGGGGTGGTCGGCAGGTTCCCGCCGTAGATCGACGAGCAGCCGGTGGCGTTCGCCACGGTCACCCGGTCACCGAACAGCTGGGTCAGCAGCTTGAGGTAGGGCGTCTCGCCGCATCCGGCGCACGCACCGGAGAACTCGAAGAGCGGCTCGAGGAACTGGGCGCCGCGCACGGTGCCGAAGTCGACCCGGCTGCGGTCGTTCATCGGCAGCGTCTCGAAGAACGCGACGTTCTCGCGCTGCGTCTCCAGCACCGGCTCGAGCGGACCGAGATCGATCGCCTTCGGCGTCACCGGGCACACCTCGACGCACAGCCCGCAGCCGGTGCAGTCCTCCGCGTACACCTGCAGGGTGTACCGGGTGTCCGGGAGGCCGACCGCGACCAGCGGCGCGTCCGCGAACCCGGGGGGCGCGCCCGCCAGCTCGGAAGCCGGCACGTGCTTGGCCCGCAGCACGCTGTGCGGGCAGACGAAGGAGCAGGTGCCGCACTGGATGCACGCCTGTGGGTCCCACTGCGCGACGAGGTCGGAGATCCGTCGCTTCTCGTACGCGGTGGTGCCGCTGGGGAAGGTGCCGTCCTCGGGCAGGGCGCTCACCGGCAGCTCGTCGCCACGGCCCGCCATCATGGTCGCGGTCACCCGGCGCACGAAGTCGGGCGCGTCGGCGGGGACCATCGGCGGCAGGTCGTGGCCGGTCAGGGCGCCGGCGAGACTCCCCGGCCCGGGGTGCGGCAGGGGCACCTCGTGCAGCGCGGCCACGGCCGCCTCGATGGCGGCCTCGTTGCGGCGCACCACCTCGGCCCCCCGCCTGGCGTACGTCGACCGGACGGCGTCCTTGACGCGCGCCAGCGCCTCCTGACGCGGCAGCACGCCGGAGACCGCGAAGAAGCACGTCTGCAACACGGTGTTGGTCCGGCCGGGAAGCCCGGCCTCCCGAGCGACGGTGTCGGCGTCCACGGCGAACACGCGCAGGTGCTTGTCGATCACCGCCTGCTGCACCGGCCGGGGCAGCCCCTCCCAGACCTTCTCGACCGGGTGCGGCGCATTCAGCAGCAGCGTGCCGCCGTCCGCCGCGCAGGCCAGGACGTCGACGTGCTCGAGGATGCCGATGTCGTGGCAGCCGACGAAGCTCGCCGAGCGCACCAGGTACGGCGCGGCGATCGGATGCGGTCCGAACCGCAGGTGCGAGACGGTGAGGCCGCCGGACTTCTTGGAGTCGTAGACGAAGTACCCCTGGGCGTGCACGCCGGGGTGGGCGCCGAGGATCTTGATGGTGTTGTGGCTGGCCCCGACCGTGCCGTCCGAGCCGATGCCGAAGAAGACAGCGCGGGTCGTGGCCGGATCCTCGATGTCGTAGTCGGTGTCGTAGGGCAGTGAGGTCCCACCGACGTCGTCCGTGATGCCCACGGTGAACCGCCGGCGCGGATCGTCGGCTGCCAGCTCCGAGAAGACGCCGGCGACCATACCCGGGGTGAACTCCTTGGACGACAGCCCGTAGCGGCCACCGATGACCCGCGGCCGCTGCCGGCCGGCCTCCCGCCCTTCGGCCAGGGCGGCCACGACGTCGAGGAACAGTGGCTCCCCGTTCGACCCCGGCTCCTTGGTCCGGTCCAGCACGGCCACCGACTCCACGGTGGGCGGCAGCGCGGCCACCAGCGCCTGCGCGGGGAACGGGCGGTAGAGCCGGACGTGCAGGACGCCGACGCGCTCGCCCCCGGCGACCAGGGCGGCGACCGTCTCCCGCGTCGTGACCGCGCCGGACCCCATGATGACGATCACCCGGGTCGCCTCCGGATGGCCGCTGTACTCGACCACGCCGTACCACCGGCCGGTGCGCTCGCTCAGGGCGTCCATGACGTCCTGGACCACGTCGGCCACCGCCGCGTACCGCGGGTTCACCGTCTCCCGAGCCTGGAAGTACACGTCCGGGTTCTGTGCGGTGCCGCGGATGAACGGGTGCTCCGGGCTGAGCGCACGGGCTCGGTGCTCGCGCACGAGGTGCTCCGGCACCAGCTCGCGGAGCACCTCGTCGTCGATGGTCTGCACCGTGTTGAGCTCGTGCGACGTCCGGAACCCGTCGAAGAAGTGCACGAACGGCACCCGGGTGCGCAGGGTCGCGGACTGCGCGACGAGGGCCAGGTCGTGGGCCTCCTGCACGGACCCCGAGGCGAGGAGGGCGAAGCCGGTCTGCCGGACGGCCATGACGTCCGAGTGGTCCCCGAAGATCGACAGGCCCTGGGCCGCCAGCGAGCGGGCGGCGACGTGGAAGACCGTCGAGGTCAGCTCCCCGGCGATCTTGTACATGTTGGGGATCATCAGGAGCAGGCCCTGCGAGGCGGTGAACGTGGTGCTCAGCGCCCCGCCCTGGAGCGCGCCGTGCAACGCGCCGGCGGCTCCGCCCTCGCTCTGCATCTCGATGACCGTGGGAATCGTGCCGAACACGTTGCGCCGGCCGGTGCTCGCCCACTCGTCGGCCAGCTCCGCCATGGAGGAGCTCGGGGTGATCGGGAAGATCGCACACAGCTCGTTGAGCCGGTACGCGACGTCGGCCGCAGCCGTGTTGCCGTCGATGGTCGTGCGCATCGCGCCGCCCTCCTCAGCCGGTCACGTCAGGGGTCCGGGCGGTCGCCGGCTCGGGGATCAGCTCGATGGCGTGCACCGGGCACTGCCGGTAGCAGGTGCCGCAGCCGGTGCACAGGTCCAGGTCGATCCGGTAGCGCGCACCCTTGCCCAGCTTGATGATCGCGTCCTCGGGGCAGGCGCCGAAGCAGCCGTCGCACTCGAAGCAGTTCCCGCAGGACAGGCACCGGGCGGCCTCGAACCGCGCCTCGGCGGGGGACAGGCCCGCAACGACCTCCGCGAAACCCGCGGTCCGGATGGACGGGTCGAGCTGTCGCTGCTCGCGGCGGTGGTGGTCGCCGAAGTACCACAGGTTCAGCCGGTCGACCGTCACCGGCGGCGGGGGCGCGGGCGGGGCGAACCGGACACCGTTCAAGTAGGCGTCGATGCTGCGGGCGGCGCGCTTGCCGTGCCCGACGCCGACCGTCACCGTCCGCTCGCTGGGGACGGCGTCGCCGCCGGCGAAGATCCCCGGCGCCCCGGTCATCAGGCTGGCCGGGTCGACGCGGACGACGTCCGCGTCGAACGTCACGCCGTCGACGCCGCGCAGGAACGCGGTGTCGCTCTCCTGACCCAGCGCCAGGACGACGGTGTCCGCGGCGAGCGTCTCGAAGCGGCCGGTGCCGTGGGGCCGGCCGCCCTCGTCGAGCTCCTGGACCTCGACGGTGAGCTCGTGTCCGTGCATCGCGCTGATCGTGCGCAGCCAATTGATCCGGACGCCCTCGGCCTCGGCGTCCGCGGCCTCGTCCTCGTGGGCCGGCATCTGGGCGCGGGTCCGACGGTAGACGATGACGGTGTCGTCGGCACCGAGCCGGCGGGCGACGCGGGCGGCGTCCATGGCCGTGTTGCCGCCGCCGTACACGGCCACCCTGCCCTCGACGTGCGCCTGGCCGGTCGCCGCCTCGCGCAGGAAGGCCACGGCGTCCAGCACGCGGCCGGCGTCGGCGTCCGGGATGTCGACGCGCTTGGACAGGTGCGCGCCGACGGCGACGAAGACGGCGTCGAAGCCCTCCCGCTCCCGGGAGAGATCGGTGACGCGGTGATCCTGCTCGAACCTCACGCCCAGGGCGGCGATCCGGGCTATCTCGGCGTCGAGGACGTCCCTGGGCAGCCGGTACGCGGGGATGCCGTAGCGCATCATGCCGCCCGGCTCCGGTCCGCTGTCCCGGACGACGACGGCGTGGCCGAGCCGCGCCAGGTGGTACGCGGCCGACAGCCCGGACGGCCCGGAGCCGACGACCAGGACCCGTCGGCCGGTGTGGTTGGCCGGCGGGTCGAACGCCCAACCGCGCTCGATCGCGAGGTCCCCGAGGAGACGTTCCACGCCGTGCATGGAGACGGCGGTGTCCAGGAACGACCGGTTGCAGGCCGTCTCGCAGGGGTGGTAACAGACCCGGCCGTGCACAGCGGGCAGCGGGTTGTCGGCGGTCAGGTGCCGCCAGGCGGCCTCCTCCTCGCCGTCCTTGGCGAGGGCGAGCCAGCCCTGGACGTCCTCCCCGGCGGGGCAGGCGGCGCCGCAGGGAGCCGGCAGGTCGAGATAGACGGGGCGCTGGAGCCGCACCGGCCCGGACCGGATGCGGCCCTGGCCGAGCGGTGCCGGCGGGGTGAGATCGCGCACGGTCGCCCTCCCGATGGCAGGTGTCGTCAACTCTAAGCATGTGGGGGCGACGACATCAGGGGCGAAGGTCCGCCCGGCGCGGCCCTTCGGCATGGCTGCGACGCCCGTCCCGGACGCCGATCGCGGGTGCTGCCCCGGACGCCGATCGCGGGTGCTGCCCCGGACGGCGATCGTGGGTGCTGCCCCGGACGGCGATCGTGGGTGCTGCAGGGTCGCCGATCGTGGGTGCTGCGGGGTCATGATCGCCATCCCGGCGGACCCGGCTCGCAGCGAGACGCATTCGGCCAGCAGTTGACCGTCGCGACCCTCGCCGATCCGCTGGCGTGGCGATCAATTACCCTCGTTGCACTGCCGTCGAGGAGGATGCATGGCGGACTCCGCCGATCGGGCCGCCGCCGACCGGGCCGCCGCCGACCGGGCCGCCGCCGACCGGGGCTCCGCGGGGCAAGGGCACGCCGAGCTCGTCGACGTCCTGAACGCCTTGCTCGCGCGGGCGTCGCCCGAGCTCTTCGGCACCGTGCGCCCGACGATCGCCCTGACGGTCTCGGGCGAGTCCCTGACCTTCGACGTCCTCTCCGGCCAGGCCACACCCGACCGTGGACCCGACCCGCCCGCACCCGATCCGCCCGCACCCGATCCGCCCGCACCCGACCCGCCGGCACCCGACCCGCCCGCGCCGTCCGACCGCGTGGTCCGTTCCCTGCGCGGCTCGGGTCAGGCGACGGTCTCGCTGTCGGGCGTCGCCGCTCGGGTCCGGCGCGCCCGCGACCTCACGTTGGCGGTCCTGGCCACGGACATCGACCGCGTCGTCGGGGGCGTCCGGTCGAGCCAGCACGAGGGGCCCTACTGGACGACACGACGCCTCACCGGGGTCACGGTCACGGGCGTCGAGACACTGCCCGCCGGGGACGTCGCCACGGCCCGGATCACCCTGCGGATCGAGGCGGTCCTCGAGTTCGAGAAACGGGTCGGGTAGCCGATATCCCTTGTTGCATCCCAGTTGCACTAAGGTCCCACCAATCCTAGCCTCGCCCTGTGGTCGCCCCCGCGCTGTCCTCCTCCCGCCTGTCCCGCGTCCGCAACGGCCTGACCCGCGGGGAGTGGACGGCCATCGGCATGATGGCGGCGGTCA
>DATKNA010000168.1:0-4808 GCA_035541595.1 Kineosporiaceae bacterium | reverse complement strand
CCCGCTCGACCCGGTGGAGAGCGTGCACCGGCTGGCCGAGCTCGGCGCCTATGGCGTGACGTTCCACGACGACGACCTCGTGCCCTTCGGCTCCGGCGACGCCGAGCGGCGCCGCCACATCGATCGCTTCAAGGCGGCGCTGGCGGAGACCGGGCTGGTAGTGCCGATGATGACCACCAACCTGTTCACGCACCCCGTGTTCAAGGACGGCGGGTTCACCAGCAACGACCGTTCGGTACGTCGTTACGCCGTCCGCAAGGTCATGCGGAACATGGAGCTCGCGGCCGAGCTGGGTGCCACCACGTACGTGTTCTGGGGCGGCCGCGAGGGCACCGAGGTCGACGCCGCGAAGGACGTGCGGGTCGCGCTCGACCGGCTCCGCGAGGCGTTCGACGTCCTTGCCCAGTACACCCTCGACCAAGGCTACGGCCTGCGGTTCGCGCTCGAACCGAAGCCCAACGAGCCCCGTGGCGACATCCTGCTGCCGACCGTCGGGCACGCCCTGGCGTTCATCACCGGTCTCCAGCACCCGGAGATGGTCGGGGTGAACCCCGAGGTGGGGCACGAGCAGATGTCGAACCTCAACTTCGTGCACGGCATCGCCCAGGCCCTCTGGCACGGCAAGCTCTTCCACATCGACCTCAACGGGCAGCACGGGCCCAAGTTCGACCAGGACCTGGTGTTCGGGCACGGCGACGTGCTGAACGCCTTCTTCCTCGTCGACCTGCTCGAGAACAGCGAGTACACGGGCCCCCGGCACTTCGACTACAAGCCGCTGCGAACCGAGGACATCACCGGGGTATGGACGTCCGCCGCCGCGAACATGACGACCTACCTGCTCCTGAAGGAGAGGTCGGCGGCGTTCCGAGCCGACCCCGAGGTCCAGGCGGCACTCGAGGCCTCCGGCTACCACGAGCTGGGCCAGTCGACCCTGGCGCAGGGCGAGACCTACCATGACCTGCTTGCCGACCGGACCGCCTTCGAGGACTTCGACCCCGACAAGGCCGCCGAGCGCGGTTACGGCTTCGTCCGGCTCAGCCAGCTCGCGCTCGAGCACCTGCTCGGCGCCCGCTGAAGGCGGGCCGGAGTGCCGCTGGTCGCCGGGGTCGACAGCTCGACCCAGTCGTGCAAGGTGGTGGTGCGGGACGCGGAGACCGGAGCCCTCGTCCGCGGGGGCCGCGCGCCGCACCCCGACGGGACCGAGGTCGACCCCGCGGCGTGGTGGGCGGCGCTCCAGGAGGCCGCACAGGCGGCGGGTGGCCTCGCGGACGTGGCGGCCGTCGCCGTCGGCGGCCAGCAGCACGGCATGGTCGTCCTGGACGAGACCGGCACGGTGGTCCGTCCCGCCCTGCTCTGGAACGACACGCGCTCCGCCCCCGAGGCGGATCGACTCACCGCAGAGCTGGGAGGCCCGAAGGCGTGGGCCGAAGCCGTCGGGCTCGTTCCGGTCGCCTCCTTCACGGTCACCAAGCTCGCCTGGCTCGCGGGGCACGAGCCCGCGGCCGCTGGCCGGGTCGCCGGAGTGTGCCTGCCGCACGACTGGCTCACCTGGCGACTGGCCGGCTCCCCCGGGGTGGCCGGCCTCGTGACCGACCGCGGGGACGCCTCCGGCACGGGCTACTGGTCGCCCATCACCGGCGAGTACCGGCGTGACCTCCTCGTCGCCGCGCTCGGGCACGACGCGCAGGTGCCCGAGGTGCTCGGGCCTGCGGCGCGCGCCGGCACCTCCGCCGTCCCCGGCCTGTCCGAGGCGGCCGTCCTGGGCCCCGGCACGGGCGACAACATGGCCGCGGCCCTCGGGCTCGGGGCCCGACCGGGGGACGTCGTCGTGTCGGTGGGCACGTCCGGCGTGGTGTCCGCCGTGGCCGAGGTCCCGGCCCGGGACGACAGCGGGATCGTGGCCGGTTTCGCGGACGCCACCGGCCATTACCTCCCGCTGGTCTGCACGCTCAACGCCGCCAGGGTCCTCGACGCCACGGCCCGCCTGCTCGGCGTGACACTCGACCGGCTCTCCGAGCTCGCACTGTCGGCGCCGCCGGGTGCCGGGGGGCTCGTGCTCGTCCCGTACCTCGAGGGCGAGCGCACGCCCAACCGCCCCGATGCCACGGGGGCGATCCACGGCCTTCAGCTGACGACGGCGACGCCGGCCCACCTCGCCCGGGCCGCCGTCGAGGGCCTGCTGTGCGGCCTCGCGGACGGGATCGACGCCCTGGAGCAGCACGGGGCCCGGATCGAGCGGGTACTGCTCATCGGTGGCGGCGCCCGCTCCGAGGCGCTGCGCAGGATCGCTCCGGCCGTGCTCGGCCGGCCAGTAGCCGTCCCCGCTCCCGACGAGTACGTGGCGAACGGAGCCGCCGTCCAGGCCGCGTGGGTCCTGGCCGGCGGAACCGAACCGCCGCTCTGGCCGCTGGCCGGAATCGAACGCTACGAGGCCGAGCCGACCCCGGCCGTGCGATCGCGGTACGCCGAGGTGCAGGACTTCACCGCGACGCGAGCGGGCGTGTCTGTTTCCCCCTCGTGAACCGCCCGGACCACCCGTACTGAGGAAGTCGCGACCTGCGCTTACCCTGACCCCGTGAGTCTCCCGGTCGCCCTCGGTATGCCCACGGTGCGGCGCTCGTCCTCGACGTCCTGGGACACGGACGACGCGTTGGTTGCCGTGCCGGCCGATCGCCCCGCGGACCCGCGACTGATCGACCGGTTCGGCCGCGTCGCCACCGACCTCCGGGTGAGCCTGACCGATCGCTGCTCGCTGCGGTGCTCCTACTGCATGCCGCCGGAGGGTCTGGACTGGCTGCCCACCGACGACGTCCTCGTGGACGACGAGGTCGTGCGCCTCATCGCTCTGGCCGTGGAACGCCTCGGCGTCGACGAGGTCCGGTTCACCGGGGGGGAGCCCCTGCTCCGCCGCGGCCTGGAGGAGATCGTGGCGGCGACGAACCAGCTACGGACGTGGCGGGGCGAGGCTCCGAAGACCGCGGTGACCACGAACGGGCTCGGGCTGGCTCGGCGTGCGCGCGCCCTGGCGGCCGCGGGCCTGCGCCGGGTCAACGTCTCCATCGACACGCTGGACCCCCGGCGGTTCGCACGGATCACCCATCGGGACCGGCTTCCCGACGTGCTGGCCGGACTCCGCGCGGCCGAGTCCGCCGGCCTGACGCCGATCAAGCTGAACGCCGTCCTGCTGCGCGGTGTCAACGACGACGAGGCGGTCCCGCTGACCAGGTTCGCCCTGGCACACGGCTACGAACTGCGCTTCATCGAGCAGATGCCGCTCGATCCGCAGGGCGCCTGGAGCCGCACCGGCATGGTGACGGCGGCGGAGATCCTCCGGCGGCTCGGCGCCGAGCTGACGCTGATCCCGGCGGACCCGGCCACCCGAGGGGCCGCGCCGGCCGAGACGTGGCTCGTCGCGGACGGAGGGCGCCGCGGCCGGGTGGGCATCGTAGCCTCTGTGACCCGGCCGTTCTGCGGCGATTGCGACCGGGCCCGGCTGACGGCGGACGGTCAGGTGCGCAACTGCCTCTTCGCCGGGGGAGAGACCGATCTGCGCGGCTTGCTCCGGGCCGGAGCCTCCGACGAGCAGATCGCGCAGGCCTGGCGTGGCGACATGTGGGCGAAGCGACCGGGGCACGGCATCGACGACCCGTCGTTCCTGCAGCCGGCCCGCCCGATGAGCGCGATCGGCGGCTGAGGGTGGGCATCGTGGTGCGTTACTACGCCGGGGCGCGTGCCGCTGCGGGCGTCGACGAGGAGGTGCTGGACCTGCCGGCCGGGGCGACGGTGACGTCGCTGGTCGACGCGCTGGCCCATCGGCATGGCCCCACGCTCGCGCGGGTGCTGGCGGCGTGCAGCTTCGTCGTCGACGAGGTGGCCGGCGGCCGGGAGCGCTCACTGGACGGAGTCCGGCAGGTCGACGTCCTGCCGCCGTTCGCCGGCGGGTGAGGACCCACGGCCCTCGCTACGGGCAGGCCACCCACTCCTCGCTGCCGTCCGCGAACACCTGCCGCTTCCACACCGGCAGCCGGAGCTTGACCTCGTCGACGAGCAGCGCGGCGGCCTCAAAGGCCTCCCGCCGGTGCGCGGCCGCCACCACCGCCACCAGTGCCGTCTCGCCGACCTGCAGCGGACCGAGCCGGTGCCCGACGGCGACGACATCCACCGGACACCGGGCGGCGACCTCGGCGGCGACCTGCGCCAGGACGGTCTGCGCGGTGGGGTGGCCCACGTATTCGACCATGGCGACCGGGCGGCCGCCGTCGTGATCGCGGACGACCCCGGCGAAGCTCACGACGGCTCCGGCGGCGGGATCGGCCGCCAGCTCCTCGAATCGGCCGACGTCGAGAGGGTCCGGGGTGACCGCCACGCGCGCGACCCGGCCGGCCGGGGCGCGCAGCCGGGTGGTGTCGCGCACAGGCCGCGTGGTCTGGAGGGGCGCCGTCACGCCTCCACGATGGGCGGCACCGCGACCAGCGCCGCCGGGGTGTCGACGTCCAGGCCGCTCCCGACGTCGGCGCACTCCACCAGCGTGACGGGACGGTCCCGCAGGTAGTCCCGCGCCCCGGCGTCTCCCCGGGCGGCGGCGCGGACCCCCGCCCAGTGCTCCCGCCCCAGCAGCACGGGGTGTCCCGGGACGCCGTCGAACGCCGCGCGGGCCAGGACCGACGGTCCAGCCGCCGCGGCAGCGGCGACCCGCCGCACCACCTCGGTGGTCACGCCCGGCGTGTCGACGAGGGCGACGACGACGGCGTCCGGGACGGGCGCGCGGTCCGCGAGGGCCACCAGCCCGGCCCGCAGCGAGGCCCCCA
>DATKNA010000167.1:0-2274 GCA_035541595.1 Kineosporiaceae bacterium | reverse complement strand
CCGCTGGTTCGCTTGAGCCTCCACCCGTCGGCCTCCAGCAACTTGATCACTTCCTCGACCTTCATCGGCATGCCGTGACCGTAGGAGTGACCACTGACATCCGGACACGTGCGGGCAGGTGGTGCGAAGCGCGGGCGATTGAGGCGATCGGAGCCGGGCCCAGTCCAAGGGATGACGGCGTACTGACGGTGGCGCCGGGTCTGCACGCAACGCCGGCGAATGTGGTCAGGCGGTCACGAACACCGCCTGACCAGCGCCTCCGAGTAGCTCAGCTCGCGTCGCTGGCCTTGACGACGCCGACGGGGCACGAGATGCCGGTCCCGCCGAGCCCGCAATAGCCGTTCGGCACCTTGTGCAGGTACTGCTGGTGGTAGTCCTCGGCGTAGTAGAACGATCCTGCCTCGGACGCAGGGCGCGCGTCGGTCGTGATCTTGCCGAGGTGGAACCGGTCGAGCAGCGGCTGGTAGGCGGCCTTGGTCGCCTCGTAGGCCTCGCGCTGCTCTGCGGTCGACCAGTACACGGCGGACCGGTACTGCGTTCCGACGTCGTTGCCCTGCCGGTTGCCCTGGGTCGGGTCGTGCGACTCCCAGAAGGTCCGGAGCAGCTCCTCGCCCGTGATCTTCTCGGGGTCGTAGGCGACCAGGACGGCCTCGGTGTGACCCGTCCGGCCGGTGCAGGTCTCCTCGTACGTGGGGTTGGGCGTGTACCCGCCCTGGTAGCCCACGGCGGTCGTCACGACGCCGGGCAGCTGCCAGAAGACGCGCTCGGCGCCCCAGAAGCAGCCCATCGCGACGTACAGCACCTCGGTGCCCTCGGGCCACGGGCCCTCGAGCGGTGTGCCCAGGACGGCGTGCAGCCTCGGCACCGGATACGGCCGGTGGTCCCGACCGGGCAGGGCCTCCTCGCGGCTGACCATCGTCTTCGGGCGGGTTCCGAACAGCACGTCGAACTCCTCTCCAGCCGCAGCGCTCGGGTCGGTGGCTCCGACCGAGTCTCGCGGCACGTGGTCCCGGGCGCGTCCTCGCGACAAGCTCCCCGGACGCCGTCCGTCGCCTGCCGCGACCGCCAGGTGGCCGCGATCGGCGGGGGGCGTCAGTGGGTCGTCTCGGGTGATGCGAGGTGGTCGCGCTGCCGGCGTTCCTGTCAGCGCACGGGGTGGTTCCCGTGTTCCCGTCCCCCCGGACTCGTCACGACGGTGGGGACGGACCCGACACCGGCAGGTCCGCGGGCCGACCCGTCGAGGCGGGGATCGGACCATCAGGAACTCGTGCCGTGTGTCCCGGAGAGCCGCGCGGGCACGGCGCGGACCGCGAGCCCGTGACAATCACCGGCGGGACCGCTGCCGAGCATGCACTCTGTATGCATGCACAGCGTCACCCTTGAGCGACGGAGAGTTCGAGTCCGGGGGGTGGTGCAGGGCGTCGGCTTCCGCCCGTTCGTCTACGGCCTCGCCGTCGAGCTCGGGCTGTCCGGCTGGGTGCTCAACGACGCCGCCGGTGTCGTCGCCGACGTCCAGGGCCTTCCGGACGCCCTCGACACGTTCGAGCGCCGATTGGGCACGGACGCCCCGCCGACCGCCTCGGTCGAGGAGGTGACCTCGGCGCCGCTGGAGACCCGGCCCGGCGGCGGGTTCACGATCGCCGGCTCTCAGGGTGGCCCGGGCCGCACGCCGCCCCCGCCGGACCTCGCCACCTGCGACGCCTGCCTTACGGAGATGAGCGATCCGGGCGATCGGCGCTACCGGCACCCGTTCATCTCCTGCACCGCGTGCGGGCCGCGGTTCACGATCATGACCGGCCTCCCGTACGACCGGCCGGCGACGACCATGACCGCCTTCCCCCTGTGCGCCGACTGCCGCCGCGAGTACGAGAACCCGGCCGACCGCCGCTTCCACGCCCAACCCATCGCGTGCCACGCCTGCGGCCCCGTGCTCGAGCTCCTCGAGGCGCCGGCCGGGCCGGCGTCCGGTGCGCAGGCCGCCGACGCCCTGGCCACCGTGAGCCCGGTCCGCGGCGAGGCGGCGCTCGCCCGCGCCCGGGAGGTGATCGCGGCCGGCGGGATCGTCGCCGTCAAGGGCGTCGGGGGCTACCACCTCGCCTGCGACGCGACGAACGGCCCTGCCGTGGCGAGGCTCCGGGGGCGCAAGCAGCGCGGTGACAAGCCCTTCGCCGTGCTGGTCCGCGACCTCGCCACCGCCCGTCAGGTCGCCGACGTCGGCGACGTGGAGGCCGGCCTGCTGACCAGCGCCCGGCGTCCGGTGGTACTGCTTGCCCG
>DATKNA010000166.1:0-2809 GCA_035541595.1 Kineosporiaceae bacterium | reverse complement strand
ATCCGGGAACCACGGCAGCCACGACGGCGCCCCCGGGGCCGTCCTCGACCTCGACGCCGAGGAAGGCGGACGACCCCGGCTGCGTCCCCTGACCGGAACCCTGGCTGGCCGCTGCGTCGGTGCCGGCCACGATCTGCCCGGCCACCGACAGCGCCGTGCCGATCGGAATCGCGAAGCCGTCCGGCGTCCCGCTGGCCGATCCCGCCGTGTCCATGCCCACCACCTGGTCGGAGCTGTCGAACAGCGGACCGCCGGAGTCGCCTGGTTCGATCGCCGCATCGCTCTCGATCAGGCCGGACAGGGTCTGCGCGCCGCGCCCGTTCTCGTCCGCCGCGGTGACGGTCTGGTCGACCGCCACCACATGGCCCGGTGCGGCGCTGGGCGTGCCGCCCTCGCCGCCGGCGTTCCCGACGCCGGTGACGGCATCGCCGACCGACACCCCGCCCGTCGCCGTCCGGACCGTGGCCAGACCCGATGCCCCCAGCAGCTGGAGGACCGCGACGTCCTGGCTCGCGTCGGCGCCGACCACACTGGCCGCGTACGTCCTCCCGGTCGACGGGACGGTGACCGCCACCCTGGTCGCGCCCTCGACGACGTGGGCATTCGTGAGCACCTCACCGCCCGCGGTGAGTGCCATCCCGGTGCCGGCGGCCCTCGTCCCCCGGTAGCCGATGACCGTGTCGACGTCCACGACGCCGACCTGCTGAGCCGCCGTGGCGGCCGTGATCGACGGCGTCGAACCGCGGCCGCTCTGCCCGCCGGGCAGGGTCGGCTGCGATCCGCCCCACCACTGCGGTCGCAACATCACCGGCGAGGGCGACGTCGACGCCGAGGTCACGGCGTGGGCGCCGAGCACCCCGCCGGCCAACACCAGGACCGCTGCCGCCCCCATCCAGCGCGTGGCCCGGCCGCTGCGGCGCTGCCGCCCGCGCCCTGGGCCGCCAGTGGTCCCAGCGCCCCAGGGGTAATCCGCCCACGGGTCCTGCTGGGGGAGGACGGTCGTCGGTGTGCTCTGCGGGTCGTGACTGTCCATGGCTCCTGACCGATCCTGCGCCGTTCCGGCGTTCACCGCACCTTCGGGCCGGCTGGGGACCGACGTACCACCAGGAGACGACGCAATCCTGGGAAGACCATGAAGACGGTCCGGCCGGTCCGCCCGGGGGCCGAGGTCTGACGGACCGGGTTCAGCGGGCCGGAGCGACGCGCACTGTGCGGATCTGTGTGGACGAGGCCTTCGCTCTGGAAGCCCGGCACCTGGTCGTGGTCACCGAGGTCGATCAGCGCCTCCAGGCATCTCCGACGAAGACCGGCCGGAACTCCTGGGCGATCGCCACGGCGGCACAGGCTCACCCACCCCCGTCGCCCGGGCGGGCCGGGGGGACGTCCCAGGCCGCGACCCCGAACGGCACGGCCGGGCCGTGGACGGCGGGCCGCAGCCGGTCGCGCGCACGTTCCGGGCGATCCTCGACCTGCATGCGGTCGTCGTGCGGGGCTCTCTCGTCCGGCGGCCCCCGGGACGCTATGCCGCGGCAGCCGGACAGGTCACGCGGACGCCTGCCGCACCGTCGACCCGGACCGGGTCTTCACGACCTCGAGTCGGGTCGGGATGCGTTCACGGAGGTCGGGCAGGTGGCTCACGAGGCCCACGACCCGCCCGCCGCTGCGCAGGCCGTCGAGCGTGTCCATGACCTCCTGAAGGGTCTCCTCGTCGAGGCTCCCGAAGCCCTCGTCGACGAACAGCGTCTCGATGGTCGCGCCCCCGGCCTCGGCGGTGACGACGTCGGCGAGGCCCAGCGCGAGGGCGAGTGAGGTGTAGAACGACTCCCCGCCGGATAGGCTCGCCGTGTCCCGGTGACGCCCCGTCCACCCGTCGACGACACGCAGCGACAGGCCGGACCTCCCGCGCCCCCGCCCCGCCTCGTCGCAGTGCTCCAGGCTGTACCGGCCGCTGGACATCGCCAGGAGCCGCTGGCTGGCGGCAGCCGCGACCTGCTCGAGCCGCGCGGCGAGCACGTAGGAGGACAGGCTCATCCTGAGCGTGTTGTCGCCGCCCGTTCCGTCCAGGCAGCGGGACAGCTCCGACCAGAGCCGGTGGCGCCCGCGCAGCGGCTCCGCAGCGGCGAGGTGGGCTGCCAGGTCGGCCTCGAGGCCCGCCAGCGCCGCGGCGGCGGCCCGGCAGCGGTCCAGGGCAGCGGCCGCAGCCTCGTCCGCCTCCTGCGCGAGCTCCCGGGCAGTCGCCAGGGCGACGGGCTGGGCGGGCGGCTCGTCGCCGGCGGCGACGACGTCCGGGTCGGCCAGGCCGGCCTCGACGACGGCCCGTTCCTGCACGTACGCCCGGTGCAACTGTTCGTGTCGGGCCAGTTCGGCCGGCGCCAGTACCGCGTCACGGGCGGCGTCGATGTCGGCGAAGCCGGCGTCGACCGCCGCGGCACGGGCGGCGTCCGTCACCTCGGCGAGGTGCTGCGTGGCGGAGCGGACCTCCCGGCGGGCCGTGAGCAGGGCCTCCGCGGCGGCCGCCGACCGGTGGGCGTGCTCCCGGCGGGCGGTCACGCTCGGGTGCCCGGCGCGGGCGGCCTCGAGCCTGCGCATGACCACGCCCAGCCGCTCCTCCAGCCGGGCGAGCCTGGTGTGGGCCTGCTCCCGGCGGGCGGCCGCCTCCGCACAGCGGGCCTCGGCGGCATCGCGGGCCGCCGCGGAGTGGCGCAGTTGCTCCTCCAGGGCGGCTGCCCGGGCCGACGCCTCCTGCGCCGTCCGCACGGCCCGGCACGCCTTCTCCGCGGCTTCCCGGGCCTGGTCGGGGGCGTCCCCA
>DATKNA010000165.1:0-4056 GCA_035541595.1 Kineosporiaceae bacterium | reverse complement strand
CCAGAACCGCTTCATGTCCTTCGCGAACAGCTTCGGGGAGGTCGTGTGCCCGCGCGCGACGAACGGGCCGCCCGTCCTCGTGGCCGTCCCGGGACGCTCCCCGAGCGTCTCGTAGTTGGCGAGCTGCGCGAGGTAGGAGGTCCACCCCAGGTGGCTGTGGGCGGCCCACCAGAACACGCCGAGGTGGTGCTTCTTCTGCCAGCTCGGCCACGCCCTGAACTTCACGCCGTAGGCGAGGTACAGCATGTACCCCTGGCCCCAGGTGTTGCGCGCGACGGCGCTTCCGCCCAGATCCGGCCGGACCCACATGCCGGCATACGAGTCGTAGTACCTGTTGTGGTTCCTGTCGTTGGGCCAGGTGCCGAAGCCTCGCGGCGCCACCCTTCGCGAGGATCCCCATGGGACCGGGACGTTGCGCACGACGATCGACCAGTCCTTCGCGTCCGACGTGAACGCGAGGACGACGCGGAGGGCGCCGGCGACGCACATGTCGTAGTTGTCCTTGTCCAAGCCGTCCGCCTGCTGGGCCGTCGGCTCGCGGAACGGCGCGACGGCCCTCCAGCCGTTGACCATGTGCGAGCCGTCCGGGAGCACCTCCATGCCGTCCGTGTCCGAGCCCCCGAGCGGGTTCCCGGCCGCGTAGGCGTACGGGTCGAGGGACTGGGGGCTTCCCTGGTCGCCTTCGACCGGGTCCTCGGCGAGGAACGCGCCGCTGACCGGGTCGTACCACCGGGCGATGACGTAGTACAGGCCGCTGCCGGTGTCCTGGTAGCTGCCCTGCCAGCGGGCGGCCGTGGCCACGGAGCCGGCGAGGTTGCCGAATGGGTCGTAGGCGCCGGTCGAGCTCGGCGCGCCGGCGGGGCCGTAGGTCCAGGTCGTGTCGCCATGGCCGTCCTGGCCGAGGTACAACGGGACCCGGAGGACCGCGTCGTACTCGAGGAGCTCGAAGCCGTCGGGCCCCGTCTCGACGTACTTCGTGGTCGCCGAACCACCGGAAGGCGTCGTGGTGATCGCCGCGGGAGCCGCGGTCAGCCCAACGTAGGCGAGCTTGGTGACCCCCGCCGGGGCGCTGATCGCGTCGAGCCGGTCGAGGGGGTCGTAGGCGTAGGTCGTCGTCCCCGAGAGCGACGAGACGACCCGGGCCAGGCGCCCGAGGGCATCCCAGGTCAGTGTCAGCACCTCGCCGGCCGCCCGGCCTGGCGTCTTCGTGACCCGGCCCTCGCCGTCGGTCGCGTGCGAGGCGTCCGCGACGGGGCGGCTCGCCGAGTCGTAGCTCGTGGGCTGGACGGGGCCGGCGCCCATCCTGATCGAGGACCGGTCGGGGAGGGCGTTCCAGGTGTACGTCTGCGCTGTCGTGGTCGGCGGGGTGTAGGTGAGGAGCCGCCCGTTCGCGTCGCTGGCGTAGGCCGCCTGGCCGTTGGCGGTCCCGCCGGTCACGGTCGTGGTGGCCGTGAGGCGGCTGCCAGCGGCGTTGTAGGTGTAGGTCACGGCGGCGCAGTGGGAGCACCCCGGGGCGCCGGTCGTGGCGATGGAGGTCGTCCTCCCGAGCGGATCGCGGCCGAAGGACGTGATGTTGCCGGTCGGGTCGGTCCGGGTGGCGATGTCGCCGGTGGCCGTGTAGGCCCAGGCGAACGCGGGCCCGCTCGGGTGGAGGGGGTCGGCGAGCGCCGCCACGCGCCCGCCCGCGTCGAGCGTCGCGACGTGCGACCCGGCCGGGTCGGTCCGCTGCTGCTGGGTGAGGCTGGTGTAGGCGTACGTCGTCGGCCAGCTGGGCGCCCCTGTCCCGGACTGGGAGGTGGTCAGCGGCCGCGAGAGGGCGTCGTACGTCGCGGCCACGCTGCGCCCCGTGATCGCGTCGGTCGTGGACAGGGCATTCCCGTCGGCGTCGAGGGCGTACGTCGTGTCGATCGTCGCGCCCGCCAGCGCCGAGCCGTAGGCGCACGGCTGCAGCAGCGGGACGACGGGGGTGACGCCGGTCGGCCAGGCGGCGCGCCGGCAGAGGCGTCCGAGGCTGTCGTAGATCCAGCGGACGTTGTTGCCGTCGGGATCGGTCTGGCCCGTCTGGTTGCCCGCGCGGTCGTACGTCCAGGTCGTCGTGTGGAGGGTCGGGTCGGTCTCGGGGGTCCTGCGGCCGAGGTCGTCGTAGCGGTAGGAGGTCGTCGACGACGGGTCGCCGTGCGCGGGGTCGCCGACCACGGTCTGGCTCACGAGGTTGCCGACGTCGTCGTAGCCATACTGGACGTCGACGTTGACCAGCATGCCCGCCGCGATGGGGCTTGTGCACGGGTCCTGGAGCGTAGACAGGTCGAGGCCGGCCGCCGCGTTCCCGACGACCCGGCAGAGGTTGCCCGCATCGTCGTAGGCCGACAGGGTCCGGACGGTCGAGCCGGGGCTCGCGCCGTCCGCGGGCGAGGGGTCGGTCGATGACGTGCGATTGCCGTCCGCGTCATAGGCGTATCGGTGGTCGACATTCTGGCTCGAGGTCTGCGACGGCAGGGCGCTCGCGCATGTGATGGAGTCGGGGGCCACGGTGCCGACCTGCTCCCACCTCACGAGGTCAGTGCTGCGGAAGATGGCGGCCGTGGCACATCTTGTCGGCCCCGCTCAACTCGGCACCCTACGGCTGAGGCGCACGTCTCCGCCGCCGGCGGTGTCGTCGCGCCAGGCGAGGTAGACACTGGTGGCGCTGGCGGCGAATCGCCGGGTTCACTGCGGAGCCGGTCTGGTCGCTCCACCAGGCGGACGCGGCACAGCGCGCCACGGCCGTCGCCCCGGCCTCGCACTGGGCGCCCCTTCCCGCGAGCCATTCATCGCCGCGTGGACAGTCCGCGACCTCTGGTGCATTCACGACCGGCGGCGGGAAGGAAAGCAAGGCCGCAGTGAGGACGCGCTACTTCGACGATGGGTTGCAGTCCCTTGATGTCGCGACGATCTTGTCATCGTTCCAGAGGAATGCAGTGAGCCCACCGAGATTCTGATCGCCGAGGATTGATCTCGCGAGGCAGGCCACCTGTCCGATTTGGGAAGACGAGAGGCCTGGCCGCAGCGTCAGGTCCAGGCTGGCCGGGTCGACACCATCGTCCGGGTGGAACTCGGAATCGACGACGAGTCCTTGGCTCGCTGCAACAATTTGGCGCCCGGCGGCCTCCGGGTTGGATGACGTCCGAAGGCCACCACAAGATCCCATCGTCGTTGCCACGAGAACGACGAGCAGTGGCGGCCAAAGGTGGTACGAAGCTAATCCACTCGGGAGCCACCTATGCACCTCGAAGCTCTCCAACAAGCCAGATGAGATATCCGTGGTATAGGTCCCAGTGGCACAGTGTGTCGACGAGCTTCTTCTGCGCCGCCGCGTTCTCCGAGAAGCCGAGCTTGGGATTGTGCCATGCGGCTGACGAGATTACGCTCGCGAGCCGGTAGATCGCGTCGGCGTTGTTGTGAAGGTCCATCCGGTGTTTGGGGAGTTCCTGCTTTGTCCAAGTCTTCGGCTGGTCCGAAGCCGGTACGAGCTGGTGCCCGTCTCGAGGATGTGCGCCCGGAACGTGAGCCGGTCGACGACCGCCGCGGCGAGGCGCGGGTCGGTGAAGGTCTGGCCCCACTCGCTGAACGGCGCGTTGGACGCGACCGCGATGGACGCCCGCTCGTCGCGCTCGGTCAGGACCTGGAACAGCAGCTCGGCGCCCCGCCGGTCGAGGTGCAGGTACCCGAGCTCGTCGAGGCACAGGAGGTCCAGCCGGCCGTACCTGGCCACGACCTTGGACAGCTCCCGCTCGTCCTCGGCCTCCACCAGCTCGTTGACCAGGGCGGCCGCGGTCGCGTACCGGACCCGCAGCCCGGCCTCGCAGGCGGCGATCCCGAGCCCGATCAGGAGGTGCGTCTTGCCGGTGCCGCTGTCGCCCAGCAGCACGACCGGCTCGCCCGCGCCGATCCAGGCCCCCTGGGCGAGGCCGGCCAGGGCGGCGGGCTCGATCGAGGGCGTGGCCGCGAGGTCGAACTCCGAGAGGCGCTTGACCCGCGGGAACCGGGCCTCGGCGATGCGCCGCTCCCGGCGCCTGG
>DATKNA010000164.1:0-5517 GCA_035541595.1 Kineosporiaceae bacterium | reverse complement strand
GATGGCCTCCTCCAGGGCCAGCGTCGCCCGGACGCATTCCTCGAGGTCACCGCGGGCAAGACCGGCCTCGAAGGCGAGGTCGGCGGCGTCGGCGTCCGCGCGCAGGGATGGGTGCCGCGGGCCGGAGGCGCCGTGGCCGGGCACCGCCGCCGCGGACCCGCCGTCCGCTGCGGCGGCACCCTCACCGGTCGACCCTGCTGCCGGCCCGAGGCCGGCACGGGCGCCGCCCGAGCCCTCGGGTGCGCCGGCCTCACCACGCAGGAGGGCGTCCAGGTCGGCCAGCGCGAGCCTGCTGCCGGCCGGGAGGCTGTGCGAGGCTCCTCGGCGACGGACCGTCACGGCGCCACTGCCGGCGACCCGCACCGCCCGGGCTTCGAGGTCCACCAGGAGCGCCGTGTGCTCGTCCACGCCCAGGACACCGACGTCGTCGGGCAGTTCCGCCTCGAGGCGGGCCAGCCGCTCCTCCCCGAGGTAGCAGTAGCGCGTGTCGTAGCGGCCGCCTTCGGCGTTGTCGTAGTGCGGCACCACGACGGCGCCCAGCCCGGTCAGTGTGCGCAGGAGGTCGAGGCCTCGATCCCAGTAGGGGTCGGCGCCGGCCTTGTAGATCTCGTAGACGGGGATGGTGTGCGTGCCCAGGGTGCAGGCCGCCGCCGACCCGACGACAAGGCTGCCGCCGCGAGTCGTGATCTCGGCGAGCGCCGCCGGCACCGGCGTTCCGCGCCACTGGCGCAGCGTGTACGTCGGGCTGCCCGGGCCGGCGAACGCCCACCTGGCGCGGCTCAGCAGGGCGAGCGTGCGTTCGCGCAGGACCTGTGGCGCGTCGATCCGCCGCCACGTCGCGAGTTCGACGTTCAGGCCGACGGAGGCCGAGAAGTACGCTGACGTCCTCGCCACCAGGTCGTCGGCGTTCACCTGGAACCCGAACGTGGTGTCCAGCATCACCGCTGGGCCGTGCACCGGGGTGGCGATGTCGATCTCGCGATGCACCTTGATCAGGCTCGGCGCCGTCTCACCGGAGCCCATCACGACGAGCAGGCTCATCCGACGAGCTCACGTGCAGGTGCGGTCGCCCTGAGGCCTGCCTCGAGATCAAGGAGGTCTGCGGCGAGCCGATGCGGGTGTCGGGCGTGCAGGTCATGATCTGCGCCCGGGTACCTGCGCACCCGGCCGCCCGGGCTGGCGGCGAGCGATACCAGGACGTCGGCGCGTCCCGTGACGTCGCGGAGGCTCTCGTCGGGCTCCGGCCCCGCTCCGACGGACTCGCGGACCGAGAGGCGGGGATCGGCACGGGAGACGGCGGCCTCGTGGGCGACCAGGTGGGCGACCAGGTGGGCGACCAGGTACTCGTGCGGTGCCGCCCGCGCTGCTGTCGTCGACCCTGTCGTCACCTTCGCGAGACTAGGTGCTCCCGCTGACAGGCGCTCTCCGGCAGGCAGCCTTGGGGCCCGGGCCCGGACTGTGACACCCGCTTCGCGGCGAGCGGACGCAGGTGCGCGAGGATCGTGCCGAGAGTCGTCCGGGCGAGGTCTGGAAGGGGGTGTCCGGAGCAGAGTCCCGTCAACCGTTCGGACGTGTGAGTCGCATCACGTGGAAGCAAAGGTCTACGGTGTCGGCATGGCATTCACGCTCTGGCTCAGCGCCGAGGAAGAGCGGATCCTTGCGAAGATCATGCGGGCCGAAGGCACCCGCACGAAGGAGCAGGCCGTCATCAAGGCCATCCGCGACAAGGGTGCGCTGCTCGCCACCGACCGCCCCGCCCGGGAGACCCCCGGGGCGACGGAACGCGCACCCGGCGCCTGAACGAGCCCCGTCACGTCAGCGGCCCGGGCATCTCGCGGACACCACTGCGGCCCGGGCCGTCAGCGTGTCCGACCGGCCCGCTCCAGGACGGCGCTCGCGACCTCGACGGGGCGCGTCTCCGGCAGCCAGTGGCCGGCGTCGAGCTCGACGAACCGGTAGTCGCCACGGACGTAGCGGCCCGTCCGCTCCGCCGCCGTCCGGCCGAGTGCCATGTCGTGCCGACCCCACAGGTACGTCGTCGGTCCCCTCCACTGCTGCCGGCCGGGCGCCTGCGATGGCGAGCCGGACGACGGCCCGCCGTCGTCACGGGCCTCCGGCGGGCGGGGGTGGGGGCGGGGGTCGAGCACCCGCGGGAGGACGCGCGCGATGCCCACGCCGAGAGCGCGGTACCAGCCGAGTGCACCGGTGAGCGCGCCCGGCTCCCTCATCCGTCGCGCATAGTGGGCCGCCCGGTCCGCTGGCAGGCCGGTGGCGCGCAGCCCCTGCTCGAACACCGCAGGCAGGACCACCTCGGGCACGACCGGCAGCTGTAACAGTGCCATGTACGAGCTGCGCAAGCCCTGCGCACCGTGGGTGGTGGCGTAGGCGAGGGCCGCGGGGTGCGGCGTCGACACGACGACGGCGCTGGCGAAGCGCTGTGGATGACGCCTGACGGCGGCCCACACGGCGGCGCCACCCCAGTCGTGCCCCACGAGGTGGGCCCGCTCGACGCCGCCGGCGTCGAGCAGGGCGAGGGTGTCCGCGACGATCTCGCGCAGCCGGTAGGCGTCCCGCCCCGACGGCCGCGCACCGGGGGAGTACCCGCGCTGGTCCGGGGCGAGCGTGCGCAGGCCGGCCTCGTGCAGCAAGGGCGCCACCAGCTCCCACGCGGTCGCGTCCTGGGGAAACCCGTGGAGCAGGACGACGGTCTCGCCGTCCAGAGGGCCACCGTCGCGGACGTCGAAGACCAGCCCCTCCCGGCGGAACGTGGTGAGCCGGGTCACGCGAGTCGTCCTGCGGGCGCAGACGGAGCCGCGTGCAGGAACGCGGGTGGCCCGAATCCTCGCGCCGCGAACGCCCTGGCGACCTCGGCGGCGACGGCGCCGCCCTCCCCTGCCCGGATCAGTGCGATCGCGGAGCCGCCGAACCCCGCGCCGGTCATCCGCGCACCCAGCGCGCCCGCCGCCCGAGCGGCCTCGACGGCGAGGTCCAGCTCGACCGACGACACCTCGTAGTCCTCGCGCAACGAGGCATGGGACGCCTCGAGCAGCGGGCCGATGCCCGCGACGTCGCCGTCCTCGACGAGCAGCACCGTCTGCCGGACCCGCGAGATCTCGGTGACGACGTGCCGTACCCGCCGGCACATCTCGTCGGCCTCCTCGGGGTCGACGAGTTCCCGCAGTCGGCGCAGGGCGCCCTCGAGCTCGATGAGGTGCACGTCCCGCAGCCGGTCGACGCCGAGCAGCGCGGCGGCCCGTTCGCACGCCTCCCGACGGGAGCCGTACTGGCCGTCCTGGAGGGCATGGTGGGCGCGGGTGTCGATGACGAGCAACTCCAGCCCCGTTCCCGGCAGGTCGAGCGGGACGTGCCGGACCGAGAAGTCGAGGCAGTCGATGAGCAGGGCGGCCCCGGCGCGGGCGCGCAGCGAGACCGTCTGGTCCATCCCGCCGGTGGGCGCCCCGGCGATGTCGTTCTCGGCCCGCACGCACGCGGCGGCGAGTTCCTTGCGGCCGGCGTCGTGCCCGCTCAGACCGAGGTGCGCCACGTCGTCCAGCGCGACGGCCACGGCGCACTCCAGTGCCGCGGACGAGGACAGCCCGGCGCCGACCGGCACGAGACCGCGCACCACCGCCTCGAATCCCGGCACCGGGTGCCCGGCCTGGCACAACGCCCAGGGGACCCCGACGGCGTAGCCCGCCCAGCCGTCGACGGTGCCCGGTGCGATCTCCGCGAGGCCGCCCTCCCAGTGGGACCGGCCCAGCCGCGGATCGCCGTCGGCGAGCTGGGTCGTGCCGACGACGACGAGGTCGTCCTGGCGGGGCGCCAGCGCGACGTAGGTGCGGTGCGCGAGCGCGAAGGGCAGGCAGAGCCCGCCGTTGTAGTCGACGTGCTCCCCGATGAGGTTGACCCGCCCCGGGGCCGCCCAGACGCCGGCCGGGGGGCGGCCGAAGGCGGCTTCGAAGTCCTCGGCGGTCCGACGCGCGGTCGCGGTACGCGTGCCCTCGTCGGCGTCCGGGTACCAGGTGACGGTGCCGACCCTCATGAGGCCACCTCGCGCAGTCGCGTCGCGATCCGCTCCGGGAGGACGTCGTTGATCCACGCGCCCATCCCCGATTCGGAGCCGGCCAGGAACTTCAACCGCCCGGGAGCGCGCATCACCGAGAAGAGCTGGAGGTGCAGCCGGCCCAGCTCGCGCTGCTCACCCACGGGTGCCTGGAACCAGGCCGCGATGTAGGGGAGGGCGGCCACCCCCTGGTAGTACCGGTCGGCCCGCCGCAGCAGCTCGAGGTAGACGTGCGCGAGCTCGTCGCGTTCGGCGTCGTCCAGCGCGGCGAAGTCCGGGACGCTCCGGTTCGGGAACAGATGCACCTCGAACGGCCAGCGCGCGGCGGCGGGCACGAAGGCCGTCCAGTGCACGCCGGACAGGACGACCCGCGTACCGGCGCGGCGCTCGGCGTCGAGGACGTCGGTGAGCAGGTCGCGGCCCGTCCGGGTCCGGTGCTCACCGGCCCGGCGCAGCAGCTGTGCGCTGCGCGGTGGCACGAACGAGTAGGCGTAGATCTGGCCGTGCGGATGCGTCAGCGTGACCCCGATCTCCCGGCCGCGGTTCTCGAACGGGAAGACCTGCCGGATGCCGGGTAGCGCGGAGAGCTCTGCGGTCCGGTCGGCCCAGGCCTCGATCACGGTGCGCGCGCGGCGCGGCTCGAGCGAGGCGAAGGAGGCGTCGTGGTCGGAGGTGAAGCTGACGACCTCGCATCGACCGATGCCGAGCCTGGTGGTGAACAGCGGCTCGCCGTCGATGTCACCGGCGTCGCCGACCGCCGTCACGGTGAAGGACGGGAACCGGTTCTCGAAGACGACGACGTCGTAGTCCCGGGCCGGGATCTCGCTCGGGACGACGCCGCGCCCGGTCGGGCACAGCGGGCATTCGTCCGTGGGCGGCATGAACGTCCGGGTGTTGCGGTGCGAGGCGATCGTCACCCAGTCGCCGGTGAGAACGTCGTAGCGCAGCTGGGATGAACCCGGATCGGCCGGCTCCAGCGGCCGGGTGTCCGGGGTCGCGCGGGTCGCCTCACCGGAGACGTACGGTTCCGTGTCGTCGAAGTAGATGATCTCACGGCCGTCCGTGAGCCGGTCGAGAGTGCGGCGAACAGCAGGTGCCGCCGGCGTCGCGGTCATGGTCCTCCTCCTGCCGGGTCCGGGAGCGGTGCCGGGCGTGTTCGACGGTCGCGCGCGATCGGTCTCGGGTCCCGGCCGCGCGCCGTCATCGCGCCACCGCCGCGGCGGAGAACGCGCCCGACCGGGCGAGGATCAGGCGTCCCACCTTCGACCGGACGACCCGAGCGGCATCGGCGTCCAGGCCGTCGTCGGTGACCAGGACGTCGACCTCGTCGAGCCGCGCGATCGAGCTGAGCCCCACGACGCCCCACTTCGAGGAGTCCGCCGTCACCGCGACCCGGCGGGCGCAGGCCATGAGGGCACGGTCGGTCTCGGCCTCGACCAGATTGGGGGTGGTGA
>DATKNA010000163.1:0-7924 GCA_035541595.1 Kineosporiaceae bacterium | reverse complement strand
GGCGGCTCGAAGGACACCTGGGTCCTGGCGGCCGCGGCCGAGACGTCGCCGGGGCGCGACCGGGCCGGCCGCGTGCCGGCCCAGTGGCCGGTCCCCATGCGGGAGCCGGACCCGGGGCCGCCGCCGTCCCGGCCCGGCCAGCACGAGCAACAGCAGCAGCAACAGCAACAGCAGCATCGACACTGGCCGGGGCGGGCCCGGGAGGGTCGATGCTGAGCCGCATCGCGGAGGCCGTGTTCTGGATCGGGCGCTACCTCGAGCGCGCCGACGACACCGCACGGATCCTGGACGTCCACCTCCACCTGCTCATCGAGGACCCGTACCTGCCGGAGCCGCTGGCCTGCGCCGGACTGCTCGACGTGATGGGTGTCCCGGTCGTCGACGGCACGGAGGTCGATCGGCGGCAGGTGCTGGACGCCCTCGCCTGGGACATGACGAGCCCGAGCTCGATCACGGGTTCGCTGGGCGCCGCACGGGAGAACGCGCGCCGGGTGCGCGAGATCATCTCCTCCGAGCTCTGGGAGTGTCTCAACACGGCGTGGATCGGCCTGCCGGCCGCGCGCCGCCGGGCCACGGCGCCCCATCAGGTCCTGCGCTGGGTCCGTGAGCGCGCGGCGCTCGTCGCGGGCATCGCCGACGCGAGCATGAGCCGGGACGACGCGTGGCGGTTCCTGGTGCTCGGGCGCAGCCTCGAGCGGGCCGACATGACCGCTCGGCTGGTGGCCTCGTCGGCCATCACCGGCGGGGCCGGCGCCTGGACCACCCTCCTGCGCTCGTGCGGAGCGTATGAGAGCTACGTCCGGACCTATCGCGGCGTCGCCTCGGACGCCCGCGCGGCCGAATTCCTCCTCCTGGACCGACTCTTCCCGCGGTCGGTGCTGTACGCCCTCGGCAGCGCCGAGGAGTGCCTGGACGAGTTGACCCCCGCGCCCGACCGTGCGGGCGTGAAGGACCGTGGGCGACGGGTGCTCGGCCGGGCCCGCAGCGGCCTGGAGTTCCGCGAGATCGAGGAGATCCTCGCGGACCTGCCGGCGCAGATGGACCGCGTCCAACGGGCCTGCTCGGAGGCCAGTGACGCCGTGTCGTGGCGCTACTTCCCGCAGGCCGTGACGACGCCGTGGACGGAGGAGGCGTCGTGACCGACGTGCACGTGCTCACCCCGCCGCGCCGGCTGCGCATCGTCCACCGCACCGGGTACCGGTACCGAGCACCTGTCGTGGCCTCCTACAACGAGGCCCGGATGACGCCGCTGACCACCGCGCAGCAGGTGACTCTCGAGGCCAGGATCGAGGCCGAGCCCATGACCTGGACCCGGGCCTACTGGGACTACTGGGGCACGCAGGTCACCGCCTTCGACGTCCTCGCACCGCACGAGGAGCTCACCGTCGTCTCCAGCAGCCTGGTGGAGACGCATCCCGCGCCGGATCGGGGCGGATCGACGGCGCCCGCGACGAGCGTCGGGTGGGACGCGCTCAGCGACCCGGCCCTCGTCGACGTCCAGCACGAGTTCCTCACCCAGACGTCGTGGACGGAGCCGGTCGAGGAGATCGTCGGCCTCGCTCGGGACGCCGCCGGCGAGCGCCCGCCCGACGCCGCGGCACGGGCCGTCTGCGAGCGCATCGGGGGGCTCATGACGTACGTGCCAGGGGCGACGTCGGTCACCTCGCGGGCCCGTGACGCGTGGGCCAGCCGGGAGGGCGTCTGCCAGGACTTCGCCCACGTCACCCTCGGTGCCCTGCGGGCGCTCGGGATCCCCGCCCGATATGTCTCGGGATACCTGCACCCCCGACCGGACGCTGCGCTCGGGGAGACCGTCGAGGGGCAGAGCCACGCCTGGGTCGAGTGGTGGGCGGGTGACTGGATCGGCTACGACACGACGCATACCGCCCCCGCCGGAGAGGACCACGTCGTCGTCGCTCGTGGGCGGGACTACGGGGACGTGCCGCCGCTCAAGGGCGTGTACGCCGGGACGTCGGCGTCCCAGCTCTTCGTCTCCGTCGAGGTGACCCGGCTCGCCTGACCACCTCGCCTGAGCCGCTCGCCTGAGCACCTCGCCTGAGCACCTCGGCTGAGCCGCTCGGCTGGGTCCGGCGGCCCCGCGTGCGACGATGAGGAGCCGGTCCCCGACGTCCCGGCGACCGTTCCGACGTCCCGACACCCGCCGCGAGGTAATCCCAGCGTGTCCCCGACGGCTCGCACGGCGCTCACGCCGTCCGCCACCCCGCCCGACAGGATCCGGAACTTCTGCATCATCGCCCACATCGACCACGGGAAGTCGACCCTGGCCGATCGCATGCTGCAGATGACCGGCGTGGTCGACGCGCGGCAGATGCGTGACCAGTACCTGGACCGGATGGACATCGAGCGCGAGCGGGGCATCACGATCAAGTCCCAGGCGGTCCGGATGCCGTGGGAGTCCGACGCGACGAAGGCTCGTGTCGACCTCGGCATGGGTGGCGGTGAAGCCGCCGAACTCTCGGGGGGCCTACGGAGGGCGGAGCCCACCGTGTACGCGCTCAACATGATCGACACGCCGGGGCACGTGGACTTCACCTACGAGGTGTCGCGCTCGCTGGCCGCCTGCGAGGGCGCCGTGCTCCTCGTCGACGCCGCGCAGGGCATCGAGGCCCAAACGCTCGCGAACCTCTACCTCGCGATGGAGAACGATCTCACCGTCATCCCGGTGCTCAACAAGATCGATCTTCCAGCGGCCCAGCCGGAGAAGTACGCCCAGGAGCTCGCGAAGCTCATCGGCGTCGAGCCGAAGGACTGCCTGCGGGTGTCCGGGAAGACGGGCGAGGGTGTCGAGCACCTGCTGGACGAGATCGTCCGGCAGATCCCCGCCCCGATCGGGGACACCGGCGCCCCCGCGCGGGCCATGATCTTCGACTCCGTCTACGACACCTACCGCGGCGTGGTCACCTACGTCCGCGTCGTCGACGGGCGGCTCGCCGCGCGCGAGCGCATCGTGATGATGTCGACCCGGGCGACGCACGAGTTGCTGGAGATCGGGGTCATCTCACCAGAGCCGGTCCCGGCGCCCGGGCTCGGCGTCGGCGAGGTGGGCTACCTGATCACCGGTGTCAAGGACGTCCGGCAGTCGAAGGTCGGCGACACGGTGACGAACGCCGCGAAGCCCGCGTCCGAGGCGCTGAGCGGGTACCGCGACCCGAAGCCGATGGTCTTCTCCGGCCTGTACCCGATGGACGGCTCGGAGTACCCGGCGCTGCGGGAGGCGCTGGACAAGCTCAAGCTCAACGATGCCGCCCTGGTCTACGAACCGGAGACGTCGGCAGCGCTGGGGTTCGGGTTCCGCTGCGGCTTCCTCGGCCTGCTCCACCTGGAGATCGTCCGGGAGCGGCTCGAGCGGGAGTTCGACCTCGACCTCATCTCGACGGCGCCGAACGTGGTCTACGAGGTGACGATGGAGGACGGCAGCGAGGTCGTCGTCACCAACCCGTCGGAGTTCCCGAGCGGGAAGGTCGCGCAGGTGCGGGAACCGATCGTCCGGGCCACGATCCTCGCCCCCAGCGACTACATCGGTGCGATCATGGAGCTGTGTCAGCAGCGCCGTGGGGCTCTGCTCGGCATGGACTACCTCTCGGAGGATCGCGTCGAGCTGCGGTACAGGTTGCCGCTCGCCGAGATCGTCTTCGATTTCTTCGACCAGCTGAAGTCGCGCACGCGAGGGTACGCCTCCCTGGACTATGAGCCGGCCGGGGAGCAGGAGGCGGATCTCGTCAAGGTGGACATCCTGCTGCAGGGGGAGACGGTCGACGCGTTCAGCGCGATCGTGCACCGTGAGAAGGCCTACCAGTACGGCGTGATGATGGCGTCGAAGCTCAAGGAGCTCATCCCGCGCCAGCAGTTCGAGGTGCCGATCCAGGCGGCCATCGGTTCCCGGATCATCGCCCGGGAGAACATCCGAGCCATGCGCAAGGACGTTCTCGCGAAGTGCTACGGCGGTGACATCACGCGCAAGCGCAAGCTGCTGGAGAAGCAGAAGGAGGGCAAGAAGCGGATGAAGATGGTCGGCCGGGTGGAGGTTCCGCAGGAGGCCTTCATCGCCGCCCTGTCGTCCGACGCCGCACCGGTCGGCGACAAGGGACGTCGCTGACCCCACGGCCATCTCCAGAGGCGCTGGCGTGGCGGCGTACCGGTGGCATACGTGGGCAACGGGTGGCATACCGGCGAGCCCCGTCGCCACGCAGCGACAGTGACGACCGTCACGAGGAGACTCAGGTCGAGGGCGGCGCTCCCCCTCGCATCACCCCCCGATGTCGGCGAGCAGGCCGCGCCGGTGGACGATGGCCACTGCCTCCGTCCGGCCGGTGGCACCGAGCTTCGCCAGCACGTTCGACACGTGCACGCTGGCGGTCTTCTCGCTGATGAACAGCCGACGCCCGATCTGACGGTTGGTCAACCCCTGGGCCACCAGCCTCATCACCTCCTGCTCGCGCGGCGTCAGCACCGACGAGGTCGCGGGGCCGCCCCCCAGGTCGAGTCGCGTGCGGCGGGCGAGGGCGTCAAGAGCCTCCCGCAACGGCCGCGCGTGCAACGCGACAGCCGTCTCCCGGGCCCGCCGCGCATGGTCGGCGGCCGCCGCTCGGTCGCCGCGGGCTACCAGGGCCTCGGCCAGGTAGCGCCGTGACCGGGCCGCCTCGTACCGGTGGACCACGTCGAACTCGGCGACCACCTGTTCCCAGATCTCCGGCTCGTCGACACCGTCCAACCGCGCCGCCTCGGCCTCGGCACGGGCCAGCCAGGCGCGGCCTTCCGGACCGAGTGTGCCCAGCCGAGGATGCCCGCGGACGGCGACCAGACGGGCCCGCTCCACGAACTCGAGGCCCTGTGCGCGCAGCAACTCGAGCTCGCCCTCGTCCTCGCGGACGGCCGTGGCCGCGGCGGCGTCCGCGAGCGCACCCAAGCCGACGGCCAGGACGACGAGCTGGCCCAGGCCCCACTCGTCGCCGGTCTCGGTCTTGATCTCCACGGTCCGGCGGACCGTGGAGACTGCTCCGGTGTAGTCGCCGAGCAGGCGCTGCGCATCGGCGTGTGGCGCCAGGACCGTATGAGAGCTCCACGGCTGCAACTCTGCCTGCGGCACCAGGCTGGCGGTGAGCTCGAGCCCGCGCTGCGGGTCGCGCGCGACGTGCACCGGCATGAGGGGCGAGGCGATCCACTCCCGCTGCGCCTTAGGCGCCCGGGCGCCGGCCCGCGCGGCGGTGGCCAGCGCCACGTCCCACTCGCCGGCGAGGACGAGCGCCTGCAGCAGCATCAGGAGGGACTCGATGCCGTAGACCGTCAACGCCATCCCGGCCCTCTCGGCCTGGGCGAGGCCCTCCTCGAGGGTCGTCCGCGCGCCCGCGAGGTCGCCGCTGTCGATCCGGTTGATGCCGAGGTTGTAGACCGCGCGCAGGGCCACGCCTGGATCACCGGCGCTCTGCGCCCGCTGCGTGGCCTGGGACAGGCGTTGTGCCGCGCCCTCGACGACACCGGCCTCGCTCTCGTTCAACGCCAGGCTGATGAGCAGGTCGGCCTCGGCAGCCGCCAGCCCGAGGGTGCGGGCCTCCTCCACCGCCGGCTCGACGAGCGAGCGCGTGACGGCGAGATGACCGCGGTTGGTCGCGATCCGGGCCTCGATCGCGGCGGCCCAGACCCGGACCGGCGAGGGGCCGCTGCCTTCGAGCAGCTCGCGGACGCAGGCGATCTCGCGCAGTGCCTCGGACCGACGGTCGTCCTCGTAGAGGTGGTGGGCGAGCCGGCCGCGAGCATGCGCCTGCACGGCCGGGTCCCCGGCAGCCGCGAGCGTGACGGCTTCGGCGGCCAGGGCGACTGCGCGGTCCAGCTCGCCGGAGGATCCGGCGGCGGTGGCGGCCCGCAGGGTGAGCGTGACGGCGTCGAGGCCGACCGGACGGGACCCGGCCGGTACGGCGGACCACAGCTGGAGGGCTTGCTCGTAGTGCGCCAGGGCCTCGGCGGGAGCGAGCACGGCGACCGCCTCGTCCGCGGCGCGCACGGAGGCGGCCAGCGCACCGGGCAGGTCCAGTGCGGCCATGCAGTGCCGTGCGAGGTCGGCCGCGCTCGCACCGTCGCCCTGCTCGGCGAGCAGCCGGGCGTACGTCGCGTGCAGGCGGACGCGCTCTCCGGGCAGCAGGTCGCCGTAAACCGCCTCCTGTAGGAGCGCATGCCGGAAGACGTAGCGATCCGACCCGTCGGGCACGAGGACGTGGTGGGCCACCGCTTCCCGCAGCGCCTCGTCGACCTCGAGGATGGGCATGCCGACCGCAGCCCGCAGCAACCCGTCCTGAACGCGGCGACCGGCGACTGATGCCACGCGCGCCACCTGCTGGACGCCCTGCGGCAGGCGTTCGAGCCGGGCGAGGAGCACGTCGGCGAGTTGCTCGGGCAGCGCCACCCGGCGGTGCCCACCGTCCGGCGCCTCGTCGGCTGCGGCCAGGAGCTCCTCGGCGTAGTACGCGTTGCCCTCGGACCGGCCGCGGATGTCTTCCACGACGGCTTCCGGCACCTGCCCGCCGTGCAGCATCCGCAGGTAGTCGCGCAGCTCGTCGGGGTCGAACGGCGCCACGTCGACGCGCTCGACCCGCGGCAGCCTGACCAGCTCGGCGAGCAGCGGTCGCAGGGGGTGCCGGCGGTGCAGGTCGTCGGTTCGGTAGGTGCCCACGACGAGCAGCCGCTCGTCGGACAGCCGGGAGAGGACGAACCGGAGCAGGTCGCGGGTGGAGGCGTCGGCCCAGTGCAGGTCCTCCAGGACCAGCAGCATCGGCGCCACGCCGTCGGTGACGGCGTGCAGCGCGTCCAGCACGGCCTCGTAGAGCGGCATGCGTTCGCCGGCCTCGTCGACCGGCGACTGCTCCACACGACCGGTGACGCGGTAGAGCACGGGCCGTTCGAGCGCCACCGAACGCACCGCCGCTGAGGCGGCCCGCGCCACGTCGTCGGCGTCCGGCACGTCGCCTGCCCGGGCCACATCGGTGAACGCCTCGGCGAACGGGAGATAGGGCAGACCACCGGCGCCGAGGTCGACGCAGTGCCCGACGACCGCCACGACGCCGCGCTCCTCGGCGCGGCGCACGAGTTCGGCGGTCAGCCTGGTCTTGCCGACGCCGGCGTCACCGGCGACCAACACCCCGGCAGCCGAGCCCACGAGAGCCTGCTCGAGCAGCTGCTCGAGCCGGGACACCTCGCGGACCCGGCCGACGAACGGCGAGTCGGGGCTGATCCGGACCATGTCTGGAATCGTGCCACCGACCACCGACAGACTCACGGAGCCAGTGATCAACGGTGCTTGGGGATCCGCCGGTGCCGCCGCCGGCGCGCTCACGCGTGCCGGTGGTGGCGGGGCGTGGCCCGGAAGCGACCGAGCGCAGCGACCACGGCCCAGGCACGGTGTGCGGACCATCGCGTCGCCACGTCGCGGCCCGCCGCGGCCTGCCAGTCGCCCACCAGGCGCTCGCGCCGATGGCGGACCTCGGCGTCGATCAGCTCGGGGCTGCTGTAGGTGAACATCTCCGTCCTCCTGCTCGGTGGTGTCGACTCTCCGGTGGTGTCGACTCTCCGGTGGTGTCGACGACGGTCGTCCTGAGGCCGGGGGCCGGACATCGGTCGACGACGCACCGTCGGACGGGCGGGGGGCGTCGCACCGCCCGCGAGCGCCTCAGGTTCGGGCGCCGGAGCACCTCAGAGGGGGTGCTCCGGGCCTCAGATCGAGCCCTCGACCTCAGGCTCGGGCCTTGATGCTTCCTACGGCACGCCCGCTGCCGCCTGGTCGCCGTCCCACCTCGACGACCGGTCGACGACCCGCACCGACCCGACGCCGAGTCGCCGGTCCTCTCGAGTAGGCCTGGCTGTGCACCACCACGAGGTGACGTGCCACCGGACGCCCGGACGTGCACGCGTTGTG